>NZ_JBSGAI010000001.1:0-499810 GCF_053600695.1 Amycolatopsis sp. NPDC005003 | reverse complement strand
GTCCACTGTGGACTGGAGGGCTTCCAGGTCGACGCCGGGGTTGCCGTACGTCGCCTCGACCTCCGCCGAACGCTCGTCGGCCCTAATTACCACTCACGACAGCCGCGGCAGGCTCACGAACGCAGGAGTTCGGCGAGGCGGTGGCGAGGGACGTCGACCAGGCGGAGGTCCGTCAGGTCCTCGGGGACGTCGAGGGAGACGTTCGCCAGGCGGGCGTGGGCGCGGGTGAGGATCTCGTCCTGGTGCTCCACCGCTTCCGCGACCACCACGGCGTGCCGGTTGTCCGGGGTGCTCCGCAGGTACCGCAGCGCGTACTTCCCCCGGACGAGTGACGCCAGCGCTTCTTGGGAGACCTGGTCGGCCAGGTCCGGGTGGGCGTTCGGGAGCAGGAGAGCCAGGCGCCGGGCGTTCGTGCCCAGCAGCGTCCGCAGCAGCCACGGGCCCGGGTCGGCCGAGAGGTCCATCGCGATCGCGTCACCCTCGGGGCCGGAGATCGACCAGTCCACCGGCCGCGACTCCAGCGCGAGGCCGCCCGCGCCCGCGATCTCCTTCAGCTTCTCCAGCAGCGCCGGTTTCGTGCCGGCCGCCTCCACCGACTGCGGCCCGTGCGTGTAGATCGCCTTGCCGCTGCGCATCTTCTTGGCCTTCGCCGTCGGCTGGCAGACGTACAGGTCGGCCGCGCTGCCGATCGCCTGCGCGCCGAAGTACCGGTTGAAGCCCGGCAGGATCGCCTCGAACGTCAGCCCGAGCGTCGCCAGCGAGCGCTGCACCTGCGCGCCCAGCGCCGGGTGGCGCGGGCTGTAGCCGTACGCCAGCAGCAGCCGTCCCTCGCTCGGCTCGCGCAGCGCCTGCACCCCGCGCGCCGCGAACAACCCCATCCCTTCGGGTGTGTACGGCGGATCGCTGAACACCAGGTCGAAGCCGCCGCTCAGCGCCGGTGGCAGGCCGACGCGCAGGTCCGCGTGCACGGTCCGGATCTCGCGGCCGCCGCGGTCGTCCAGGTAAGCCAGCACCCGCTCGTCGAGGTCGACGACCGTCAGCGCCGCCGACGGGCAGACCGCGCGCACCGCCAGCGACGTCTGGTCGTGGTCGCCGAGGAACAGCAGGCGCGCCGAGGCGAGGTCGTACTGGGCGTCCAGCCAGAGCGCGCGGCGCAGCACGGTCTCCGGCGTGGCCTGCACGTGGTCCAGCGCGGCCAGCGGCGACGGCACCTCGGCCACCCACTCGGCGACCTTCGGCAGCAGCTCGTGCGCCGCGACGGCTTCTTCGAGCGGGTCGGCGTAGCGCGGCGCGCGGTACTGCAGGTACGACGCCGCGACGCCGGGGGCGATGCGCAGGCGGTCGCCGCTGCGGTCCAGGTCGTCGCCGAGGGCGGCGAGGACGGCCTCCACGCTGCGGCGCGGGGCGGTGCTCAGCCGGACCAGCTCGCCGAGGTCGTGGTCGCCGGTGCGCAGCAGGTCGAGGACGCGGTACAGCGGGCGGACGCCGACACCGTGCGCGGCGAGGACGTCGTCGAGGGCCTTCACGGACTCCGAGCCTAGTGGCCACCTGCCGGAACAGCGTGCCAACCACCGCCTACTCGGCTACGGTCGAACGCACCGGGACATGGGGAGTGGCAGTGACCATCGAATTCCGCGACGTGACCAAGCAGTATCCGGATGGGACGGTCGCCGTCGACAAGCTGAACCTGACGGTCGAGGACGGCACGATCACCGTGTTCGTCGGCCCGTCCGGCTGCGGCAAGACGACGTCGCTGCGGATGATCAACCGGATGGTCGAGCCGACCGCCGGGCAGGTGCTGCTCGACGGCAAGGACGTCGCCGAGGGCGACCCGGCGCTGCTGCGCCGCGGCATCGGCTACGTCATCCAGCACGCCGGCCTCTTTCCACATCGGACGGTGCTGGACAACATCGCCACCGTGCCGCTGCTTTCCGGCTGGGACAAGGCGAAGGCGCGCAAGCGGGCCGCCGAGCTGCTGGAGATCATCGGCCTGCCGGTCGAGCTCGGCAAGCGGTACCCGGCCCAGCTCTCGGGCGGGCAGCAGCAGCGCGTCGGTGTCGCCCGCGCGCTCGCCGCCGACTCACCGGTGCTGCTGATGGACGAGCCGTTCTCCGCGGTCGACCCGATCGTGCGCGAGGACCTGCAGAACGAGCTGCTGCGGCTGCAGTCGCAGCTGGGCAAGACGATCGTGTTCGTCACCCACGACATCGACGAGGCCGTCCGGCTCGGCGACAAGGTGGCCGTGATGCGGGTCGGCGGCAAGCTGGCCCAGTACGGCACGCCCGCCGACGTGCTGCGGCACCCGGTGGACGACTTCGTCGCGTCGTTCGTCGGCCGCGACCGCGGCTACCGCGGCCTGTCGTTCCTCTCCGCCGAAGGTGTCGAGGTCAAGGAGCTGGAGCTGGTCGAGATCGGCTCCGCCGTGCCGGCGAGCGACGGCTGGCGGCTCGCGGTCAACACCGAGAAGCAGCCCCGCGGCTGGCTGCCGCCGAACTCCACTGTGGACGGTGCGCTGGCCGAGGACGACCTGGTGGCCGGCGGTTCGCTCTGGGTGCGGGGGACCCCGATCCGCGGCGCGCTCGACGCCGCGCTGTCCTCGCCCGCCAGCCTCGGCGTGGTCGTCGACGAAGAACACCGGGTGCTCGGCGCCGTCCTCGCGCGGCAGGTACTGGACGTCATCGAGGGCACGCCCCAGGCGTCATGAGCTTCTTCGACGAGCTCGGGCGGTACCTCGGCAGCGCGAACAACCGCGGCCAGATCCTGGGTGATCTGGGCGACCACGTCTACCTGGCGCTGCTCCCGCTGGTGCTCGGCATCGTGCTGGCGATCGCGGCGGGCTGGCTCGGGTACCGGTGGGCGCCCGCCCGGCAGGTGCTGATGGTGCTGGCCAACCTGCTCTACACGATCCCGTCGCTCGCGCTGTTCGTGGTCATCCCCGGCCTGATCGGGACGAAGATCCTGGACAGCGCCAACGTCGTCGTCGCGCTGACCATCTACACCACCGCGCTGCTGGTCCGGCCGGTGCTCGACGCGCTCGACGCCGTGCCGCCGCCGGTGATCGCCGCCGCGACCGCCGTCGGGTACAAGCCGGTGCGGCGCTTCTTCGCCGTCGAGCTGCCGCTTTCGGTGCCGGTGCTGGCGGCCGGGGTGCGGGTCGCGTCGGTCAGCAACATCAGCCTGGTCAGCGTCGGCGCGCTGATCGGCACCGGCGGCCTCGGCGTGCTGTTCACCGACGGCTTCCAGCGCGAGTACTTCTCGCCGATCGTGGTCGGCATCGTGCTGACGCTGCTGCTGGCGTTGGTCGTCGACCTCGTGCTGGTGGGCGCGCGAAACCTCCTGACCCCGTGGACCCGGGTGGCCGCATGATCACCGATCTCTTCGACTGGTTCGGCGACCCGGCGCACTGGTCCGGGCCCGACGGCATCCCGCAGCGGCTGCTGGAACACCTCGGCTACACGGCGTTGTCACTGGTGCTCGCGCTGGTCATCGCGGTGCCGCTGGGGCTGTTCGTCGGCCACACCGGCCGCGGCGGCGTCGCGCTGGTGAGCGCCGGCAACGCCATCCGGGCGCTGCCGACGCTGGGCCTGGTGACGTTCCTGTTCCTGCTCTTCACCGAGAGCGTCACCTCGACGATCATCGGGCTCGTCGTGCTGGCCGTGCCGCCGATCCTGGCCGGCACGTACGCCGGCCTGCAGGCGACCGACCACGGCGTGGTCGACGCCGCCGAAGGGGTCGGGATGACCGGCTGGCAGCGGCTGTGGCAGGTCGAGGTGCCGATCTCGCTGCCGCTCGTGCTCGGCGGGATCCGCAACGCCGTGCTCCAGCTCGTCGCGACCGCCGCGGTGGCCGCGTACGTCGGACTCGGTGGCCTGGGCCGGTTCCTGCTCGACGGACTGGCCATTTTGGACTATGCCGAGGTGATCGCGGGCGCGCTGCTGACGACGTTGCTGGCGATCGTCCTGGATCTGCTCTTCGCGCTGCTGAACCGGGCGCTGGTGCCCCGGGGTGTCCGGCTCGCGGCGGCCGTGAAGAAGGTGACGGCGTGAAGCGGCTGGTCCTGCTCCTGGTGCTGGCGCTGGCCGCCGGCTGCGGGAATCCGTTGGCCGGCGGCGGCGAGGGCGGCACCTCGGGGGACATCATCATCGGCGCGTCCGACGTCGGGGAAAGCCTGCTGCTGGCCCAGATCTACGCCGGGGCGCTGCGGCAGGCCGGTGCTTCGAACGTGACCGTGCGGCCGCCGGTCGGCAGCCGCGAGGTCGTCGTCAAGGCCCTGCAGGACAAATCGCTTTCGGTGGTGCCGGACTACAGCGGGAACCTGTTGCGGTACTTCGACAAGGACACCACGGCGACGACGTCGCAGGACGTCTACGCGCAGCTTCGGCAGAAGATCCCGGCGGGCTTCGAGGTCCTGGACCAGGCGCCGGCCGAAGACAAGGACCTGCTCGTGGTCGGCCCGCAGCTGGCTTCTTCGGGCGTCAAGACGTTCTCCGACCTGGGGAAGCGCTGCGGCGAGCTGGTGTTCGGCGGGCCGGGCCAGTGGAGCAGCCGCTGGAAGGACAAGATCAAGTCGTTGTACGGCTGCGAATTCAAGGAGATCCGCACCACCGACACCGGCGGCCCGGTGACGGTGGCGGCCTTGAAGTCCGGCGACGTCCAGGTGGTGGACCTGTTCAGCACGTCGTCCACCATCGCGGCGAACGGGTTCGTGCCGCTGGTGGACGACAAGAACATGTTCCCGGCGCAGAACATCGTGCCACTGGTGGCGAAGGGGACGCTGTCACCCGCCGAGGTGGCGGCGCTGAACCGGGTTTCGGCGGCGCTGACGACCGCGGAACTCACGCGGTTGAACGTGGAGTTCACGGAGGAGAAGCGCAATCCGCTGGACATCGCGGAGGACTTCCTCGCACGGGCCTAACCCTGCCGGGTGGGGCGGATGGTGAGGTCGCCGATCTCGACGTCGTCCGGCTGCTCGATGGCGAACGCGATCGCCCGAGCCACCGCGTCCGGGCTGATGCCGAGCGCCGCCATCGCCTGCTGCGCCTGCTCGCGCTGCCCGGCGTCCGCGACGTGGTCGACCAGCTCGGTGCGCACGTACCCCGGCGAGATGGCCGTCGTGCGCAGGACGCCGTCGGTCGACTCCTGCCGCAGCGCCTCCATCAGCGTGCGCACGGCGTTCTTGGTCCCCGCGTAGACGGCCTGGGTCGGGACGATCTTCAACCCCGACGTCGAGACGGTCGCGACGAAGTGCCCGCGGCCCTGCGCGCGGAACACCGGCAGCGCGGCGGCGATCCCGTGCAGCACCCCGCGGAGGTTGACGTCGATCATCGCGTCCCAGTCGTCGACGTCGAGCGCGCTCACCGGCGCGATCCGGGCGACGCCGGCGTTGGCCACCAGGACGTCGAGGCGGCCGAAGCGGTCGACGGCGAGGGCGACGAGCCGCTCGAGATCGGCCCGGCGGGTCACGTCGACGTCCAGCAGCTCCGCTCGGCCGCCGCCGTCCCGGATCTTCTGCGCGAGCACTTCGAGCCGGTCGGTGCGCCGGGCGCCGAGCACGACGGCCGCGCCGCGGCTCGCCAGCTCCACGGCCGTCGCTTCGCCGATCCCGCTGCTCGCGCCCGTGATGGCGACGACCTTGTCCAGTCCGTTCGACATGGCACCTCCCGCTAAACTGACAACTGTCCGCTTAAGCTTACCGGACAATTGTCCACTTATGCGAGGAGCTCGTCGTGCCGCGTTCGGATGCCGTCGCCAACCGCGACCGGATCGTCGAGGCCGCCCGGGCGGAGCTGAGCGAGTCCAACGGCGTGGCCGATGAGTTGAAGCTGCACCGGGTCGCCAAGGCCGCGGGCGTCGGGCAGGGCACGCTCTACCGGCACTTCCCGACGCGCGAGCACCTGCTGGCGGAGGTGTACCGGGCCGAGCTGACCCAGCTCGTCGACACCGTGGCGCCGCTGCTGGCGCAACACCCCCCGCTGGACGCGTTGTCCCGCTGGCTGGACAGGCTGGTCGAGTACGCGCGCGTCAAACGCGGCGTCATGGCGGCGATCGAGGTGCCGGCGTGGCAGGACCTCTACGCCCGCCAGCACCACCGGCTCGACGAAGCGCTCGGAACGCTGCTGGAGCGGGGACAGGCGGCCGGGGAGATCCGTCTCGGCGTCGATGCCGCCGACGTCATCCTGCTGCTCGGGGCGCTGTCCCGGATCGCTCAGGAGGACTGGGATTCGCGTGCGCCCCGGCTCGTGGCGGTGATCGTCGACGGCCTGCGCGCTCAGTGATCGGTGGCCAGTTTGAGGCCCAGACCGATGAAGATCCCACCGGTGGCGACCTCGATCCGCCGCTGGTTCTTCTTCTTGCGGACCCACCCGCCGACGCGGCCGGCGAGCACGCCGACGGTGCCGTCGACGAGGAACTCGAACACGATCATGATCGCCCCCAGGACGGCGAACTGCAGCCAGACGTGGCCTTTCGCCGGGTCGACGAACTGCGGCAGGAAGGCGATGGTGAAGGTGACCATCTTGGGGTTGAGCAGGTTGGTGAGCAGGCCGGACAGGTAGGCGCGGTCGCTCTTCCGCTCGACGAGCGGCTTGCGGTTCCGGATGGCCTGCACGCCGAGGTGGATGAGGTAGGCGGCGCCGGCGATCCGCACGACGGTGAAGGCGACCGGAACGGCGGCGAAGAGCGCGGCCAGCCCGGCCGCGGCCACGGCGACGTGGATGGCCTCGCTGGTGGCGACCCCGGCGGTGGCGAGCAGGCCGGCTTTCGCGCCACCGCGCATGCCGCAGCCGAGGATGAAGAGCATGTCCGGCCCGGGAGTCACCATGGCGACGGCGGTGGTGACGAGGAAGGCCAGCAGGAGGTGCGGGTCGACCGGCATGGGCCGATCCTGACACGCCTGCCTCGGTGGGCGAACTCCTTTTCGGTGTCAGCCGCGCACGGCCGCCGCCACGCGGGCTGCGTCCTCGATGGCCTTCTCCGGGGGCTCCTCCGGCAGTGGCAGCAGCACCACCGAACCGCTGCCGGCCGAATGCAGCGCCCGGACCGCCGCCGCGCACTCGTCGAGCTCGCCGCAGATCGCCAGCCGGTCGATCCACTCCGGGCGCAGGCCCGCGGCCAGCTCGTCCACTGTGGACGACGAATCCAGCAGCGCCAGCAGCTCGCCGGCGAACGGCAAGCCCTCCACCTGCACCCGCGATCCGGGCGTGAGGGACTCCGCCACCGTCCGGCGCGCCCGCTCGCGGTCGCCCAGGGCCAGCCAGTTGTAGGTCACCACCGTGTGGTGGGGCGGCGCGCCCTCGGCCGCGCGGCCCGGGGCGATGCCCGCCAGCGCCGTCCGGACGTACTCCGGCGGGGCCGGCTCGGCCAGGATCGTGCCGTCCGCCGCCGCGCCCGCCACCGCCAGGGACTTCGGGCGGCGGACGCCCGCCACCAGCGGGGGCGGCGAGGCCGGCGGGAACACCAGCTCGACCTCCTCCAGGTGGACGTGGCGGCCGTCCATCGAGACGCGCTCGCCCGCCAGCAGCCGCCGGACCGCCAGCAGCGTCTCCTCCAGCGCCGCCAGCGGGGACTCCGGGTACGCGCCGATCTGCCGCATCCACGACGCGACGCCGTGGCCGAAGCCGGCGATCAGGCGATCCGGGTGCAGCTCGGCCAGCGCCGCGACCTCCATCGCCGCGATCGCCGGGTTGCGCGCCACCGCCGGCAGCACGCCGATGCCCACCTTGATCGTCGACGTCACCGCCAGCGCCGTGGCGACCGTGGCGACGCCGGCCGCCCAGAAACAGTCCTCGACCAGCCAGAGCTCGTCGAGCCCCGCGTCTTCGGCCTGGCGCGCGAGGTCGCGCAGCTTGGCCGGCGGCTGCTCGCGGTTGATCCGGACACCCACGGACGAGGTCGGTGTGTACACGCGCGGCTCCTGTTCAGATCCGGGAGAACGCGGGCGCGTACTCGAAGGCGCCCGCCTGGGTGGGTTGGTACGCAGCCAGCGTCCGCGCCTGGAAGTGCGGGCCCCACTGCGGGTCCGGTGCGGTGATCGCCAGGTCTGCTGCCGTGACGAACCCGAACCGCGAGTAGTAGGCCGGATTGCCGAGCAGGACGACCAGGCCGTGGCCGAGGGCGTCCGCCGCGCCGAGCACGGCGTGCACCAGCGCGGAGCCGACGCCGCTCTTCTGGTGCGCGGGCAGCACGCCGAGCGGGCCGAGCCCGACGGCGGCGGTCGTGTCGTCGCCGAGGCGGGCCCGGCTGCAGCAGACGTGCCCGACGACGGCGCCGTCGCGGACCGCCACCAGGGAGAGGGGGTTGATCAGGTCGCCTTCGGCACGGAGCTCGTCGACGAGCGGCGCTTCGACCGGGGTGACACCGGCTTCGCGCCGGAACGCTTCGCGGTGGACGGCGTGGATCGCCGCCTGATCGGCGGGCGTTTCGCGGCGGATCAGCATGATCGCTACCTTGCCGCGAACCGGCGGCGGACGGCAATCGGGTTTCCGCGCCGGTTCCGAGCAGCCCCCGATTCAACGCTGGCGGAGGGGACCGACAGTTTCGGCGACCCGCGCTGAGCGCCCCCCGATGTCCCAGGCTAGTCGTGGGGTCTGACGATTTCGGGTGAACGGCCCGCTCAGCGAGCCCGAATGGCCTAGTGTCCGATTCGTGCAGCAAGGACCTCAGTACCCGTATCCGCAGTACCAGCCGCCGCCGCAGTACCCCGGGTATCCGCCGCCCAAGTCCGGGGGGAAGACCGCGCTCGTCGTCGTGCTCGTCGTGGTCGGGGTTCTTCTGCTGGGTGGGGTGGGGGTCGGCGCGTTCTTCCTGCTGACGGCGGACCGCAGGTCGTCCACGGCCTCGCCGACCTCGAGCGCTCCGGCCGGCGAACCCGACAAGTACTCCTCGCTGCCGCGGTGCAGTGAGGTCGGGAACCGGATGAACAACCTGCCGCCGTTGACCAGTGACAGCCCCGCGGAGCCGGCGAGCACCTCGGACGACAAGATCCAGCTTTCGCAGCTGAGCTGCTCGTGGACGAAGCCCGGCTCGTCGTCCGGCACGCTGTCGATGTTCCTCGCGAAGTCGACCCGGCCCGGCTCGGGGGAAGGCCCCGGGTACGCGAAGGCGGGTTACGAGATCGAGGTGAGCCGCGGCGCGAAGCCGATCACCGAGACGATCGGCAAGGCCACCAAGGCGGCGGACGTCGAGTACGACCAGAGCGGCGCGATGCAGTGCGGGGTGCGGTTCTACCAGGGCAACGTCGACGTGACCGTGGTCGTCACCGCGGCCGACACCACCGATCGCAACCTCGAACGCTGCCGCCGCAACGCGCACAGCCTGGCCAAGGCCGCTTCCGAGTCCCTCGAATAGCCGAAAAAGGCCTCCCCACGGCAAACCGTGGGGAGGCCTTTTCGTTCAAGCGATCAGTCGAACGCCTTCGCGATCAGCGCCTTCTGCTCGACCTCGTGCACCTTCGACGAACCCGCCGACGGGGCCGCCATCGGACGACGCGAGACGACCTGCAGGCCCGAGAGCACCTCCGGGAACTTCCGGGGCAGGTTCAGGCCGAAGAACGGCCACGCACCCTGGTTTTCCGGCTCCTCCTGGACCCACGCGACCTGCGACGCGTTCGTGTAGCGCTCCAGCGCCGCCAGCAGCTTCTTCTTCGGCAGCGGGTAGTACTGCTCGATCCGCACGATCGCGACGTCGTCGGCCTCGCGCTTCGCCCGCTCCGCCACCAGCTCCCAGTACAGCTTCCCGGAGGTCAGCAGCACCTTGCGGATCTTCGACGGGTCCGGCGTAACGTCGTCGATGACCGACATGAACCGGCTCTCGCCGGTGAAGTCCTCGACCGCCGACGTCGCCGCCTTGTTGCGCAGCATCGACTTCGGCGTGAAGACCACCAGCGGGCGCTGGATGCCGTCGAGGGCGTGGCGGCGCAGCAGGTGGAAGTAGTTCGCCGGGGTGGACGGCACCGCCACCGTCATCGAGCCCTCCGCGCACAGCGAGAGGAAGCGCTCGATGCGGCCGGACGTGTGGTCCGGGCCCTGGCCCTCGTGGCCGTGCGGCAGCAGCAGCACGACGTCCGAGCGCTGGCCCCACTTGGCCTCGCCCGAGGAGATGTACTCGTCGATGACCGTCTGGGCGCCGTTGACGAAGTCGCCGAACTGCGCTTCCCACATCACCAGCGCCTCGGAGTTCGCCACCGAGTAGCCGTACTCGAAGCCGACGGCCGCGTACTCCGACAGCGCCGAGTCGTAGATCATCACGCGGCCCTGGCCGTCGGCCAGGTTCTGCAGCGGCGCGTACTCCTGGCCGGTCTTGCGGTCGATGAACACCGAGTGCCGCTGGGTGAACGTGCCGCGGCGGGAGTCCTGGCCGGACAGCCGGACCAGCCGGCCCTCCATCGCCAGCGACCCGAAGGCCAGCAGCTCGCCGAACGCCCAGTCGATGTCGCCTTCGCGGGACATCTTGTGGCGGCGCTCCATCACCGGCTTGACGCGCGGGTGCGGCGTGAAGCCCTCGGGCACCTGGACGAACGCGTCGCCGATGCGCTCGATGACCTCGTTGCTCACCGACGTCTTCACCTTGGCCGGGACCTGCTGCTCCTCCTCGACGGAGGGGCTGGCCTTCGCCGGGTGCTTCTCCAGCTCGCGGACCTCGTTGAAGACGTGCTCCAGCTGGCTCGAGAAGTCGCGCAGCGCCGCCTCGGCCTCCTCGACGGAGATGTCGCCGCGGCCGATCAGCGACTCGGTGTAGGTCTTCCGGACCGAGCGCTTGGTGTCGATGATGTCGTACATCGCCGGCTGGGTCATCGACGGGTCGTCGCCCTCGTTGTGGCCGCGGCGGCGGTAGCAGATCAGGTCGATGACGACGTCCTTGTGGAACGCCTGCCGGTACTCGACGGCCAGCTTGGCCACCCAGTGCGCGGCTTCCGGGTCGTCACCGTTCACGTGGAAGATCGGCGAACCGATCATCTTCGCGACGTCGGTGGCGTACTGCGACGAGCGCGAGTGCTCCGGCGCGGTCGTGAAGCCGACCTGGTTGTTGACGATGACGTGCACGGTGCCGCCGGTGCGGTAGCCGCGCAGCAGCGCCAGGTTCAGCGTCTCGGCCACGACGCCCTGGCCCGCGAAGGCCGCGTCGCCGTGCATCAGGACCGGCAGCACGGTGTAGCCCTCGCCGCCCTTGTCCAGGAGGTCCTGCTTCGCGCGGACGATGCCCTCGAGCACCGGGTCCACGGTCTCGAGGTGCGACGGGTTCGCCGTCAGCGACACCTTCGTCTCGCCGTCGCCGAACATCCGGAAGTACTTGCCCTCGGCGCCGAGGTGGTACTTCACGTCACCGGAGCCGTGCGCCTGGCCCGGGTCGAGGTTGCCCTCGAACTCCTGGAAGATCTGGCTGATCGGCTTGCCGACGATGTTGGCCAGCACGTTCAGCCGGCCGCGGTGCGGCATGCCGATGACGACCTCGTCGAGCTCGTGCTCGGCGGCCTTGTCCAGCAGCGTGTCGAGCAGCGGGATCGCCGTCTCGCCGCCCTCCAGCGAGAACCGCTTCTGGCCGACGTACTTGGTCTGCAGGAACGTCTCGAACGCCTCGGCGGCGTTCAGCTTCGAGAGCACGTACTTCTGGACCGCGGGGTCCGGCTTCTCGTGCGGGATCTCGACGCGCTCCTGAATCCAGCGGCGCTCCTCGGGGTCGAGGATGTGGGTGTACTCGATGCCGACCGTGCGGCAGTACGAGTTGCGCAGCACGCCCAGGATGTCGCGCAGCTTCATCCGCTCCTGGCCGGCGAAGCCGCCGACCGGGAACTCGCGGTCGAGGTCCCAGAGGGTGAGACCGTGGGACAGGACGTCCAGGTCCGCGTGGCTGCGCTGGCGGTAGTTCAGCGGGTCGGTGTCGGCCATCAGGTGGCCGCGCATCCGGAACGCGTCGATCAGCTCGATCACGCGGGCGGTCTTGTCGACCGGGCCGTCCGGGATGTCGGCGACCCAGCGGATCGGCTCGTACGGCAGGCGCAGGCTGGTGAAGACGTCGTCGTAGAAGCCGTCCTCGCCGAGCAGCAGCTGGTGGATGCGCTTGAGGAACTCGCCCGACTCCGCGCCCTGGATGATGCGGTGGTCGTAGGTCGAGGTCAGCGTCATGATCTTGCTGATGCCGAGGTCGACCAGGGTCTTCTCGCTGGTGCCCTCGAAGGCCGCCGGGTACTGCATGGCGCCGACGCCGATGATGGCGCCCTGGCCGGCCTGCAGGCGCGGCACCGAGTGGTTGGTGCCGATGCCGCCCGGGTTGGTCAGCGAGATCGTGGTGCCGGAGAAGTCGTCGGCCGTCAGCTTGTTGTTGCGGGCCTTCTTGACGATGTCCTCGTAGGCCTGCCAGAACTGCAGGAACGTCATGTCCTCGACGTTCTTGACCGAGGCCACGACGAGGTTGCGGGACCCGTCCTTGCCCTTCATGTCGATGGCGAGCCCGAAGTTGACGTGCTCCGGCGTGATCGCGAACGGCTTCCCGTCGATCTGCTGGTAGTGCCGGTTCATGTTCGGGTAGTCCTTCAGCGCCCGCACCATGGCGTAGCCGATGAGGTGCGTGAAGGAGATCTTGCCGCCGCGGGTGCGCTTGAGGTGGTTGTTGATGACGATGCGGTTGTCCGCCATCAGCTTCGCCGGGACCGCGCGCACGCTGGTCGCGGTGGGGACGCTCAGCGAGGCGTCCATGTTCTTGGCGATGGCCGCCGCGGCGCCGCGCAGCTGCTTCGACTCCGGCTCTTCCTTCTTCGCCTCGGCCTTGGGCTCGGCCTTCGCGGCCGCCGGCTTCGGGGCCGCCTTCGGCTCGGCCTTGGGGGCCGGCTTGGCGGGCGCGGCCTGCTTGGCCGCCGACTCCGCGTTCTGCACGGCCTTGGCCGACGGCTGCGCGGCCTGGCCGTTGGTGGCGGGCTTGGCGTCGGCCTGCTGCCGGGCGGTGTCCGCCTTGGCCTGCGCGCTCTGCGTCGGCTTGAAGTCCGCGAAGAAGTCGTGCCATGCGGCATCGACTGAGGAAGGGTCGGCGAGGAACTGGTCGTACATCTCTTCGACCAGCCACTCATTGGGGCCGAACTGTGACGCAGGGCTGCTGCTGGACACGGCTGGGGCTCGCCTCTATCCGTCTCGATCTCGATCTTGAATCCGCTGATGCGCCTACCAGGCTAACCCCCTCGGTGACCGCGATGTGATGGAACCGGCCTGTGTGAGGCGTGGCGCACTAGGGTATCGGTCACTGACTCGATCAAGATGTGCTAAGGGAACCTTAAGCACTGGACCGGGTACAGGGTTCCCGGGCTCTTTCGCCCGGCTTCTCTTCTTGTCCCGCGCGCGTTCACCGCGGTGGGTTCTGCTGGGGCGATGTGGCTGGTCGAATGTCCTTCGTTCTGGGACCAGGGCCTGGTGCGGCCGCTGGTGACGGAGTCCGGCACGGTCGTGCTGCGGTGTGATTCGTGCTCCGCCGTCTGGCCGACGCCGGCCGACTTCGAGGAGATGGCGTGGGTCGAGCCCGACGAGCCGGACTGGCTGGTCGGGGCCGGGATCCACGTCCGGCCGGGGACGGTCCGCTGGGCGTCGCGGCCCGACGTCGAGGCGGCCGGGATGGGTGCGCTGAGGTGGCGCGCACTGCCTTAGCCGAGCTCGTACGGCGGTTCGTGGGGGACGAGCTTGACCGCCAGGTGCAGCTGATCGGTGGCCAGCAGCCCGGCTATGTCGCGGATCACCGGTGTGACGTCGGTGATGCCGGTGATCCACTCGTCGGGGAGCTCGCCGACGATCCGGATCGCCTGGAAGTTCAGCGGTGTGTGGTCGAGATCTCGCTCCGGCACCCACTCGACGTGCCCCCGGAGGGCTCGCTCGAAGCCTTCACGGGTGAGGTCGACGGCCAGGACGCGCTCGTGGCCGGGCTTGCGCCCGTTGTCGCTGTCGTGGGCCGCGAGCCGGAACGACGGCGTGAACTCCAGGGTCTCGCCCCGCACGAAGGCCTGCTTCTCGAGCGCGGCGTCGGCGACGGCGGGCGAGCAGGTCAGGTAGACCCGGACGGTGTTCCCCGCCTGCGCCGCCCGGACCTGCCGGTCTGGCACCCGCTTCTCCTCGAACATGCCCGCCATCCTCCCAGGTTCCCACCCGTATCCCGCGTGATTGGAGGCGGAACTCGCGTGATTGAAGCCGTAACTCGTGAGATCCGGCTTCAATCACGCGAGTTACGGGCCTGATCACGCGAGTTACGGACTCAGCCGAGGGACCAGAGGCGGGCGTAGGGGCCGTTGGCGGCCAGGAGCTCGGCGTGGGTTCCGGTTTCGACGATGCGGCCGTGGTCCAGGACCACGATGCGGTCGGCGCGGGCCGCGGTGGCCAGGCGGTGGGCGACCACGAACGTCGTGCGGCGGCGGGCGACCGTCTCCGTGGCGCGGAGGACCGCCGCCTCCGTCGAGGGGTCCAGTGCCGCGGTGGCTTCGTCGAGGAGGAGAACGTCGGGATCGACCAGCTCCGCCCGGGCCAGGGCCACCAGCTGGCGCTGGCCCGCCGACAGCGAGCGGCCGCGCTCGCCCACCGGCTGCAGGAAGCCCGCCGGCAGGGCCGCGACGCCGTCGAGCGCGCCCACCGCGCGGACCGCCGCCTCGACCTCGGCGTCGGTCGCCGACGGGCGCCCGTAGCGGACGTTGTCGGCCACCGTGCCCGAGAACAGGTGCGCCTCCTGCGGCACCACGCCCATCCGGCGCCGCAGGCCGGCCAGCTCGAACTCGCGGACGTCCGTGCCGTCGATCCGGACCTCGCCGCCGGTGACGTCGTAGTAGCGCGCCACCAGCTTCACCGCCGTCGACTTCCCGGCCCCGGTCGCGCCGACCAGCGCGATCGTCTCGCCGGCCGCGACGTCCAGCGAGAACTCCGCCAGCGCCGGGGTCTCGGCACCGGCGTAGGAGAAATCGACCTCCTTGAACGACACTTCGCCGCGCAGCCGGGACGGCACCGCCACCGGGTTCTCCGCCGCCGGGACCGACGTCGGCGTGCGCAGCAGGTCGCCGATCCGGTTCAGGCCGACGCTCGCCTGCTGGTAGCCGTCGAACACCGCCGACAGCTGCTGGATCGGCGAGAAGAACTGCTGCAGGTACAGCAGGAACGCCAGCAGCACCCCGGCCGACAGCGTGCCCGCCGAGACGCGGCCCGCGCCCACCACCAGCACCGTCGTGGTCGCCAGGTCCGACAGCAGCGCCACCAGCGGGAAGTACGTCGCCACGTACCGCTGGGCGCGCAGCCGCGAGCGGCGGTAGTCGTCACTGCGCGAAGCGAACGCCTCCGCGGAGCGGTCTTCACGCGTGTACGCCTGCGCCACGCGCAGCCCGCTGACGTTCTCCTGCATGTCCGCGTTCACGACGCTGACCCGCTCGCGGGCCTCGTTGTACGCCTTCGACGCCGATCGCCGGAAGATCACCGTGGCCACCGCCAGCACCGGCACCATCGCCAGCGCGTACAGCGCCAGCCCGGCGTCGGTGACCAGCAGCGCGGCCGTGATCCCGGCCAGCGTCAGCGCGCTGACCACCGCGGTGGCCAGCCCGGTCTGGAGGAACGTCGAGAGCGCGTCGACGTCCGTCGTCATCCGGGTCATGATCTTCCCGGACAGCTCCCGCTCGTAGTAGTCGAGCCCGAGCCGCTGCAGGTGCGCGTAGCTGCGGACGCGCAACGCGTACAGGACCGTCTCACCCACTCGTGAGGTCAGCCGCGTCTGCGCGAAGACCACCAGCCAGTCGGCCGCGATCACCGCGGCGCCGATGCCGGCGGCCAGCCAGATCAGCCACTCGACGCCCGCGCGGACGCCGTGGTCGACGCCGAACTGGTAGAGCCCCGGCAGCGCGATCGACGCCAGCGCGTCCGCCGCCACCAGCGCGATCACCACGGCCAGTGGCCAGCGGACCGGCCGCAGCAGCCCGGCCAGCCGGAACTTCGGATCGGGCGCGGTGACGTCCACCCCGGGCAGCCGCGGCTCGTCGACGGACGGCGGGAGCTTGCGCACACCCTCGATCAGCTCCGGCGTCGGCGGCACGTCGAGGCCGCCACCCCCGCCGGGGCCCCCGCCGACGAACCCGCTGCTGTTCGGATTGCCGCTGCGCATCCGCGCGGCTTCGGCCAGGGCATCGACCTCGTCCTGTCGCTCGTCGCGAGGCCACAGCGAAGGCGTCACCCCGCCCGGCCCGCAGTCCAGGCCCTCGCAGCGGTGCTTCTCCTCGACGTCGTCACCCGGACCGGCCACCAGCTCGCGGAACAGCGGGCAGCGCGCCATCAGCTCGGCCTCGGTGCCGACGTCGACGACGCGGCCCTCGTCGAGCACCGCGATCCGGTCGGCCAGGGCCAGCGTGGAGCGCCGGTGGGCGATCAGCAGGGTGGTCCGAGCCGCGGTCACCGACCGCAACGTGTCGTGGATCGCCGCCTCGGTGACGGTGTCGATGGCCGAGGTCGCGTCGTCGAGGACGAGGATCCTCGGGTCGGTGATCAGCGCCCTGGCCAGCCCGAGCCGCTGCCGCTGCCCGCCCGAGAGCGTCAGCCCGCGCTCGCCGACCAGCGTGTCGTAGCCCTCCGGCAGGGCGCGGATGAAGCCGTCCGCCTCCGCGGCACTGGCCGCCGCGACGATCTCCTCTTCGGTCGCGTCCGGACGGCCGTAGGCGATGTTCTCCCGGATCGACGAGGAGAACAGGAACGCCTCTTCGAACACCACGCCGATCGCCTGCCGCAACTGCCGCAGCGGCACGTCACGGACGTCGAGCCCGCCGACCCGCACCGCGCCCTCGTGCACGTCGTAGAAGCGCGGCAGCAGCAGGGAGATCGTCGACTTCCCCGAGCCCGCGGTGCCGACCAGCGCGAGGGTCTCACCCGGGCGCGCGGTGACCGACAGCCCGTCCAGCACCGGCTCGCTGCGGGTGTAACCGAACCGGACGGCGTCGAGCTCCACGCCCAGCGGGCCCTCCGGCAGCGGCCGCGCGTCCGGCGCGTCGACGACCTCCGGCTGCGCGTCGATCAGCTCGTACACCCGCTCGGCGCCGGCGCGCGTCAGCTGCGCCTGCACCACCAGGCCGGAGAGCATCCGGGCCGGGCCGATCAGCGTCGCGAGGTAGGTGGCGAAGGCCAGGAAGGTGCCGAGCGTGATCGACCCGTTCAGCGCGAGGACGCCGCCGATGCCGAGCACGGCGACCTGGCCGGCGGCCGGCAGGGCGGCGGTGGTCGCCGTCGGGACCGCCGAGAGCTTCGCCGCGCGAAGCCGCTCCCCGAACAGCTTGCGCGCGGTCGCTTCCAGCTTCGAGACTTCGCGCGCCTCCTGGCCGAAGCCCTTGACCACCCGAACGCCGGTGACGGTCTCCTCGACCTGCTGGGCGACGTCCGCCGCGCGCTGCTGCGCCGACCACGTGGCCGGGAACAGGCGCTTGCGGCTGCGCGCCACGATGACGCCGACCGCGGGCGTGACGACCAGCGCGATCAACGTCAGCACCGGAGACAGCCACAGCATCGCGACGAACGACAGCAGCGCGAAGACCACCGAGCCGAACGACAGCGGGACCTGCATCAGGATCCCGGTCACCAGCTGCAGGTCGGAGATCGCGCGCGAGGCGACCTGGCCGGTGCGCAGGGCGTCCTGCTTGCCGCCGTCCAGCCGCGAAACCGCGCTGAAGACGCGCTGGCGCAGATCGTGCTGCACGTCGAGGGCGAGCTTCCCGCCGAGGTAGCGGCGCGCGAACGCGGTGCCGAAGGCGACCAGCTGCAGCACGACCAGGAAGACGGCGATCCCGGGCAGGCCGCCGGTCTGCCCGGCCACCGCGTCGTCCACCGCCGTGCGCACCAGCAGCGGGCTCGCGGCCTGCACGCCGACACCGACCGCGGCGGCGAGCAGCGACAGCACGACGAGCACGCGGTGCTCCCACGCCGCCGCCGACAGCCGGCGGATCCAGCCGGCCGTCTCGGTGGGTGGAAGCTCTTGACGGGAGCGAGGCGGAGCGACGGTCACGTTGTGACAGTAAGCGCCACCACCGACAAAATATTTCCCCGAACGCGGAGAAGGCCACCTCGAGCTGCTCGAGGTGGCCTTCCCGGGCAGGGAGAACTACGTGATGTCGCGCTTCTGGTTGCCCGCCCAGCCGAGGCCGAAGAACACCATCGTCCAGGCGAAGAAGATCAGCGCCGAGGCCCACCACGAGATCACGCCGGGAGCACCCGCCGCGAGCTGCAGGCCGAGCGCCGACCAGTGGTCGACCCCGCCCGGCAGGTTCAGCGAGTTGATCCCGAACGCGTCCGCCGCGATCCCGCCCACGATCCCGTTGGCGGTGCCGTTCGGCAGGATCCCGCCCAGGACGTCAGCCGGGCCCCAGAGCGCGACGACCAGCACGTTCTCCACGATCAGGAACCACACCAGGAACATCACCACGGCCAGCGGCACGTTGCGCAGCACCGCGCCGAACCCGATGCCGAACAGCGTCACCAGCACCGAGGCCAGGATCGTGCCGCCGAGCGCGGCGAGCCACTGACCCGCACTCGGCCACCGCGTGGAATCGACCGAGGCCATCACCGCGATCGCCGAGACACCGGCGCTCACCAGGCCGTAGATCGCGCCCCACGCCACGTACGTGAGCATCTTCGCGGTCAGCGCGGTGACCCGGTTCGGCGCCGTCAGGAACGTCGTCGTGATCGTCTTGTTGCGGTACTCGCCGGCCAGCGCGAACACGCCGAACAGGCCGGGGATCAGCTGCGCGATGTTCACGCCGTGCGCGAACGCCAGCAGCCCCACCGGCAGCTTGCTCGCGTCCAGGCCGACCGCGGCCGCGATCTCCCGGGCGTCGGAGCCGCCGATGTAGTCCACGAAGTTGTTCGTGAGCTTGCCCCAGAAGAACGTCAGCCAGAACGCCACCAGCGCCAGCGGGATCAACAGCACCCACCACGTGTTCAGCGAGAGCGTCTTGCGGAACTCCGCCTTGATCAGGTTGCCCATCACTGCTGCGGTCCTCCCCAGTACTGCTGTTGCTGCTGCGGACCCGACGGCGGGCCCTGCTGGTAGTGCTGCGGCGGGGGCTGCGGCGGGTACTGCTGCTGTGGCGGCCCCTGGTACTGCGGCTGCGGCGGCGGGTACCCGGGCGGGCCGCCGGCGTACTGACCCTGCGTCAGCTGGAAGAACATCCGCTCCAGATCGGCGTGCTCCTCCTGCATCCCGTAGACGGCGATCCCGGCCTTCGCGGCGATGTCACCGATCTGCTGGACACTCGACCCGGCGACCGCGACCCGGCCGTCCGGCGTCGGCGAAACCCCGGTGATGCCGTTGTCCTGCAACGCCTTCACCAGCGCCGACGGATCCGCGGGCTGCACCAGCACCCGCGACTGCTGGCTCTTGCGCAGCTGCTCCAGCGGACCGTAGTAGCGCGTGACACCCTGACTGATGATCACCACCTGATCGATCAGCTGCTCGACCTCGTTGAGCAGGTGACTCGACACCAGCACCGTCCGCCGCTGCTCCCGCGCGTAGGAGCGCAGGAAGTTGCGCAGCCACAGGATGCCTTCCGGGTCGAGGCCGTTCGTCGGCTCGTCGAGCACCAGCACCTGCGGGTCGCCCAGCAGCGCCGTCGCCAGCGCCAGCCGCTGCCGCATGCCGAGGGAGAACCCGCCCGCCTTGCGGTCCGCGGCGCTGCCCAGACCCACCAGGCCGAGCACCTCGTCCGCCCGCCGATCCGGCACCCCGATGGCCGCCGCGTACACCCGAAGGTGGTTGCGGGCCGTCCGGCCCGGGTGGAAGCCCTCGTTCTCCAGCACCGAGCCCACCACCCGCGCCGGATTCCCCAGCTGCGAGTGCGGCCGCCCGTTGATCGTCGCCGACCCCGACGTCGGCGCCACCAACCCGAGCAACATCCGCAACGTCGTCGTCTTGCCGGCGCCGTTCGGGCCCAGGAAACCCGTCACCGAACCAGGCTCGACCGTGAAGCTCAGGTTCTGCACGGCGTTCACTGCGCCGAACCGCTTGCTCAGGTTCTGCACCACAATCCGGCCACTGCCGTCGTGCATACCGTCCCCTAACGTTCCCCGCTGATGCGGCGTCATCCTGCCCTACCGGCGCCGCTCGCGCGCACGGAACGCCCGAGAGCGACCTTCGTCACTTTCCGCTACCGGCCAGTAGGGCCTCCGGCGCCGCTGACCACAGGGTTTTCGATCTCCGGCAGATCAACTTGGTAAAGAATTCGTGCGACTTGCCGACCCGGTGCAGCCAACTCCGCCAAAGCCCTCTAAGCTAGGACTCGGCGGCCCGCTCCCAGTGACCCCCAGGCTGGTTGAGCGGGTCGCCCCTTCGTCTCTGCATCGCGGCTTCGCCGCTCATGTCGACTTTGTCGTTTCTCCCGGGGGGCCGAGCCCCCCCGGACCCCCCACGGTGCCTTTGTGATGGCTTCCAGCCCTGCCGTGGCTTGCCCCTGCCGGTGGTGGGTTGTCGTGTCGCCGGGGTGGGCGGTGAGTTTGTCGTGTCGCCGGGGTGGGGGCGGTGAGTTGTCGTGTTGCCGGGGCGGTGGTGGTGGGGTGCCGTGTCGGTGGGGTGGCGGGCCTGGGTTGTCGTGTCGCCGGGTGGCGGTGGGGTGTCGTGTCGCCGGGGTGTCGGGTCGCCGGGGCGGGGCGGGGCGGGGCGGGGCGGGGCGGGGTTGGCGGGTGCCTTGTGGGGGTGGGCTGTGGCATCGTGATCCGCGTGCGGATCTTGCTCGTCGAGGATGAACAGCGGCTTGCCGAGGCGCTGCGAGGCGGGCTGAGTGCTGAGGGTTATGCCGTTGATGTTGCGCACAATGGGCGGGATGCCTTGTGGCTTGCCGGTGAGCACCCCTATGCCGCCATCGTGCTCGACATCATGCTTCCCGGACTGAACGGCTATCGGGTCTGCCGGCGGCTTCGGGAAGAGGGGAACAGCACACCCATCCTCATGCTCACCGCCAAGGATGGTGAGGACGACGAGATCGAGGCGCTGGACACCGGCGCCGACGACTTCCTGCCCAAGCCCTTCTCCTACGGCGTGCTGCTGTCGCGGCTGCGGGCACTCATCCGGCGTGGCGGCGCCACCCGGGCCGGTGTTCTCAAACTGGGCGACCTCGAACTCGACCAGGCCGGGCGGACCTGCCGACGCGGAACCGCCGACATCACGCTCACCGGCAAGGAGTTCGCCCTCCTCGCCTACCTCATGCAACGGCCCGGCCAGGTCGTCACCAAGGCCGAACTGGTCGACAACCTCTGGGACTTCGCCGCCTCCGCCACCGCCAACCTGGTGGAAGTACACGTCAGCGCGCTGCGGCGGAAGATCGACCTGCCGTTCGGGGTCGAGACCATCCGGACCGTCCGCGGCGCCGGCTACCACGTGGTGACCGCGGGCGCCTGACCGCCGGCGCCGGTCACCGGTAAAGGGGAGCGGGCCCCTGCCGCGACGCGACAGGAGCCCGCTCGGGCGGGATGGCTCAGGCGAGGACGGAGTCCAGCGGCGTGTGCGGCAGGTCGTGGGCCACCGCGACCGGGCCGTTCGTCAGCGCGCCGCCGTGCGTGTTGAGACCCTTGGCCAGCGCGGCGTCGGCCTGCAGCGCGGCCTTCCAGCCGTGCTCGGCCAGCTGGACCGCGTAGGGCAGGGTGACGTTCGTGAGACCGTACGTCGAGGTCCGGGGCACCGCGCCCGGCATGTTCGCCACGCAGTAGAAGACCGACTCGTGCACGGTGTAGGTCGGCTCGTCGTGCGTGGTCGGGCGCGAGTCGGCGAAGCAGCCGCCCTGGTCGATCGCGATGTCGACGAGCACGCTGCCCGGCTTCATCCGGGCCACCAGGTCGTTCGAGACCAGCTTCGGCGCCTTCGCGCCGGGCACCAGCACCGCGCCGATGACCATGTCGGCCTGCAGCACGGACTCCTCGACCGAGAGCCGGTTCGAGGTCACCGTGCGGATGCGGCCGCCGAAGTCGTTGTCGATCTGGCGGAGGCGGTCGACGTTCGTGTCCAGGATCTCGACGTCGGAGCCGAGGCCGAGCGCGACGCGGGCGGCGTTGAGGCCCGCGACACCGCCGCCGATGACCACGACGCGCGCCGGGTGCACACCGGGGATGCCGCCGGGCAGGACACCGCGCCCGCCGCTCGGCTTCATCAGGGAGAACGCGCCGACCTGCGGGGCCAGCCGGCCCGCGACCTCGGACATCGGGGCGAGCAGCGGCAGCGCGCCGCTCGCGGTCTGCACCGTCTCGTAGGCGATCGCGGTGGTGCCGGCGGCCAGCAGCGCGTCGGTCAGCGGCCGGTCGGCGGCGATGTGGAGGTAGGTGAAGAGGACCTGGTCGCGCCGGAGCCGGCCGTACTCCTCGGCGACGGGCTCCTTGACCTTGAGGACGAGCTCGCCCTCGGCCCAGGTCTCCGCGGCGGTGGCGAGGATCTTCGCACCGGCGGCGACGTACTCCTCGTCGGTGATGGACGAACCCACCCCGGCGCCGGTCTCGACGAAGACGTCGTGCCCGCGGCCGACCAGCTCGTGCACCCCGGCCGGGGTCAGCGCGACCCGGTATTCGTGCTTCTTGATCTCACGGGGAACGGCGATACGCACGGTCGGCCTCCTGGGTCGGTCTGCGTCCGGAATCGGTGCGGTGTTGCCACTCACGGTGAGCCACCCGGACGGCGGTGTCATCGTGCTGAACGGACAGTTTACGGCGGTATTCGTAGTGCTGTGCGAACAAGCTCCTTGACCTCGACTTCACTTGAAGTTGCACCGTTGCGGCATGCGTGCGGTGTGGTTGAAAGAGTTCGGTGGTCCGGAAGCCCTCGTCCCGGGGGAGGCGCCGGATCCGGTCCCCGGGCCGGGCCAGGTGCTGGTGGAGGTGGCGTTCGCGAACACGACGTTCGTGGAGACGCAGTTCCGGGCCGGTGCACCGGGGCCGTTCCGGGCCGCGCTGCCGGTCATCCCGGGCAACGGCGTCGGCGGCGTGATCAGCGTGGTCGGCGCGGGGGTGGACCCGGGGCTGGCGGGGCAGCGGGTGGTGACATCGACGGGCGGGTCCGGCGGGTACGCCGAGCGCGTCGCGGTGGACGCGGCGGCGGTGTTCGAAGTGCCCTCCGCGCTGCCGCTCGACGCGGCGGTGGCGCTCCTCGCGGACGGCCGGACGGCGACCGGCTTGGTGCACGCGACCGGCGTGCGCCCGGGCGACCGGGTCCTGGTCGAGGCGGCGGCGGGCGGCGTGGGCGGCCTCCTGGTCCAGCTGGCGAAGGCGGCGGGGGCCACGGTGATCGGCGCGGCGGGCGGGCCGGCGAAGGTGGCCCACGTCCGCGGGGCCGATTCGGTGGTCGACTACCTACGGCCGGATTGGCCGGCTTCGGTGGGCCCGGTGGACGTCGTGTTCGATGGCGTGGGCGGGGCGATCGGCACGGCGGCGTTCGGGCTGGTGCGCCCAGGCGGGCGGATGGCGGTGTACGGCCTGGCCGGTGGCTCGTGGGCGGAAGTGTCCGAAGAGGACGCTGCGGCGCGCGGCGTTTCGCTGGTGCGGTCGATCGGGTCGCCGTCGGACCTGCGGGGGTTCACGGAATCGGCATTGGCCGCGGCGGCGGCCGGGCGGCTGGTGCCGGTGATCGGCCGGCGCTTCCCGCTGGAGAAGGCGGCGGACGCCCACGCGGCGATCGAGTCGCGCGCGACGGTGGGCAAGACGTTGCTGGTCACATGATCGACGACTTCCTGGCCCGGCCGCTCACGGCCCGGGTGGCGACGGACGGCCCGACGGTCCGGCCGGTCTGGTACCTCTGGGAGGACGGCGCGTTCTGGATCCTCAGCGGCCCGTGGTCCCGCCTGCCGGCGCTCCTGCGCGAGCGGCCGCGGATCGCGCTGACGGTGGACGTCTGCGAGCTCGGCACCGGGGTGGTCGTGCAGGTGCTGGCCCGTGGTGAGGCGGAGGTGCGGCCGTTCGACGTGGCGCGCGGGCGGCGGAAGCTGGTGCGGTACCTGGGGGCCGACGAACAGCGGTGGGATCCGCGGTTCCGCGAGTACCTGCACGGGGACGTCGGCGCGGTGTGGGTGCACCTGCGGCCTTCGCGGCTGGTGATGCAGGACCTCAGCTACCGAGTGCCGGAAAAGCCGTGAAGGCCCCCTCGAAGAGCTCGAGAAGGCCTTCACGGGTTCCGCCGCGGGAAGACGGAGAACTCAGGCGCGGTACGCCGACCACGCGCTGTTCATCCGCGTGGCCTGGCCCGCGGTGAACTCGTACATGCAGCTGTCGTAGCTGTAGTCCATGAAGTTGTGGACCGGGTCCTTGCCCGTCGACGAGCAGGTGTCCTTGTTCGCCGGGCAGCCCGACGTCGCCGTCGCTTCGGCCGGGGTGTCCGACACGTAGTCGCCCGAGCCGGAGCAGCCGCCCTGGAACGTGTGGTAGAGGCCCATCCAGTGGCCGACCTCGTGCGTTGCCGTGTCGCCCTCGTTGTAGTTCGTCGCCGAGCGGCCCGGGAGGGACTCGTCGAGGATGACCACGCCGTCCAGCTTCGGCTGGGAGCTGTAGTTCGACGGGAACGTCGCCCAGCCGAGCAGGCCGCCGCCGAGGCTGGCCGTGTAGATGTTCAGCGCGTTCTTGCCGCCCTTGCGCAGCGCGTTCTTCATGTTGCGCTCGGCCGAGGTGCCGTCGGTGATGCCGTTGTACCAGGTCGAGTTGTTCGTGTAGTCGGTGCTGACCAGCGAGAAGCTGAAGCCGCTCGACGCGTACGCGCTGTTCAGGACCGAGATCTGCTTGCTGATCGTCGACGCGGGCAGGTTGCCGGTCGAACCGCTGGTGATCACGTGGAAGTACACCGGGATCGACACCGCGGCCGCGGCCTGGGCCGAGAACGCCGTGCGCTTGCCGGCGAGCTTGCTCTGCAGGTCCGCTTCCATGCGGGCCGCCTCGGCCGGGGACACCGTGTCGGCGTGGCCGTCCTTGCTGCGGTCCGCGGCGTGGGTGGGGGTGAAGCAGTCGCCGCTCGGCGCCGCGACGGCGCTTCCGGCTCCTGCGGCCGGGACGGCCAGGGCGACCAGGGAGAGTGCGGACACCGCACCCACCTTGACGGCCCGGCCGAACCGCTCCGAACTGCTCATGGACGAACTCCTCTGCCACGACCCGGCTACCCCGGGTGGTCAGGAGAAAATGCGGCACGCGATCTTCGAAATCCACCGTCTTTCGGCGGGAAAAGACAATCGGAACGATCGGCGCGATCCATGCGGAGTAACGCATAAGTCCCACGTTGGGCCGAATGGCCCATCAGCTCCAGCGCGCGGCCACCAGCTGGGTCAGCAGCGCCAGCCGGACGTCAGGGTCGTCGAGGTCCAGCGGCACCAGTTCGAGGAGCTTCCGCATCCGGTACCGCAAGGTGTTCGGGTGGATCCGCAGCTCCCGCGCCGCCGCCCGCGGGTCGCCGGCGTGCCGCAGCCACTCGTAGAGCGTCTCGACGTAGCCGGCCCGGCCCGATTCGTCGTGCGCGCGCAGGGCGCGCAGCGGGCCGAGGTCGGCGACCCGCGCCGCGGCCGCCGCCGTCGCGCCGCGGTGCAGGGTCAGCGCCGTCCAGGCCTCGTCGAAGGCGATCACGCGCTCGGCCAGGATCTCGGCGCGCAGCAGGCCCAGGGCTTCGTCGGCCTGGGCGCGTGACGCCGAGAGATCTCCGATCCCGCCTGGTGCGCCCGCCGCCGCCCGCGGGGCCCCGCCGCGCCGGGACGCCGGTTGCAGCGCCAGCGCCTGCCGCAGCTCGGCCCAGCCACCCGGACCCGGCCGGTCCGGCACCACGGCGTACAGCAGCCCGCCGAGCTCGGTCGCCACCGGGCGGCTGCCGATGCCCTGGGAGATCCGTTCGAGCAGGGCGAGCCGCAGGCCCTCGGCGTCGCGCCCGTCGCCGCCGGTGACCTCGATGACGACCACGCGGTGCGGCTCGTCGGACAGGTCCAGCTCCGCCATCGCCTTGCGCGGGTTCGCGTTGCCTTCGAGCACCGCGCGCAGCAGTTCGGCCGACGCGCGCCGCTGCGCGTCGGTGTGCGCGCGGCGCCGCAGCAGGTGCAGCGCGACGACCGGGGCGGCGTCGGCGAACGCGGCCGCGCGCTCGTCGGACACCGGCCCGGCGACCACCGCCCACATCGAGCCGAGCAGCTCGCCGCCCATCCGGATCGGCACGATCAGCCGGGGCAGCGTGCCGTCGCGCTGGGCCGGGACGAAGATCGTCTGCCGGCCGCGCGACAGCTCGCGGAACACCCCGCGCGACCGGAACCGCGCGAGGACGTCGTCGGGGATGCGCCGGCCCATGATCGTGGCCACGCGGGCCGGGTCGGTCAGGTCCTGGCGCGCGGAGTAGGCGAGCACACGCGAGTTGGTGTCCTCGATGGTCACCGGCGCGTCGACGACGCTCGCGACGGCGTCGGCCAGCCGGAACAGGTCACCGGAGCCCGGGTCGAGGTCCTCCGACTCGTCGGCGAGGGCGTCGAGGACGGTCCGCAAAAGCCAGACGAGCTGCGCCCACGACGTCGCGGCGTGCACCTGGACCAGCGCGATCCCGCTGGCCTTCGCGGCCCGCTTGACCGCCGGTTTCGCGGCCAGCGGCGGCTTCAGCAGCACAGCCGCGGCGCCCTGCCCGGCGCTCCGCTTGACGAGATCGGCGGCGTCTTCGGGCCCGGTCGTGGCCACGCCGAGCACGAGGTCGCCGGCGGACAGGGTGAGCGCCCCGCCGGGTTCGGCGATCACGACGTCGGCGACCGCGGGCGAGTCGTCGGGCACCTGGAGCGCGTGGAGCAGCGTCGGCCCCACCCGGTCGACCACGCTCCGCACCGAAACCACAAGAGCATTCTCGCCGAGAAACCTGTGGACGGCTCGGTAGGGTCGCCGGGGCGGGCGACGCCGGGCGGGGCGTGGGAAGCGGTTACGGCGGCGTGGCGCGCAGTGGCACGGCGAGCAGGGTGACCCGCCCCACTGTCCTTTCCGGACGGCGGCGCCGCTTCCCCGCCGCGGGTGAACGGTGGCCGGGGCCTACCGGGGTGGCGGCGGGCGGACGCGCCACCCCGGCAGGCGTTCCGGGGGTCAGAGCTCCAGGCTCTTGACCACGCGGCGCGCACCGGCGAGGAGCATGCCGATGTTCACCGATTTCGGGCAGACCACGACCGCGACCACGTCGGCGTTCTGGTTGTTGCGGACGAACAGGTGGGTCAGGTTGGCGCTGTTGACCAGGATCTCCTGGAAGTAGTGCTCACCGCTGGCGATCCCGCGGCGCTCCTTGAAGATGTCCTCGATCATCACCACCGTGCGGCCCTGGAACAGGTCGAGCGTCGCCCCGGCCAGCAGGTCCAGCACTTCGGGCGGGTGGGCGTCGGTGGTCTCGACGGCCAGCAGCATGCCGGTCGCCAGGTCGACGACGCCGGAGGCCAGGCAGTCGGGCACCTCCTTCCGCATCCGCTTCACCATCAGCTCCATCTGGTCGGACAGGGTCTGGCCTTTGCCCAGCACGGCGGTTCTCCTTCTTCGGGGGTTGGGGTTCAGCAGGCGGGGCGCGTCACGGTGCACGGGGGACGTCGTCGCGGGGCCCGGCCCGGATGCGGTTGAGCAACCGGGGCAGCACCTGCCAGCCGGACGGCCTCGGCGGGGTGTCCCCGGCACCGCTCGCGCCGGGACTGCGGCGCGGGAGGGGCGGCTTCGGGTCCGTGACGTCGGCTGCCGCGCCGGTCTCCGGGGCGCGTGGCCGCAGGGGAGCGAGTGAACCCGTGGTGCCGCCGGGCACTCGGTCGGTGATGGCGAGCAGCCCGTCGCCGACCATCCTGGACACCTCGACCGTCACCGGGAAGACGTTGCGTCCCAAGAGGAACGCGATGTCCCGCGCACAGCGCCGGCCGTCGGCGCGGGTGATGATGGCGCGGCGCGTGCCGCTCAGCGCGGCCGGGTCGGCCCCGGAGACGGCGGCGAGGCGTTCCCGGTGCGGGGACACCGGCGTGGGCAGCGAGGCGAGCGCGTGGAGCCGTCGCGCGGTTTCGGTCAGCAGCCGGTCGGGTTCGATACCCGGGCTGATCGGCAGCGGTACCTCCAACGGGTCGGGGTCGACGGCGTACTCGTCGATGGTCCCCGCGACGATGGCGAAGGCGCCGTCCTGAGCGGCCATCGTGGCGACCAGCCGCAGTTCGGTGCCGCCGATCCCGTGCGGGGCGCCGCCGGCGCGCAGGGCCGCCGACCAGTCCGGCTCGCTGATCCGGCCCGATCGCAGCAGCAGCGCGTCCGTCCCGGGCGCGCCCGGGCTGTCGACCGCCGCCACCGTGCCCTCGCGCAGGTGGACCACGCCGCCGGGGTGGCCGGCGAGGTACAGCGAACCGGTGGTCCGGTCGGCCCGGCACGCGCCCAGTGCACGGGCGAGGAAGCCGAACGAAGACCGGGCTCGGGTATGGCTCACTGCGCTCCTGTGATTTCTCCGAATGCCGGACCCGGCGATCGGTCCCGGGTCCGGGAAGGCGCCGACTCTATTTCATCCCGGTACGGTTTCCCAGCCGGTTCCCCCATTCATCGCAACGGCGGAAAACTCCGGCCGGACCGGCCGGGAGAGCGAAAGAAACCGTCAGGGAGGCCGAAGTTTTCCGTGCTGGCAAGGGAAACCGGCCCCGGTTTCGGAGTGGATCGGACGTGTGGCATCCTCTCGCGATCGACCCGGCGGTTTCGCCGGGAAAGCGCGAGAGGTGGTCGGCTTGTACGGACGTGACGTGGCGGAATGGCAAAAGATGATCGACGAGGGCAAGGCGATTCTGATCGCCCGCGCGGTCGTGGACAGGACGACTTCCTTCGGTGAATTCGCCGCCGCGCTGACCCGGCGGACCGGGGTGGCCGGGTTCGACTTCACCACCAGCGCCGGCCGCGCGAGCATGGCCTACCTGCTCGACCGCATCTCCGAAGCCGCGTTCGACGAGGCGGGCGGGCGGCTGCTCGGCGCGCTCGTCCGGAACCTCGGCGCCGACGACGCCGGGCCCGGCTTCTACCGGCTGGCGGCCGGCAAGGGCCTGGCCGTGCCGCGCACCCGCGGTGGGCGCCAGCTGTTCTGGGCTCAGCACGTGCGTGAGCTGCACGAACACTTCGCCGGGGTCGGCCGGCGGCCCGCCGCGGGATGATCAGGAGCGTGACAGGACGGCGGTCAGGACCCGCCACAGCTCGCCGGCCGGGTCCTCGGCCGGCTCCGGGGACCGCCACGCGACGATGCCATCGGGCCGGACGAGGGAAGCGCCACCCGCCGAAAGACCGTGGCGGGAGACGAAAAGTTCGTCGTCGATCGCGTGGCAGGCGAGGCGGACGTCCAGCTCCGCCGCGACGTCCGCGGCGGCGGGCTGCCACCGCGTGCCGTCGCCCGCGCACAGCAGCACCCACGAGTGCCCGAGCAGGTCCACAGTGGACGCCAGGCCGGGCGACCGGAAGCCGGGCCGCCCGGTCGGCGCCTGCACGTCCTCGACGCGCTCGCCGTCGTCCGGCTCCTCCGAGAGCACCGCCGTCGAGCGGTAGCGGAACGCCAGCAGGATCGCGAGCTGGTCTTCGGCCTTCGTCAGCCCGGAAACGTCGAGGCCGGGGTGCATGCGCTGCTTCATGTTGTGCAGCGAGGTGTCGATGACCATCCGCGCGATCGGCTTCCGCTCGGCTTCGTAGGTGTCCAGCAGCGCCGGGCCCGCTTCGCCGCGCAGCACCGCGGCGAGCTTCCACGCGATGTCCGCGGCGTCGCCGACCGCCGTGTTGCCGCCCATCCCGCCGGTCGGCGGCGTCACCTTCGCCGCGTCGCCGATCAGGAAGACGCGCCCGGCCCGGAACCGGTCGGCGAGCCGCGCGGCGACCTCCCACGAGCCGGTCCAGACGATCTCCGGGTCGAGGTCCGGCAGGTCGGTGGCCGCGCGGATCATCGCGACCAGCCGGTCGTGGGTGAAGTCCGCCGGGCTTTCGCCGCGGTCCGGGAAGTAGTCCGGGGCGAAGACGTACCGGTCCGGCACGTCGGTGCTGACGAACCCGGCGGTGAAGTCCGGGTGCTGCAGGTAGAACAGGTCGGACAGCGAGGGGTGGACGCGGTCGCCGAGGTCGGCGTCGAACACCACGCCGAGGCAGTGGCTCAGCGCGTCCATCCCGGTGGTCCCGATGCCGAGCCGCTGCCGGATCCCGCTGCGCCCGCCGTCGGCGGCGACGACGTAGTCCGCGCGCACCACGGTTTCCTCGCCGGAGTCGCGGTGGCGCAGCGTCGCGGTGACGCCGTCGTCGTCCGGCGTCAGGTGCGTCAGCTCGGTCCGGAACCGCACCCGCGCGCCCGCCTTTTCGGCGTGCGCCAGCAGGATCGGCTCGACGACGTCCTGGCCGGCCATGCCGGCGGGCAGCGTCGTCGCCGCCGAGACGTCGAACTCGCTGCCGTCCTGGACGAGCCGGTGCAGCACGCGGCCGGCCAGGCTGGTCGCGACGGTGATCCGCAGCCCCTGCGACGCCCGTGGGCTCGCTGCCAGCACTTCGCGGTCGATTCCCGCCCAGTGGAACAACTCCATCGTGCGCCAGCTCTGGCCGGCCGCGCGCGAGTGGATCGACGTCCCCGCGTGCCGCTCGACGGTCAGCACGTCCACTCCGGCCTGCGCCAGGAACAGCGATGCCGACAGCCCGCCCAGCCCCGCCCCGACGACCAGCACCTGAACCCGCTCGGTCATGACTTCCTCCCTGCCCGTGAATCTTCCTGTGTTGATATCTTAGACACAAAGATATTCGACCGGCAAGGCAATTTGGCTCCCAGGAGGTGGGAAGGGTTGGGTAGGCCGTTCGGCGCAAGTAGCTTCGTCCCGGCAGCCCTTCCACGAACCCCTTGAGCCGCAAGGAGAAAACCGATGACCGAGACTTCGGCGTGGTCCTTCGAGACCAAGCAGATCCACGCGGGCGCCGCGCCGGACCCGGCCACCGGGGCGCGGGCGACGCCGATCTACCAGACGACGTCGTACGTCTTCCGCGACAGCCAGCACGGCGCCGACCTGTTCAGCCTCGCCGAGCCCGGCAACATCTACACGCGGATCATGAACCCGACCCAGGACGTGCTGGAGCAGCGCCTCGCCGCGCTCGAGGGCGGCGTCGCGGCGCTGGCGTTCGCCTCCGGCTCGGCCGCGACCACGGCGGCGATCCTGAACCTCGCCGGCGCCGGCGACCACTTCGTCTCCAGCCCGTCGCTCTACGGCGGCACCTACAACCTGTTCCACTACACGCTGCCGAAGCTCGGCGTCGAGGTCACCTTCATCGAGGACCAGGACGACCTGGAGCAGTGGCGCGCCGCCGTCCGGCCGAACACGAAGCTGTTCTTCGCCGAGACGCTGGCCAACCCGGGCAGCAACGTCCTGGACATCCGCGGCGTCGCCGACGTCGCGCACGAGGCCGGGGTGCCGCTCGTCGTCGACAACACCGTGCCGACGCCGTACCTGCTGCGCCCGATCGAGCACGGCGCCGACGTCGTCGTGCACTCCGCGACGAAGTACCTCGGCGGCCACGGGACCACGGTGGCCGGCGTGCTGGTGGACGGCGGGACGTTCGACTTCGGCAAGGACCCGGAGCGGTTCCCCGGCTTCAACGAGCCCGACCCGAGCTACCACGGCCTGAAGTACTGGGAGGCGCTCGGCCCGGGCGCGTACGCGGCCAAGGCGCGCGTCCAGATCCTGCGTGACACCGGTGCGGCGATCTCGCCGCTGAACAGCTTCCTGATCCTGCAGGGCATCGAGACGCTGTCGCTGCGGCTCGAGCGGCACGTCTCGAACGCGCAGGCGCTGGCCGAGTGGCTGGAGCAGCGCGACGAGGTCGAGAAGGTGTACTACGCCGGCCTGCCGTCGAGCCCGCACCACGCCAACGCGCAGAAATACCTGCCGCGCGGCGCGGGCGCGGTCCTGTCGTTCGACCTGCGCGGCGGCGTCGAGGCGGGCCGGAAGTTCGTCGACGGCACCGAGCTGCACAGCCAGCTGGTGAACATCGGCGACGTCCGCAGCCTGATCGTGCACCCGGCGTCGACCACCCACAGCCAGCTGACGCCGGAGGAGCAGCTCTCCAGCGGCGTCACGCCCGGGCTGGTCCGGCTCGCCGTCGGGCTGGAGGGCATCGAGGACCTCAAGGCCGACCTCGAGGCCGGATTCCGGGCGGCCAAGGCGGAACTGTGACCGTCACCGGCGCCTGGCGGGCCGGCGACCCGCCGGGCCGCCGGAAGTTCGTCACCGGCCCCGGCGCGCTCGCGCTCGAGGCCGGTGGCGTGCTGCCGTCCTTCACGCTCGCGTACGAGACATGGGGGACGCTGAACTCCGACGCGTCCAACGCGATCCTCGTCGAGCACGCGCTGACCGGGGACAGCCACGCGGCCGGGCCCGCCGAGCCGGGGCACCCGAGCGCGGGCTGGTGGGACGCGCTGATCGGGCCGGGCAAGGCGATGGACACGAACGAGTTCTTCGTCGTGGTCCCGAACGTGCTCGGCGGCTGCCAGGGCTCGACCGGGCCGTCGTCCCCCGATCCGGACGGGACGCCGTGGGGCAGCCGGTTCCCGGTGGTGACCGTGTGGGACCAGGTCGCGGCCGAAGCGGCGCTGGCGGACGCGCTGGGCGTCGGCCGGTGGGCGGCCGTCATCGGCGGGTCGATGGGCGGGATGCGCGCGCTGGAGTGGGCGGTGTCGTTGCCTTCGCGGGTGGCTTCGGTGCTGGTGCTGGCGTCGACCGCGCGGGCGTCGGCCGAGCAGATCGCCTGGGCCGCCCCGCAGCTGCACGCGATCCGCAGCGACCCGGCGTTCCACGGCGGCGACTACTACTCGGCGCCTTCGGGACCGGTGGCCGGGCTCGGCATCGCCCGCCGGATCGCGCACGTCACCTACCGCAGCGAGCCGGAGCTGGCGCAGCGGTTCGGCCGTTCGCCGCAGGACGGCGAAGACCCCCTGCGCGGCGGCCGGTTCGCCGTGGAGTCCTATTTGGACCACCACGCGGCCAAGCTGGCCCGCCGCTTCGACGCGAACAGCTACCTGGTGCTGACGGAGTCGATGAACACCCACGACATCGGCCGCGGCCGCGGCGGCGTGGCGGCGGCACTGGGCCGGGTGACCGCCCGGGCGGTGGTCGCCGGCGTCGACAGCGACCGGCTCTACCCGCTCCACCAGTCGGCGGAGATCGCGGCCGGCATCCCGGGTACGCCGGAGCCGTCGGTGGTGTCGTCGCCCTACGGCCACGATTCGTTCCTCATCGAAACCGGTCAGATCGCCGCCCTGGTGAAGCACCTGCTCGGCTGAGGGAAGCCCTAGTCGGAGACGGCCTCGGAGATCCAGGGGGCCACCGGCAGGTCGCGGTCCAGGCACTCCACCGACAGCCGGATGGTCCAGCGCAGCGCCTGCAGGACGAGGCTGTCGACCTCGTCCGGGGCCGCGTTGGCGAGGGCGATCTCGACCTGCTCCTGCGCGGCCTCGGTGTTGCCGTGGACTTCCGCGAGCAGCGTGCGGACCGCGGTCCGCACCGGCGGGTCGGCCTGGTCGATCGAGACCTCTTCGCCGTCCTCGTCGAACACCTGGACCTTCACCGGGGCGCTGCCGCCGTCGCCGAGGGTGGAGACCATCGCACTGCACTCGCCGAAGAGCAGCAGCATCAGGGCCTTCGTCTCGTCCGCGCGGGCCTGCGGCTCGGCCGCCGTCGGGGCGACCTCGCCCAGCGCTTCGGCGTCGTCGCCGAGGCTCAGCGCCGTCAACGCGCGCTGGGCCTTCTCGACGAGCCGGCGCTCCTGCTCGCTCCAATCCGGGTCCACGTGCCCCATCAAACACCACGACGGCGCTCGGCGGGATACCTTGATCCGCCGATGGCCATCAGGCCGCGCGAAGGGCACCCAGCGCGAGCCGGCAGAGCAGTTCGGCGAGTTCGTCATCACCGAGATGGCGGTTGTACGGGGTCGAGTTGATCAGTCCGAACACGGCGTGCGCGGCCGACCGCGCCTGCCGTTCGCCCAGCTCCGGGACGGCCTCGCGGATCACGCGCACCCACACCTCGACGTACTGGCGCTGGAGCGCGCGCACCTGCTTGCGGTCGGCGTCGGTGAGGTTGGCGAGGTTGCGCTCCTGAACGGTGATCAACGCCGGGTGCGCGAGCGCGAAGTCGACGTGGAACCGCACGAGGCCGGTCAGCGTGTCGTCCGGCGCACCCGGCCGGGCCGCACGGGCCGTGCCGCCGTCGAGCAGGTAGCGGCTGATCGAGTTCAGCATCTCGCCGAGGATCGCGTCCTTGCTGCGGAAGTGCCGGTACAGCCCCGGGCCGGAGATGCCGACCGCGGCGCCGATGTCGTCGATGCCGACGCCGTGGAAGCCGTGGTGGGCGAACAGCTCGGCGGCCGCGGACAGGATCTGTTCGCGCCTGCTCGCCTTCTCGCCGTTCACGAGAGGGGTGGGATTGGCCGGCATCCGGTCATAGTAGAGCGGCAGGTTAGCGAGCGCTAACGTCCCGGTCCGGGGCGGATGCCGGCCGGGCCGGATCACACGAACGGCGACGTGCCCAGGTTCACGCCCTTGGCGGTACCCATCGAGTTCACCGAGGCGCTCTGGGTGAGAACCCGCCCGAAGCAAACCGACCAGGAGTTCGCCGCGACGCCCGACGACGCGCACGACCAGAGGCCGAGTTCGGTCCCGGCCGAGGTGTACAGGTCCATGGCCGCGTACGCGGAGAAGAGGGCCGTCCGGTTGTTGCGCACGATCACCGCCCCCTGCACGGAGGCCCCGCTTGCCGACCTGATCGCGCAGACCTGGGCGAGCACGCTGGTGGCGATCGTCTTCGAGCCGGCGCAGTGCCACGTGGCGGAGCTGGAGGTGATCGGGTTGGTGTTGCCGTAGGCGCGCCAGGAGCCGCTTTCCGCGGCCGCGGCGGTGCCCGTGGTCGCCGCGGCCAGCCCCAGGCCCGCGGCGACGGTGATCAAGCCGGCGACGGCTTTGCGTGTGAACGCCATCGGAGTCCCCTCTCGTCGAGCCCCGGTCGCCGGGGCTTCCCCGGGTAATTGCGTGGCGCGGGCCGGTGGTTGAGGGGCAAACGGCCTATTCACTCGAATGTCGCTGACGAACCGCTGATGTTTCACACTTCCGGTGTGGGCCGAGTGGGTACCTACCGGTAACAAGGGGTTCCTTGTCAGCCTCCCACCTGCTGTTCTATTTGGGTCGGCCCTGTCACAAAGGAGTGACCCATGGCTGTTCCCACCCGTAATTTCAGGCGATCCCTCCTACGGTTGAGCACGGCCCTGGGGGCCGTTGTCCTTGCCAGTCTCGGCGTCACGGGCCTCGCCCAAGCCGCCGGCACCGTCTACGCCGCGCTCGGCGACTCCTACTCCTCGGGGGTCGGAGCCGGCAGCTACGGCAGTTCCGGGAGCTGTTACCGCAGCTCCAAGGCCTACTCGCAGCTGTGGGCCAACGCCCACAGCGGCACCTCGTTCACGTTCCTCGCCTGCTCGGGGGCGAAGACCGGGGACGTGATCAACCAGGCGAACTCGATCCCCTCGTCGGCCACGCTCGTCACGGTGACCGTCGGCGGGAACGACGCCGGGTTCAGCGACGTGATCACCACCTGCACCCTGGGCAGTGACTCCGACTGCGTGAACCGCGTCAACACGGCCAAGGCGTACGTGAACAACACGTTCCCGCCGCTGCTGACCAACACCTACAACGCGATCAAGGCCAAGGCGCCGGGTGCCCGGCTCGTCGTCCTGTCCTACCCGCGCTTCTACACCGTGCCCGGCTCCTGCTGGGTGGGGCTGAGCGACACCAAGCGGTCGGCGATCAACTCCGGCGCGGACGCGCTCGCGTCGGTGACCCAGTCGCGGGCGGCCTCGGCGGGGGCGACCTTCGTCGACGTCCGGCCGTCGTTCGCCGGGCACAACATCTGCTCGTCGGCGGATGACTACCTGCACAGCCTGACCTGGCCGGTGATCGAGTCCTATCACCCGACCGCGGCCGGGCAGTCGGGCGGCTACTACGCCCCGCTGCGGGCGGCGATCGGCTGATCTGCCCCGTGACGGCCACCCCGGTCCGCCGGGGTGGCCGTTCGCGCGTTCCGGCGACTGGACACCCACGTTAGCGGTCGCTAACATCGAGGCGGAGGTTAACGACCGCTAACGTCGAGGGAGCCCATGGACACGCCGGTACTGGGGACGGCCGCCGCCCCGGACAGCGAGGCCTACGCCCGCAACGCCACCTCCCACGCGGAGCTGGTGGAAGACCTCCGCAAACGCCTGTCGGCCGCCCGGCTCGGCGGGCCGGAGAAGGCCCGCACCCGGCACGTCGAGCGCGGCAAGCTGCTGCCGCGCGACCGCGTCGACACGCTGCTGGACCCGGGCTCGCCGTTCCTCGAGCTGTCCCCGCTGGCCGCGAACGGCCTCTACGACGACGAAGCGCCGTCGGCCGGCATCATCACCGGCGTCGGGCGGGTTTCGGGCCGGGAGTGCGTGGTCGTCGCCAACGACGCCACCGTCAAGGGCGGCACGTACTACCCGATGACGGTGAAGAAGCACCTGCGCGCCCAGGAGGTCGCGCTGCACAACAACCTGCCGTGCGTCTACCTGGTGGACTCCGGCGGCGCGTTCCTGCCCCGGCAGGACGAGGTCTTCCCGGATCGTGAACACTTCGGCCGGATCTTCTACAACCAGGCGACGATGTCCGCGCGCGGCATCCCGCAGATCGCCGCGGTGCTCGGCTCCTGCACCGCGGGCGGCGCGTACGTCCCGGCGATGAGCGACGAAGCCGTGATCGTCCGGAACCAGGGCACGATCTTCCTCGGCGGCCCGCCGCTGGTGAAGGCGGCGACCGGCGAGGTCGTCACGGCGGAAGAGCTCGGCGGCGGCGACGTCCACGCCCGCCAGTCCGGTGTCACCGACCACCTGGCCGACGACGACGCCCACGCGCTGCGGATCGTCCGCTCGATCGTATCGACGCTCGGGCCGCGCACCCCGCGTCCCTGGGACGTCCTGCCGACCGAAGCGCCCGCCGTCGACCCGGCCGAGCTGTACGGCGTCGTGCCGACCGACCCGCGCGTGCCCTACGACGTGCGCGAGGTGATCGCCCGGATCGTCGACGGCAGCCGGTTCGGCGAGTTCAAGAAGGAGTACGGGTCGACGCTGGTCACCGGCTTCGCCCGGATCCACGGCCACCCGGTCGGCATCATCGCGAACAACGGCGTGCTGTTCGCCGAGTCGGCGATGAAGGGCGCGCACTTCATCGAGCTGTGCGACAAGCGCTCGATCCCGCTGCTGTTCCTGCAGAACATCACCGGCTTCATGGTCGGGCGCGCGTACGAGGCGGGCGGCATCGCCAAGCACGGCGCGAAGATGGTCACGGCGGTGGCGTGCGCGCGGGTGCCGAAGCTGACCGTCGTGATCGGCGGCTCGTTCGGCGCGGGCAACTACTCGATGTGCGGCCGCGCGTACTCGCCGCGGTTCCTGTGGATGTGGCCGAACGCGCGGATCTCGGTGATGGGCGGCGAGCAGGCGGCTTCGGTGCTCTCGACCGTCCGCCGCGACTCGATCGAGGCCCGCGGCGGCGAATGGTCCGTCGAGGACGAAGAGGCGTTCAAGGACCCGATCCGCGAGCAGTACGAGGCTCAGGGCAGCCCGTACTACTCCACCGCGCGGCTGTGGGACGACGGCGTCATCGACCCGGCGGACACCCGCACCGTGCTCGGCCTCGCGCTCTCGGCCGCGGCCAATGCGCCGCTGGCCGAGGTCAACTACGGCGTCTTCCGGATGTGAGGGGCATGTTCGACTCAGTGTTGGTCGCGAACCGGGGCGAGATCGCGGTCCGGGTCATCCGCACGCTGCGAGCACTCGGCATCCGCGCGGTCGCCGTGTACAGCGACGCGGACGCCGACGCGCGGCACGTCCGGGAGGCGCACACGGCCGTGCGCATCGGCCCGGCGGAGGCCGCTCGCAGTTACCTGAACATTCCGGCCATTGTGGACGCCGCGGTGTCCTCCGGTGCGCAGGCGGTGCACCCGGGGTACGGCTTCCTGGCCGAGAACGCCGAGTTCGCGCGCGCCTGCGAGGCCGCCGGGCTGGTGTTCATCGGGCCGCCCGTCGCGGCGATCGACGCCATGGGCGACAAGATCCGCGCCAAGGCGACGGTGTCCGCGGCCGGTGTTCCGGTCGTGCCCGGCGCGTCCGATGTGGACATCCCGGACGGCGACTTCGCCTCGGCCGCCGCGAAAGTCGGCTACCCGCTGCTGCTCAAGCCGTCCGCCGGCGGTGGTGGCAAGGGCATGCGGCTGGTGCACGCGCCCGACGAGCTGGACGCCGCGATCGAGTCGGCGCGGCGGGAAGCCAAGGGGTCCTTCGGCGACGACACGCTGCTGATGGAACGGTTCGTCACGACTCCACGGCACATCGAGATCCAGGTGCTGGCCGACACGCACGGCAACGTCATCCACCTCGGCGAGCGCGAGTGCAGCCTGCAGCGGCGGCACCAGAAGATCATCGAGGAAGCGCCTTCGGTGCTGCTCGATCCCGCGACGCGGGAGAAGATGGGCTCGGCGGCGGCCGAGGCCGCGCGCTCGGTCGGGTACGTCGGCGCCGGGACCGTCGAGTTCATCATGTCGGCCCACGACCCCGACGAGTTCTTCTTCATGGAGATGAACACCCGGCTGCAGGTCGAGCACCCGGTCACCGAACTGGTCACCGGCCTCGACCTCGTCGAGTGGCAGGTCCGGGTGGCGGCGGGGGAACACCTTTCCGTGGCGCAGGACGACGTGGTGTTGAACGGCCACGCCGTCGAGGCGCGCGTGTACGCCGAAGACCCGGCGCGCGGCTTCATCCCGACCGGCGGCACGGTGCTGGCGGTGCACGAGCCATCCGGCGACGGCGTCCGCGTCGACTCGTGGATGACGCCGGGCGCGGTGGTCGGCTCGAACTACGACCCGATGCTGGCCAAGGTCATCGCCTGGGGCCCGGACCGCGCGGCCGCGCTGCACCGGCTCGACCTGGCCCTGGCCGACACGGCGTTGCTGGGCATCGGCACGAACACGGCGTTCCTGCGCGGCCTGCTGGCCGACGCCGATGTCCGAGCGGGCAAGCTCGACACCGAACTCGTCGACCGGCGGCTGTCCACTTTGGTCTCCTCGGACGTGCCCGCGGAGTTCTTCGTGGCGGCCGCGCTGGACCGGTTCCTCGAACTGCAGCCGTCCGGGCCCGTCGTGGACCCGTGGGACGTGCCGGACGGCTGGCGGATGGGCGGCTCCGGCGGGGTGACGTTCCGGCTGAAGTCCGGCACCGCCCGTGCGGTGGTCCGGGTGCAGGGCACGCCCGCCGCGGCGACGGTGTTCGTCGACGACGCGTCGCCGGTGCACGTGTCGGCCCGGCGTGACGGCGACGTTCTGGAGGTCCGGCACGCCGGCGGGTTCCACCGCTACCGGCAGGCCTGCGGTCCGGATCGGACGGTCTGGCTCGCGCGTGACGGGCTCAGCTTCCCCTTCGGGGACCAGGAGTTCGTGCTCTCGTCCCGCGGCGAGGCCGCCGGGGCCGGGCCGGTCACCAGCCCGATGCCGGGCACGGTGCTCGTGGTGAAGGTCGCGGCCGGGGACGTCGTGCGCGCCGGGACGCCGTTGCTGGTCGTCGAAGCGATGAAGATGGAGCACACGGTCACCGCGCCGATCGACGGCGTGGTCAGCGAGCTCCCCGTCCGGGCCGGCCAACAGGTCGCGCTCGACGAAACCCTAGCCGTAGTGACGCCCCACGAGGAGCAGCAGTGATCGACTTTCGCCTGGACGAGGAGTACGAGTCCCTCCGCAAGACCGTCGAGGACTTCGCGCACGCCGAGGTCGCGCCGGTGATCGGCGAGCTGTACGAGAAGGAAGAATTCCCGTACGCGATCGTCGCGAAGATGGGCGAGATGGGCCTGTTCGGCCTGCCGTTCGCCGAGGAGTTCGGCGGCATGGGCGGCGACTACTTCGCGCTGTGCCTGGCGCTGGAGGAGCTGGCCCGGGTCGACTCCTCGGTCGCGATCACCCTGGAAGCAGGGGTTTCCCTCGGCGCCATGCCGATCTACCGATTCGGGACGCAGGAGCAGAAGGAGAAGTGGCTCCCCGACCTGTGCGCGGGGACGGCGTTGGGCGGCTTCGGCCTGACGGAACCGGGCGGCGGCTCGGACGCCGGCGCGACGCGCACCCGCGCTCGCCAGGACGGCGACGAGTGGGTGGTCAACGGCAGCAAGGCGTTCATCACGAACTCGGGCACGGACATCACCCGGTTCGTCACCGCCACCGCGGTCACCGACGTGATGGAGAACGGCCGCAAGGAGATCTCGGCGATCCTCATCCCGTCCGGCACGCCGGGCTTCGCCGTGGCGCCCAAGTACTCGAAGGTCGGCTGGAACTGCTCGGACACCCACGAACTGTCCTTTTCGGACGTTCGGGTGCCGGTGGAGAACCTGATCGGCGTCCGCGGCCGCGGGTACGCGCAGTTCCTGTCCATCCTGGACGAAGGCCGGGTCGCGATCGCCGCGCTGTCGGTCGGTCTCGCGCAGGGCTGCGTGGACGAGTGCCTGCGCTACGTGAAGGACCGGGTGGCGTTCGGCAAGCGGATCGGCGAGTACCAGGCGATCCAGTTCAAGATCGCGGACATGGAGGTCCGCACGCACACCGCCCGCCTGGCGTACTACCAGGCGGCGTCGAAGATGCTGCGCGGCGAGCCGTTCAAGAAGGAGGCGTCGATCGCGAAGCTGGTGGCGTCGAACGCGGCGATGGACAACGCGCGCGACGCCACGCAGATCTTCGGCGGCTACGGGTTCATGAACGAGTTCCCGGTGAGCCGCTTCTACCGCGACGCGAAGATCCTGGAGATCGGCGAGGGGACGAGCGAGGTCCAGAAGATGCTGATCTCGCGCCACCTCGGCGTGGCCTGATTCAGGGCTGCTGCTTCTTGTCCTCCTCGGCCCACGCGGCTTCCGCCTGCATCTGGATGTCGGTGAGGCCGCGGTCGACCTGCACGATGTCCTTGCCCGCCCAGCCGACGAAGTTCTTCGAGCTCTTGGCGTCGGAGAGGGCCTTCAGCATCGGGAAGTAGTCCGGGTGCTTGGCCTTCAGCCAGTCCTCGACGAACTTCGTCTTCTTGTAGCTGTCGCCGAACTTCGTCTTCAGCCAGTCCTCGTGCTTCTTGATGGTCGAGATGTCGTGGTCGCTCAGGTGCGACTTCGGCGGCGCGGGCTTGGGTGGGGGTGGCAGCGGGCGCGAGAAGTTCGGCACGGTGCCGTCGCCCGGCGGCCGGGTGCTCGGCGTGGCGCCGCCGGCCCCCGGCGTGTTGTGGGTGACCGCGGTGCCCGGCGGTGGCGGCAGCGGCCGCGAGAAGTTGGGCACGGTGTTCCCGCCGCCCGGGCGCGGCACCGGCGTCATTTCGTGGCCCGCGCTCGAGGAGGAGCCAGGCTTCCCCTTGACCAGCTTCGACAGCCCGGTGAGCCGGGCCAGCGTGCGCCCGGCGTAGGCGACGACCTTGGCGAGCTTGGCCGCCATCGCCGCCACCTGCACCGAGACCTGCACGACGATCTTGCTCACCCCGACGGCGATCGACGCGCCGAAGGTGAACGCGGCCATCGCGAGGGCGATCAGCATCGTCGAGATGATGTCGCCCAGGATCGTCGTGATGATGTCGCGCAGCAGCGCGCGGACCGCGGCGATCAGCGCGCCGGTGGTCTCGACCATGTAGCCGGCGACGTCCGACGCCTTCGCGTTCGCGTCGATCCAGCCCTTCCGGTCGTCGATCGACTTCTTGAAGCTGTCGTAGCCCTTGCCCTGCCACTGGGTGATCGTCGACTTGAGCGTCTTGTCGAGGTCCTCGCCGGTGTTGCGCAGGCTTTCGCCGATCTTGTGCAGCTCGTTGGCGACCTTCGTGACCTCCGACGGGTTGCCCGCGACCTGGTCCAGCGGCCACTTCAGGAACGAGACGTGCTCGATCAGCCAGCCCAGGCCCGCGGCGATCAGCTTCGAAAGCGGGTCCATGACGAACGCGACGGTGTCGAGCGCGGCGCTGACGAGGTTGATGCCCAGCTCCACGCTGACGGCCGCGAGGTCGCCCCCGTGCTCGGTCCGGACCTTGCCGATCGAGTCGCCGACCTGCTTCCAGCTGTCGAAGACGCCGGCCCCGGTCGTGGAGTTCGACGCCGTGATGGGAACGGTCACTTGCCCAGCTCCGTCTCGAAGGTGCTCAAACCCTGCGCCGTGTTCGAGTCGTGGGTGGCGTACGTTTCGGCCGCCTTCTTCACGTCGGCCGCGGACTTGCCGATGTCCCCGGCGAGCTTGCCGATCTCGCCGGTGATCACCGCCATCGTGATCCGCGAAGGCACGGCGAGCACCTGCGCGAGCAGGATGCCGAACGCGGCGTTGTCGAACCCGTTGGCGGCCTGCATCCGGTTCGCGGCGTCCTGCACCGCCGGTTGCGTGGTGCCCGACAGGAACTGGCTGAACTTCTGCAGCTCGGCCGGGTCGACCGAGAATCCTGCTCCGGAAACCACGGTTCCCTTCCCTCCTACCAGGGGTTGCTCTCGTCGTCTTCGTCCGGCTCGGGCCGGGGACGGCGACGCGGCGGACCGTGCTGCGGTGGCGGCGGGCGGTGCGCAGGCGGCACCTCTTGCTCCGGCATGAACACCTCGCTCTTGCCGGGTGGCGTTCCTTCGTCCGGTTCGGGCGACGGCAGGAACTCGTCGAGCAGCCCGCGGGCGGCCGAGTTCTCGCCCACCATGCCGCTGAACGCCTCGGCGACCTGGGCCGAGACCTTCTGCTGCGCGCGGCCGACCAGCTGCATCACCAAGCCGGAAAGGGCTTGCGGGGGCCGCTCGTACGCGCGAGGGCCGAACCGGAGGTCCTGCAGGACCCCGCTCGGGCCGACCGTCACCGAGACCGCTCCGTCCGGCGATTGCACGCTGGCCGTGGCGGCTTGGAGTTTTTCCTGGGCTGCCGCGGCTCTTGCCTGGATCTCCGCGAGCTCCGCGCCGAACGCGGCCAAGGCGTCGCCGTCGGGCACTGACTGGGTCAATTTGTCCTTCTCGCAAAGGAGGTCGTGAACAGGAGAAGTCAATCAGCGCCCGTTGAACTGCGGATGACACGGACGGAGCCACCGGCTGAACGCCGCCAGGTCGGCTCGCGCTGGACAACGATAACTATACCGGTATAGTTATCGCCATGGTCGAGATCAAAACGGAGTCCGAGCTGGCGATGATGCGCGAAGCGGGGCGGGTGGTGGCGAACGCGCTGCACGCGGTCAAGGAAGCGGCCGCGATCGGCGTCTCCCTGCGCGAGCTGGACGAGGTCGCTGCCCAGGTCATCAGCGAGGCCGGTGCGAAGCCGTCGTTCCTGCACTACCAGCCGCGGTCCGCGCCGACGCCCTACCCGAACGTCCTCTGCGCCAGCGTCAACGACGTCGTGGTGCACGGAATCCCGACGGCGTACCGCATCCAGGACGGCGACCTGGTGAGCATCGACTGCGGCGCGATCCTCGACGGCTGGAACGGCGACGCGGCGATCAGCTTCGTCGTCGGCACGGCCGACCCCGCCGACCTCGCGCTGATCGAGGCGACCGAGCGGGCGCTCGTCGCGGGGATCGCCGCCGCCCAGCCGGGCGCGAAGCTCGGCGACATCTCGTACGCGATCGGTGCGTCCGGCCGCGCGTCGGGCTACGGCATGGTCGAGGACCACGGCGGGCACGGCATCGGCCGGGCGATGCACGAAGACCCGCACCTGCCGAACGAAGGCCGCGCGGGCCGCGGAATGCGGCTCAAGCCCGGTCTCGCGCTGGCGATCGAGCCGATGCTCACCCGGGGTGGCGACGCCTACCGGTACGCCGCGGACGGCTGGTCGATCCTGACCGCCGACGGCAGCCGGGCCGCGCACGTCGAGCACACCATCGCCATCACCGAAGACGGCCCGCGCGTGCTCACCGTGCGGTAGACAGAGGGGATGGACAACATCGTCATCCGGTCGGGTGATTCTGGGGACGTCGACACGCTGCTGCGCTTCTTCGACGAGGCCGTCGAATGGCTGGTCGCCCGCGGCAGCGCGAAGCAGTGGGGCACCGAGCCGTGGAGCCGCGTCCCGAAGCGGGTCGAACGGGTCAAGATCATGGCTGCCGACCCGGGCCTGCGCATCGCGGTGGTCGACGGCGAGCCCGCCGGCGCGCTGATCGTTTCGGAGGAACACGACCCGCACGTGCCCGCGGTGGACGAGCGCGAGCTGTACGTCCGCCTGCTCATCACGTCGCGGCGGTTCACCGGGCGGCGCGTCGGCGGGCGCCTGGTCGAGTACGCGCTCGACGAGGCCCGGCGGCGCGGCATCGACCTCGTGCGCGTCGACTGCTGGGCCGGCGGCGACGGCGAACTGCAGCGGTACTACGAGAGCCAGGGGTTCAAGCCGACCGTCCGGTTCGCCGTTGACGAGTGGGTGGGCCAGGTGCTGGAACAGCGCGTGGGTTAGCACCCGCGCCGGGGCGAGCGGCTCGGGGTGGCGCCGTCCCGCTTCAGGGGCGACACTGTTGACGCGGTGCCAACAGACGAAGGAGTCGCCATGGCCGAGGAACTCGCGGGCAAGGTCGTCGTCATCACCGGTGGCGGGCAGGGGATCGGCGCGGCGACCGCGTCGGCGCTGTCGCGATGGGGCGCGAAGGTGGTGATCGGCGACCTCGACCAGGTCCGCGCCGAGAAGACCGCCGGCGAACTGGGGGCCGAAGCGCTGCCGCTGGACGTCACCGACATCCGCGGGTTCACCGGATTCCTCGACGAGGTCGAGCGCCGCCACGGTCGGATCGACGTGCTGATCAACAACGCCGGCATCATGCCGCTCGGCGACCTCGACACCGAAAGCGACGCGACGACCCGGCGTCAGCTGGAGACCAACCTGCACGCCGTCATCCACGGCACGCGCGAGGCGGTGAAGCGGATGCGGCCGCGGCGGTCCGGGCACATCGTCAACGTCGCTTCGTTCGCGGGCAAGGCCGGCTTCCCCGGCGCGGCGACCTACTGCGCCACCAAGCACGCCGTCGTCGGGCTGTCCGAGGCGGTGCACCTGGAGCTGCACGGCAGCGGGGTGCACGTCTCGTGCGTGATGCCGGGCATCGTGCGGACGGAGCTCGCGAGCGGCCTCGCCGAGGCGAAGCTGTTCAAGTCCGTGCGGCCGGAAGATGTGGCGGACGCCATCGTATCCGCGCTGCGCAAGCCTCGTTTCGACGTCTTCGTGCCCCGCTCGCTGGGCACTATGGGCAAGCTCACGCGGCTGCTGCCGCGGCGGGCCGGTGAGGCGTTCGCGCGGGCGTTGAAAGCGGACCGGCTTTTGGCTTCAGCAGCCCATTCCCCGGCCCGCGCGGCCTACGAAGCCCGGGCCGCGGAGAGCGGGCCCGGGGTAACTCGGACGGACTAGCGACCGTCCGAATTGGACGTGCTTGCCGGGTGCTTGCGGGTGTGCTGATGTTGAGTCCGCCCGCCCGGCCCGGCAAGATTGCCTCCGGATCGGCTTTTGGAGGCGCGAGAACAATGGTTTCACCACCCGCACGGCTGGCCGCCGCGGCGTCGAACGTGGTCGGCAAGGTGCTGCACGGCGGCGTCGCCGACCTGCGCCCGATGCCGCGGGTGCTGATCGACCAGGGCCCCAACCGCTCGCTGTACCGGATGACGCACAGCGGCGGGACGGTGTCCGGCCCCCCGATCCTGCTGGTACCCCCACTGGCGGCGCCGGCGATCTGCTTCGACCTGCGCCGCGGCTGCAGCTTGATCGAGCACCTGATCGAGGGCGGCCGCAACACCTACCTGGTCGACTACGGCATGGTGGCGTTCTCCGACCGGCGCCTGGGCATCGAGCACTGGATCGACGAGGTCCTGCCGCGCGCGATCCGCCGCGTGAGCGCGGACGCCGGGGGCCAGGACGTGCACCTGGTGTCGTGGTCGCTGGGCGGCATCTTCTCGCTGCTGGTGAACGCGGACCAGCCGGACCTCCCGATCGCCTCGATCACCGCGATCGGCTCGCCGGTCGACTTCACGGCCATCCCGATCGTGGCACCGTTCCGCCCGCTGGTGGACCTCACGAACGGCCACCTCCTGACCCCGATCTACCGGGCGTTCGGCGGCGCACCGTCCTATTTGGTCAGCCGGGTCTTTCGGGCCACGGGCATCAGCAAGGAAATCACCAAGCCACTGGCGATCCTGTCTCATCTCGACGACCGTGATTATCTGGCCCAGATCGAGGCGGTCGACCACTTCATGAGCAACATGTACGCGTACCCGGGCCGCACGTTCGGCCAGCTGTACCACCGCCTGTTCCGCACGAACGACCTGGCGGAGGGCAAGGTGGACCTGAACGGCCGGATCATTTCGCTGTCGTCGGTCCGAGTGCCGACCCTGGTGGTGGCGGGTGAGAACGACACGATCGCGCCGAGGCCGTCGGTGGAGCGCGTGGTGGAGCTGCTGGACAAGGCCCCGGAGGTCCGCTTCAAGACGGCCCCGGGAGGGCACCTGGGGGTCTTGACGGGCCGGAAGGCCCGCGGGACTACCTGGCGTTACTTGGACGAGTTCCTGGACGACCAGATAGCGAGTCTGCCGCGGCGGTCGTGAGTGGTAATTAGGGTTCTAACCCTAATTACCACTCACGACAAGCCGCGGAAGAAACTTCACTTCAGCTCAGCCGAAGTCTTCCCGAGGATCCGGCGAGCCACGATGAGCTGCTGAATCTGCTGCGTCCCCTCGAAGATGTCCAGAATCTTCGCGTCCCGCGCCCACTTCTCGAGCAGCGACTCCTCGCTGTAGGCCCCGGTCAGCTCGACGCACTTCAGCGCGATCTCCACCACCGACCGCCCCGCCTTGGCCTTTGCCATGGATGCCTGCAGGGAGTTCGGCTTGCGGTTGTCCGCCATCCAGGCCGATTCCAGCGTCAGCAGGTACGCCGACTCGTAGTCCGCTTCCAGGCGGAGGAACTCGGCCGCCGCCGCGTGCTGGGCGTTGGCCGGGCGGTCGTAGTCGATCTCGATGCCCGCCTCGGTGAGGATGCGCTTCGTCTCCTCCAGGGCCGCGCGCGCGACGCCGATCGCCATCGCCGCCACCAGGGGGCGGGTGTTGTCGAACGTCTGCATGACGCCCGCGAAACCCTTTTTGGTGTCGATCTCCGGCGTGCCCAGCAGATTCTCGCGAGGGACGCGGCAGTTCTCGAAGCGCAGCACCGCCGTGTCCGAAGCGCGGATGCCGAGCTTGTGCTCGGTGCGCACGACCTCGAAACCGGGAGTGCCCTTTTCGACCACGAACGACTTGATCGCCGCGCGGCCCTTGGACTTGTCGAGCGTCGCCCACACGACCACCGCGTCCGCGCGCTCGCCCGAGGTCACGAAGATCTTCTCGCCGTTCAACACGTAGTGGTCGCCGTCGAGACGAGCCGTCGTGCTGACCGCCGCCGAGTCCGAACCGAAGGACGGCTCGGTGATCGCCATCGCCGCCCACATGCCCTTGAAACGCTCGAGCTGCTCGTCCGTCGCCACCGAGCCGATCGCCGCGTTGCCGAGGCCCTGGCGCGGCATGGACAGCAGCAGGCCGACGTCGCCCCAGCACATCTCGATCGTGCCGAGCACGACGTTCAGGTTGGCGCCGTTGCGATTTCCCTTGGCGGAATCGTCGGAGCCGGAGCGACGCACACCCGCCGCGCCCGCGCCGCCCTCGCCGGACGAATTCAAGCCGTCCAGCAGTGCCGCGAACATGTCCAGCTCGCTCGGGTACGTGTGCTCCGCGCGGTCGTACTTGCGCGAGATCGGCCGGAACACCTCGGCCGCGGCCTGGTACGCCTGGTTGATCAGCGCGCCGGCCTTCTTGGGGACTTCCAGGTTGATCATTGGTCCAAAGCCTTTCCGAAGCCTAGAGAAGGACGGCGCCTTCCATGACGCCGATGGCGCGCAGGTCCCGGTACCAGCGCTCGACCGGGTGCTCCTTGACGTAGCCGTGCCCGCCGAGCAGCTGCACGCCCGCGTTGCCGATCTGCATGCCCTTGTCCACGGCCAGCTTCCGCGCCAGCGCGACCTCGCGGGCGTAGGACTTGCCCTGCTCGGCCCGCGCCGCGGCGCGCAGCGTGACCAGCCGCAGGCCCTCCAGCTCGATCGCGATGTCCGCGACCGAGAACGCGACCGCCTGCCGGTGGCTGATCGGCTCGCCGAAGGCCACCCGCTCGTTGACGTAGGGGACGACGTAGTCGAGGACGGCCTTCGCGGTGCCGGCCGCCAGTGCCGCCCAGCCCAGCCGCGAGAGCCGGACGACCTCGGCGAAGACGTCCGCCTTCCCGCCGCCGAGCAACGCACCCGCGGGCAGGTGGACGTGCTCCAAGTGCAGCTTGCCGGTCGCCGCGCCGCGCAGGCCCATCGCCGGCTCGGCCTCGATGGACACCCCGGCGCTCGACGACTCGACGAGGAACAGCGCCGGCCCGCGGCCTTCGAGATCGGCCGACACGACGAACAGCTCCGCCTGCGTCGCCCGCGGGACCAGCGACTTCACGCCGTCGAGCTGGTAGCCCTTCGGGGTGCGGCGCGCCTTCGTGACGGGCTTGAAGGGGTCGTAGAGCGCTTTCTGCTCCTGCAGAGCCAGCGCGGCGGCCGGGACGTGCTCGCCGGTGAACGCGGGCAGGTAGTCGGCCTGCTGCTGCTCGTCACCCCAGCTGACCAGCGCGGTGCTGACCGCGGACGGCGCGAGCACGGCCACGGCCAGGCCGAGGTCCCCGTGCGCAAGCGCTTCCGCGACGAGCGCGTTGGTCACCACCGAGCGTTCCGTGCCGACACCGCCGAGCTCCTCCGGGATGCCGACCAGGCTGATGCCCAGCTCGGCGGCCCGGCTCAGCAGGCCTTCCGGCGCCTCGAGCTTGGCGTCGGCGTCCGCGGCGGCCGGCCGCAGCTGCTCGGCGGCGAACTCGGTCACCGTCTCGACGATGAGCTGCTGGTCCTCGGTCGGTGTGAGGTCGAACAGCCCGGTGTCGGCGGCCGGCGTGAGCCGGGCGGGCTTGCCCAGCTTCTGCACCGACTTGAACGACCGGGTAGCCGCGCCGGCGACGCGGAAGCCGTTCCGGGTCCCCGCGGTGACCAGGCCTTCGAGGGGCTTCCGCAACCCGGCCCGATCGACGACCTTGCTCCCGGCGAGCCGGGTCAGCGCGGACAGGCCCCAGCCCATCGCGTCCCGTTTCCTTGGCGCAGCCATGTGGCCCTCCATCCCGTTACCTACTCGCCAGTAGGTTAACCCGGGGGCCGGGATAGCGCCAGTGCAGGGTCGGTCAGGAGTGCGCGATGTGCACTTTCCTGCGCCACTCGGCGAACCGGATGCGCTCGAAAGTGATGAGCCCGAGCACCAGCGCCGCGGTGATCAGCAGCAGCGCGGCGGCCGGCACGTGCTCCAGCAACGGCGTCACCGCGACCAACAGGAGACCGACGACCAGCCGCTGGACGTTCCAGCTGCCGAGGTTGCGCTTGCGCAGGGCGCTCAGCGCGATCAGGTAGAGCGCGAGGCCGCCGGTCAGTGTCCAGATCGGCACGCCGTGCAGCGCCTCGCCGGGGGTGTGGTGCTCGGTGTCGGCGATGTAGAGGAAGGCCTTCTTCAGGCCGAGCGCGACCAGCACGATCCCGGCGATCAGCGGCAGGTGCAGGAAGGTGTAGGAGTCGGTGGCCAGCTTCGTGCGCTCGGTCCCGGTCGCCTGGGTGAGCCGGTGTTCGGACACGCGCGCGACGACGTCGAAGTAGGTCCACCACATCCCGGCGGCCAGCCCCAGCCCGCACACGGCGGCCCCGGCGACCAGCCACGACATCGGCAGCGCCCCGATCCCGATCCCGATGGCGACGATCGACTCACCGAGCGCGATGATCACGATGAGCCCGAACCGCTCGGCGAAGTGCGCGGGCGAGTTCAGCCGCCACCCGTCCGGCCCGGTGAGGTAGACGTTCAGGTAGTCGACCAGCAGCGCGACGACCCACAGCCCCAGCTGCCACGGCCCGCCGAGGAAGGCGGCCACCCCGAGCAGCACGACGCTCGGCAGCAGCCCGACGAACATCTTGAGCAGCACCCGCCGCAGTCCCTGGTCGTTCTTCGCCGCGCCCAGGTACGCGACGAGGTGCAACAGCCGCACGAGCGCGTAGCAGACGACGAAGAGAGCGGGCGCGTACAACCCGCCGGGGTGGTCGACGAAGGCTTCCGGGATGGTCAGCGACACCAGGAACATCACGGCCATCGCGCCGAACATCGCCAGCCTGGCGATCCCGTGGTCGACATGAATGGTGTTCCCGAGCCAGGCGTAGGAGCACCAGCACCACCACAGCACGGCGAGCATGGCCACCCCCTGCCCGACGCCGGTGGGGCTCAGGTGGTCGGCCATCAGCTGGGTCGTCTGCGTGATGGCGTAGACGAAGACCAGGTCGAAGAACAGTTCGATGGTGGAGACGCGGTGGTCCTCATCCGCGCTCACCAGGTGCAGGCGTGTCGTGGGCACGCCGAATTATGGACGAAAACATGTCAAGTGACTCCGGTTTTGTCGTAACGCCCTGCGCGAACGTGGCCCAGCGTGCACAGGTCTGGGACAATGAGCACGGACGTGGGGAGGTGGGTCGTGCATTCCTATGCGGCCGCGCACCACAAGACGATCATGGCCGTCGACATCGCCGGCTACAACGATCCCCGGCGGACGACGGCGCACCGGCTGGTCGTCCACGAGGGGTTCTGGAAGATCATGCGCACGGCGTTCGCGGACGCCGGCATCCCCTGGGACGCGCTCTTCAGGGAGAACACCGGCGACGGTGTGATGATCCACCTGCCGACGGAGGTGGCGAAGGCGGACCTGGTGGCCGAGCTGCCGGACCGGATGCTGGCCGAGCTGCGCCGCTACAACGAGGTGCACGCGGACGAGGCGAACGTGCGCCTGCGAATGGCCCTCCACGCGGGCGAGGTCTACCAAGGAAGTCACGGGACGATCAGCGACGCGAACAGTTACGCGTTCCGGCTCCTGGACGCGGCCGAGGTCAAAGACGCGTTGAAAGCGTCGAAAGCGGTACTGGCGCTGGTCGTGTCGAACACGTTCTACGAGGACGTGGTGCGCGCGGACCCGGCCGCGGACGCGCCGTCGTACCGCCGGATCCCCATCGAGAACAAGGAAACGAAGACCGAAGCCTGGCTGCGCCTGCTGGGCGCGGTCACGAACGGGTTCCCGGTGGCGGTGCCCGCCACGCCCGCGGCCCCGGACTTCCCGGCGCTCGTGGCGGCTCTGCTGGCGGTACCGTGCGTGCGTAAGGCGGAAAGCCGGCAGCTGCTGCTGGAGTTGTTGCCCCGGCGGGAAATCGCCGACCTCGTGCCCCACCACGCCGAAGACCGCCTGCACGTGATCGCGCTGGCGCGCACCTGCCTGCGCTTCGACGGTGGGCTCCACGACCTGCTGGAGACGGTCAAGACCGTCGAACCGGGATCGCCACAGGTGTCGGCGCTGGCCGCGATCGTCGGCCAATGGCCCGAGCGGCCGCCTTGGTGAGCGGCCGGTTCCGCTTTCGGCGGTGTCCCGCGTGTCAGCTTTTTGCCCTTTTGTGATTACGCCGAACAGGTAAACTCACGATCTTCGGTGCGCTTCTCGGGGTGGAGGTGAGGGTGAAGCAGGGGCATCCCGGCCTGGGCATCGCGGTCCGCAAAGCAGTGGTGGACGAGCTCGTGGTGGCCGGCTTCGCCGACGACAAATCGATTCGCACCCTGATGGTGAGCGAACTGCGGGAGGCGCTCGATCACCCATTCACCTTTTCGGAGCAGCTGACCGGCCGTGACCAGTTGATCGAGATCGTTTCCGCGTGCTGTCGGCTGGCGGAAGGATTGACGGCGCTGGCGGACGTGATCGAATTCCTCCGGCCCGGGAGCAAGGAGTGCGCGGAGGTGCGCGCGCTCGTCACGTCGGTGCGGATGCACGAAGTCGTCCCGGAAGCCGAACAAGAAAAACTGCGGGAACGGTTGGCGGGTTTCACACCGCCGGGACTCGGCATGGCCGTCCGCCGCGCCGCCCGTTATGTGTCTCCGCCGCCTCGCTACGAAGACGCGTCCGCGGCGTTTTCCGGGCTCTCCGATTTCAACGCCGGGCCGGGGGAACTGCCACCCCTGCTGATCTTCGTCGAACTGATCGCCGGCGAATGCGACGACGACCTCGCGGCGGAGCTGCGCGCGTGGTCCGACGGTCAGGTGCGGCGGCTTCGCCTCGGCGACGCCCTGGAACAGCTGCGCGCGGAACTGGCCGCCGTCCGCCCGGCGCCGGGCACGCTGCACCTGTTGATCGTGGTGCGCCCGGACCCGATCGAGGAGGGCTTGTACGAGCTGTCTTGCTGGCGGCAGGAGGATCCGGACGACTGGTCCTTGTCGAGGGGCGAAGCCGCGCTGGTCCGCGAAAGCGAGCTGGAGCGTCGCGTCGACGTGCTGATCGCCGAAACCGAACAAGCCTGGTCGCAGGTGGTGTCCGACGTCGTCGTGGAGTTCGTCCTGCCGCGTGCGCTGCTGAACCTGCCGGTGCATTCCTGGGCGACCGAACGTGCTTCCGGTGCGCCGAAGCCGTTGTACCTCAGTTACCAAACGGTCGTGCGGTCACTGGAACGGATGAGCGCGCCGCGCTGGCACCGCGTCTGGCGACAACGGTGGGAGTCGTGGGTGGGCGATCCTTCGTTCGAACGGGTGTATTTCTGCCGGGCCGGGGACCGGCACGATCCACTTCGGCTCGAAGCAATATTGAGCAACGAGCAATGGGCGATGACGGTGCTGACCGAATCGCCGCCGGTCAGCGCGATCTCCGGCCAGGACGAGCTTTTGCCGGCGTTGCGGACCGGGGTCCCGGTCATCGTCTGGCACCCATCGGCCCCTTCGGAAGTCGTTCGGGAAGTGGTAGCCTTACTGGCCGAAAGCAGTGGTGGATTGGGGGATTTGCCCGCACTGGTAAGGGAGTCTCGGCTGGACGCGCTTCGGAATCCGCCGTCGTCGGGCGATGGCGGAGCACTCACGGACCTGGTGGTGCTATGGGACGACCCGAATCGGTTGCTTCCCATTGGCGAAACCGGGATCGTGGGGCGCCCCGAAGGAGGTGCCGAGCAACGTGACCGAGCTTCCTGAGCATCGCGCCGGAGGGCCGTCGCATCCGGACAGCCCGCCCGATTGGTGGATTTACCGTGGGACCGGACGGCCGCTGCGCGACATCCGGCTGGCCGACCGGTTGCCGGATCCACCGCCGTGGCGGACGTTTCGCGGGGCCGCGCTGCCGGAGCGGGACGTCTTCCCGCCGGACGACGGCGAGATCGAGCGCAAGCTGGGGACTGAGCTCAGCTATTCCGCCCGCGACGTCGACCCGCACGAGGCGGAAATGGTCAACGCGGCGCTGTACCTGCGGCGGCCGTTGCTGGTGACGGGCCGCCCGGGCAGCGGCAAGTCGTCGCTGGCCTACCGGATTTCGCGGGAGCTGGGGCTGGGGCGCGTCCTGCGCTGGGCCATCACGTCGCAGACCACGCTCAGGTCGGGCCTCTACGACTACGACGCGATCGGCCGGGTGCAGGCTGCCGCGGCCTGGAAGGAACTCGCCGAGGCCGGCACGAGAGCGCAGGGCGAGGTGCCGATCGGTGAGTTCGTCCGATTGGGCGAGCTCGGCACGGCTTTCCTGCCGCGCCGGTTGCCGCGCGTGCTCCTGGTCGACGAGCTGGACAAGTCGGAGTCGGACCTGCCGCACGACCTGCTGGGGTTGTTCGAGGACGGCGAGTTCGTGATTCCCGAGCTGGCCCGGGACGCGCGCCGCTCGACGTCGGCGGAGGTGTTCACGGCGGATCCCGGCTACACCGCCGAAATCCGCGACGGCCGCGTCCGGTGCGCGGCGTTCCCGGTCGTGGTGATCACCAGCAACGGTGAGCGGGAGTTCCCGCCCGCCTTTCTCCGCAGGTGCCTGCGGCTCGAGACGCGTGAGCCGGACGCCGGCCAGCTCGCGGCCATGGTGGCGGCGCACGCCCTGGACACCGACGGCGGCCGGGCCGGGCTGATCGAAGACTTCATCGCGCGCAGCGCGGCCGTCGGCGGCCTGCCCGCGGACAAACTGCTCGACGCGGTCTTCCTGGCGACTTCAGGTGCCTACCGGCCGGAGGACGGAGCGTGGCCGCGGCTCGTCGATGCGCTGTGGCGGCAGCTCAGCCAGCAGGTGCCGTGAGATGCCGGAGCGGCCGGATCCCACTGCGGGCGACCACGACCTGACGTGGACCGAACTCGGCGACGGCCTGTGGCTCATGGCGGCCATCGACGTGACCCCGGCCGCGGCCGCCGCTCCGCCACCGGCGACGCAGCCGGAACGGCCGGCCGTCCCGCTTCCGGAGCACCGGCGAGAACCGCCTCCCCGCGAACGCCCCTTGATTCACACCGAGAGTAGCGGCGAACCCGATCGTGAACCGCCACCGCCCGACCAGCCTGTGTTCGCCGAGCACCTCGCGGGAAACGGCGGCCCGCTCGCGCCGCAAGCCGGAGAACCGTCGCCCGAGGCGGATCTCACCAGCGTGCCCACGGCCCCGGTCCTGCCCGGTGCGGTCGAACTCGTCCGCGCGCTCCGCCCGTTCAAGCGAAAAGTCTTCTCGAACAAGGCGGACGACGTCGAGCTCGACGAAGACCGCACCGCGGAGGAAGCGTCGCAGACCGGGATGTGGCTGCCGGTCACGAGACGGCGGCGCGGTCGCTGGCTCGACCTGACGCTCGTCGTCGACTCATCGCCGTCGATGGCGCTGTGGACTCCTACGGTGAACGCGTTCGCCCGATTGCTGGAACGGCTGGGGGCGTTCCGGTCCGTCCGGGTCCGGCTGCTGGAAACCGGTAAGACGGGGACAGCCGAAGGAGGCGAGGTCCTCGGCCCCACCCTGCGCGGCGGCACGGCCGACGCCCCGGCGCGCGGCGCCGGCGAGGTCATCGGCGCGGCGGACCGGAGCCTCCTGCTGCTCATGACCGACGGGGTCAGCGATGCCTGGCATCGTGACCTCGTGTCGCCACTGCTCGCCCGCTGGGCGCGGGCGATGCCGGTCGCGATCGTGCACCTGCTGCCGCAGCGCCTCTGGCCGCGCGGCGGCATGGCCATCCACCAGACGGTGCTCACCCCACCCGGCCCGCTGCGGCCCAACGGCAGCTACGACGTGCGCTCGGCCGACGTGCTGCTGGATCCGGCCGAAGCCGCCGAGCTCACCGCCGGTGCGGTCGCGGTGCCCGTGCTCGAGCTGCAGGACCGGTGGCTCGGCTGGTGGGCCTCGATGATCACCGGAGTGGGTGGCATCGCCCGCAAAGCGGCGGTGGTCCTCGCCCGCGACCAGCCACGGCCGGGTGATCACGCCGCGGGACAGGAGCCGGAACGATCCGCGCGGGAGAAGGTGAAGCAGTTCCACGGTTCCGCTTCCCCCTCGGCGTTTCGCCTGGCCACCTTGCTCGCGGCGGTGCCCGTGGACGTCGGCATCGCGCGCACGCTGCAGGCGGAGTTGGTGCCCGGTTCCGGGCCCGACCACCTGGCCGAGGTCTTCACCAGCGGTCTGCTGGAGCGGGTCCGGGACGGAACGCCGTGGGACCGGGCACACTGGGAGTTTTCGGATCACGTGAGACAGCTGCTCCTGCGCGGCGCACGCCGTTCGGACACCGCGCACGCCGTGATCAGCGCTTCGAGGCGCTTCGGCGACCGGAATCCGGTGCTGGCGCGCCTCCAGGCCGCCCTGGCGGCTCCCGACGCAACGCCCGATCCGGTGGTACCCGCGGCGACCAAGGCGGACATCGCTCTCGAGCGTGACCTCATGCGTGCGCTATCCGGGCCGTATTTATCACGCGCGGACCGGCTGGAGGCTAAAATAGTGAGCATTGGTCAACACGGTGATCCACCCACTACGATCCCGGCGGTGAGTGACACGATGTCGCAGGAACTCAAGCCGACGGGTTCCGCGAGCGAACCTGCAACCGTCGTCCAGCCCGGCACCAGAAATGTCGATATAACTCCACCGGTGGACGAAGTGTCGCCGGTCGTGCGGACGAAGATCGTCCGGGAGATCGCCGACGTGACCAGCCGAACCGAACGCCGTTCCGGTGACGAGGCACCACCCGTTTGGGGTGCTGTCCCGCCCAAGAACCCCAATTTCACCGGAAGGCATGAACTGCTCGATCAATTGAGCGAGCGGCTCGGGGCCGGCACCACAGCCGTCCTGCCTGCGGCATTGCACGGAATGGGTGGTATCGGCAAGACGCAGATGGCGGTGGAATATATCTACCGTCACCTGAAAGACTACGACATCGTCTGGTGGGTGCAAGCCACTCAGGCAACGCAGATCCGCAAATCGCTCACCGAACTCGCTCAACACCTGCGACTGCCTGGCGCCGACGAAGCGATCACCGCGGTCCCGGCGGTCCGGGAAGCGCTGCGGCTGGGCCGTCCCTACCGGCGCTGGCTGCTGGTCTTCGACTCGGCCGAGGATCCGGCGATGGTGCGGCAGTTCTTCCCGGTGGACGGGCCGGGCCAGATCCTGGTGACCTCGCGCAACCCCACGTGGGCCGGCATCGCGCGGCCGCTGGAGGTCGCGGTCTTCCAACGCGACGAGAGCAAGAAGCTGCTCGGGCTGCGCCGTTCCGAACTCGTCGACGCCGACGCCGACCTCATCGCCGAGAAGCTCGGCGATCTACCGCTGGCGATCGAGCAGGCGGCCGCCTGGCTGGCCGAGACGGGGATGCCGGCCCGGGACTACCTGGACCTGTTCGACGAGAAGGTCACCGAAATCCTCGACACGGCCGCGCCGAACGACTACGAAGTGTCGGTCGCCGCGGCGTGGAACGTCTCGTTCGACGAGCTGAGCTCCCGCAGCCCGGCCGCCCACCAGTTGCTCCAGGTCTGCGCCTTCTTCGCGCCCGAGCCGATCTCGCGCAGCCTGTTCACCGGCGTGCGAGACGCTTCGATCGCCCCGGAGCTGGACGCGGCCCTACGCGACCCGATGCGGCTGGGGCGCGCTATTCGCGACGTCAACCGGTACAGCCTGGCGAAGATCGACCACCGCAGCAACACCCTGTTGCTGCACCGATTGGTGCAGTTGGTCCTGCGCGAGAGGATGAGCGAGCAGCACCGCCTGGAGATGCGTCATGGAGCGCACCTGCTGCTGGCCAAGCTGGATCCGAACGACCCGGCCGCACCCCAAACCTGGACGCGGTACCAGGAGATCCTGCCGCACGTCTACGACGCCGAGCTGACGGATTGCACCGACCCGTGGGCGCGCCAGCTGGTGATCAACCTGTTCCGGTTCCTCTACCACTGGGGCGACCACGAGGGCGCGCTTTCCCTGGCCGAGCGGGCGGTCAAGGCGTGGACGGCGGACCGGGAGGAGCGGCTGGTCCGGGGCGAGGAACTGGTCGAAGATCCACCGTTGCTGGAGCTCAAGGCGTCCGAGCAACTCGCGTTCTTCTACTGGGTGGTCGGGCGATACGACGAAGCTGCCAAAGTCGCCAAGCAGACCCTGGATCGCTACACCGAGGCGATCGGCGCGGCGAGAGAAGAGACGCTGGGCGCGCAGCTCACCTACGCACTCATCCTGAAGGCGCGAGGTGACTTTTCGGAGGCGCGGCGGCGCAATGGGGAAATCTACGTCAACGCCCGCGGCCTGTTCGGCGAGGACGACCCCGTCACCCTCGGCGCCGCGCACGAGTTCATCGTCGCGCTGCTGCTGACCGGCGAGTATGCGGAAGCCCGTGAGCTGGCGGAGAAGACCTACAGCCGTCGCGCCGAAATCTTCGGTTTCGACAATGTCGACACGATCGGTACCCAGGTGCTGTTCGTACTCGCACGCCGCGAACTCGGGCACTACCCGTGGGCCAAGATCGAGATGGAACGCATCGCAGAGCGGGCCGAGCAGCTTTACGGCAGCGACAGCGTCGGTACACTCCGCCGCCGCTACTACCAGTCTGTGTCGTGCCGCAAGGACGGCGACCACGACACAGCGCTCGAGCTGTCGGGTGACGCACTGCGCAGGTTCCGCATCCGTTACGGCAACACCCACCCGAACGCGATGGCCTGCGCTCTCGGGCATTCCATCGACCTCCGGCACGCGCGGAGGTTCGCCGAAGCCCGCGAGCTCGGCGAGGAGGTGCTTGAGCTTTACCGGGAGAACCTGGGGGAGAACCACCCGCACACACGGTCGGCGGAGCTCGACCTCGGGGTCACCCTGCGGCTCGGTGGCGACCCTGCGAGCGCGCGCACGGTCGACGAGAAGGCGCTGGCCGGATTGAGCGAGAAGGTCGGCGAGGACCACCCGCACACGATCGTCTGCGGAATCAACCTGGCCAGCGACCTCTTCGCGCTCGACCGGATCGAGGAGGCGGCGGTGCTCGACGCCGATCTCTTCGACCGGGCCCGCCGCGTCCTGGGCGAAGATCACCCGACCACACTGGCGGTGCAGCTCAACCGATCGCTCGACCTGCGGGCGACCGGGCAGATCGCCGAGGCGGATGCGCTGTACGAGGACGTGTTGACGCGGTACCGGCTGGTGCTCGGGGAAAACCACCCGGGCACGGAAGCGGCCTCGCGGAACGTCCGTGCGGACTGCGACATCGACCCGATGCCGCTGTAGGGACCTCACGGCGGGGTCGATTCACTGGATGAACCGACCCCGCCGGCCGGCAACCGCTTCCACGGACGCGGTCGCTCCCGGCTCGTCGCGCAGCAGCGCACGCGACGCCGGTCCGGTGCTCCGCGCCGAGCCGAGGAAGTCGGATCAGGCCTGTTCGAGCGCCCTGCCGATTCCCGCCCGGCACCCGGAGTCGGCACTTGTGGTCCGACGGGCCGGTCACGTCGCCCTGGAACTTGATCTGATGCGCGCTATTCGGGCCGCGCCAGCGTCCAGTGATAGTGATCGCCTGGTACCGATCCTCGGCCGAGTCGAACACCGGCAACCAGGGCGGCGAAATCCTCGACACGGCGCGCCGAACGACTACGAAGTGTCCGTCGCCGCGGCGGGGAATGTCTCGTTCGGCTGTCGCTGTGGAGCCCGGCCGGGCGGTTCAGTGGGTGAACCGGCCCAGCCAGCCGGCGATCGCTTCCACGGAGGGAGTCTTTCCTGGCCCGTCGCGCAGCAGGCGGTGCACCGCCCGGACCAGTTCCGGGCGGTGCAACAGCGCCCGCGATGCCGGTCCGGTGCTCCGCGCCGACAGGGCGAGGCCCAGGCCGACGAGTGCCGACGGGTCGTCCGGGGCCGCGGCCAGCAGCTGCCGATACCCGGTTGCCGCTTCCATCGGGCGTCCGGCCACGAAATGCACATCAGCCTCCGTCGCTCCCGGGACAGAGGACGCGTGCTCGGCGAATCGGGCGGCGCCGTCCGGGCCGAGGCGGAGCCGGATCAGGTCAGTGCGAGCGTCCTGCCAATCCCCGTCCGGCACGGGTGTCGGCACCCGGGGTTCCGGCGGGCCGGTCACGGCGCATCGGGGCCGCGAAAGCCCCTCTCGCCAGTCCGCTGCCAGCTCGGCGACCGTGCCGGGGTCGGGGCGCAAGTGTCTCGTCCGCCAGACTGCGTAATGGTCTTCGGCTGCGAAGCGCGACCACTTGCGGGGGCCCGCGGCGACCGGCTCGTTCTGCCACGGCCGGAGTTTCGCGGCGACGCCGTCGAGGAACCGGCGGCCGGCCAGTGTGACGCTCTCATCGGCGCGTACTGCGGTAAGCGTTCGCCACACTTGCTCGCGCCACAGAGCAAATTCGAAAGCGGCCAGCTCGTGGCCGGGCTCGGCTGCGGCCACCGCGCGCCAGAACGACGTCACGCCGAAAAAGGCATAGATTCCGTGGAGCACACCACCGATCGGGCGTGGGTCAGAGCGCCACGGTGCGTACAGTCTTTCTCGCGAATCGTCCCGGCTGATCCGGACGAGGTGGAGCAGGCCGCCGAGCTGGATGTGGTGGAATTCGTGGACGAGCGCGGCCGCGAGTGTGGCGGGATCGTCGCCGTAGGCGACGATCGCGCTGCCGAACGCTTCCCCAGTGGACGCGCTGGGCAGCCGGAACGGGACAGCCGGCGACGGGACGATCGAATCCAAGCCGACTGTGAGGCCCTCCGCGACGGCGGGCAGGTGCCGGGTGAGCAGCCGCCAGGCGTCGCCGAGTACTGTCCGCCACGACTCGATCTCGACCGGACGCAACCGCTCCGGTGGAATCGGCTCGTATAGCCCGCGGTACGGATCCAGGCTGTCGAGTCGGACCGCGAGCCGCCGGTCACCGGACCACAGAACCGCTTCCTTGAGCCCCGACCATCCTGGTGCATCGGCGGACGGACGCGTGGGCAGGCGGATCACCGAGTGCCGGTTGCGGATTTCGACCACTCCGTACGCGCTTCGGATGGCTGCCACGGAGAACGGCGCCTCTGCTCGCAGGTGCGCCAGCCCTAGCGTGGGCAGCGCGACGTTCCCCCGCCACACCGGCAGTTCCGTCTCGAACGGGATTCCGGCGCGCACGGCGGCGGCCGCGGCCAGGCAGTGCAAATACCCGACGTGGACCCAGAAGGGGCAGACCCCGGTGACGTCGTGCCGGTAGAGCCGGGTCGTGTAGCCGGCCCACGTTCCGGTGTACGGGTGGGTAAGAATCACTTCGAGCTCTTGCGGTGCTGCCCGTTCAACCCTGGCCAGCAGTTCCCATGCTGTTTCTGGTGACGGCAGCGGCCAGTACAGGTCCTCGGATTTCGTGGCCACTTCGACCAGGCCGCGCAGCAGCAACAGCCTACGGCTTCGCTCAGCCGCTCGCAGTCTACGCAGCTGATGGGGGCTGCTGTCACCGCGTGCGATCACGTCGAAGTCCGTCCACCGCAGCTGGTGTCGGCCCAGTTCTGTGGTGTGGTCCGAAGATTCCGCGGGCTCCACGATCAATCGACCCGTTTGGCGCCGCCAGTGCTGGTACTTGCGGTCACCGGGATGTGGGCGACCCGTTCCACCGCATGGCGTAATGCCCTGCGCATTTCGCCGCCGTCCAGGGTGCGCAGCCTGGTGAGGGAAACTCCGCCGAGGTCGACGAGTTCCGATTCGATTCCGTCTTCCGCGCCGGAACGAGCTGCCTGCATCACGCTTTCCCTTCTCGCAGGGAGAACGGACCCCGTCGGCCCGCTTTGCATTATTCCGCATGCCGGGCGGTTGCGACAGGGACGGACGCAGTGCGCCGTTCAGGTGATGTCGACCGGGCCGCCTGCCCGGCGCGGGGCGGCCTGCACGCGAAGATGCACCGGCTTTCGGCGAGGGAAACCGGCCGTTGCCGCGTGCACTGAACACGGAAGATTCGCCCCAGCTGTCCAGCTTTTGCCCACTCCCATTCCCGGACGCGGTGGGTAAAATCACCGTTCCCGGGCTGCCGGGCGGGAGGTGGTTCAGCAAGTGTCGGCCGGAGAACGAACTTACGGACCGAGCCGTGAGCTGCAGACCCCGTCGACGGTTCGCGTCGCGGTCCGGGAGGCGATCGTCAATCTCCTCGCCAAAGCCGGGCTGGCTGCCGATCGGCCCAGCCGGTCGCTGCTGGTGGACCTGATCCACGACAACCTCGGTTCCCCGCTGACCCTTTCCGAACACGCCACCGGGCGGGATCAGCTGATCGACGTCGTCAACGCCTGCGCCAGAGCGGAAGGCGGGATGCACGCGCTCGACCAGGCCGTCCGCATGCTGCGGCCGGGCTCGCCGGAAACGGAGCTCCTGCACCGGCTCGTGCACGAACCGCGGATGCACGATCTGCTGCCGGATGCCGAATTGCTTTGGCTGCGTTCGGCGCTGAACGGGGTCGCCCCGGCGAGGCTGGGTGCGCTCCTGCGCCGGTCGGCGAGCCCCGCGACTTGCCCGGCCGCCGAACCGGGCGACGCCTGGGACGCCTTCTGCCTGCTGACCGAGCTCAACACCCCGGCACACGGGCTGCCACCCGCGCTGACCTTCATCGAGCTCGTCGCCGCGGAATGCCCGAGGTCACTGGGTGATCAGCTGCGGGAATGGAACACGTGGCAGGCCCGGCGGGTCCAGGGCGAGGCTCGGTTGCACGAACTGCGCGCCGAGCACCAGCCCGGTGCCGGCGATGGCCTGCGCCTGCACCTGGTGATCATGGTGGAAGTGGACGGCATCGACCCCGACCTGCACGTCGTTTCCCATTGGCGGCAGGAGGACCCGCGGGAATGGCCGCCTGCCCGCGGTGGGATGGCGACTGTGCAGGGTGCTGATCTCGAATACCACGTCGACCGGCTGGTCGTCGACGCCGAACGCGCCTGGGCGGAATACCGCGAAGAAGTGGCGCTCGAATTCATCCTGCCGCGGGCACTGGTCAACCTCCCGGTGCACCGGTGGTGCAAAGAACACGAAACCGGGGATCCCCGGCCGCTTTCCCTCGACTACCCGATCGTCATCCGTTCACTGGAACGGATGTTTTCCCGGCAGTGGCACCGCGCCTGGCGGATCCGGTGGGAAGCGATGCTCGGCAACCCGTCCGCTGAACGGGTGTACTACTGCCGGCCACAGGACACCGCGAAGCGCCACCGGCTCGACGCCACCTTGAGCGACGGACGGTGGTTGGTGATGGTGCTCGCCGAACCGCCTCCCGTGCGGCCTCGGCCGGGGGAGGACGAGCTGGCGACGGGACTGCGGACGGGGATTCCGGCTCTGCTCTGGCACCCCCATGCGCCTGCCGAGGTGGTGCGCGAACTCGTCGCCTGGCTCGTCGACGGCGGTGGGCTCGGCGATCTCCCCGTGCGGACCCAGGATTCCCGGCGGGCGTCGTTTCGCGAGGTCACGATTCCCGTCGACCTGCGGGTGGCCGGCGACCTGGTGATCTTGTGGGACGACCCGAGCAGGCTGATCTTCCTTGACGATGGCCCTTACCTGTCGGATGTGACACGGGAGAGTGCGGATGAACGGGGAAAAGCGTCCTGAGCGGCCGGACTGGTGGATCTACCGCGGTACCGGCCGGCCGCTCGACGGTGCCACGCTCGCCGACCTGCTCCCGCCCGCGCCACCCTGGCGGGCGTTCGACGGCGGGCCGTTGCCGGACGAGGACGTCGTCCCACCGGACGAGGGGGAAGCGGCCCGGCGCCTGGGGTCTGAGCACCGGCTGATCGCCAGGCACGTCGACACGCACGAGATCGACATGGTCAACGCGGCGCTGTACCTGCGGCGGCCGTTGCTGGTCACCGGCAGGCCCGGCAGCGGCAAGTCGAGCCTGGCGTACCGGGTCGCGCGCGAACTCGGGCTGGGCCGGGTGCTCCGGTGGCCGATCACGTCCCACACCACGCTGAAAGCCGGGCTGTACACCTACGACGCGATCGGCCGGGCCCAGGCGGCCGGCACCCGCGCGGCCGCACGGGACGGCGACCAGGAACCGCCGATCGGCGAGTACCTCCGGCTCGGCGAGCTCGGCACGGTCTTCCTGCCGCGGCGGCTGCCCCGCGTCCTGCTCGTCGACGAGCTCGACAAGAGCGAAGCCGATCTGCCCAACGACCTGCTCAGCCTGTTCGAAGACGGCGAGTTCGTGATCCCCGAGCTCGTGCGGATGCGCAGCCGGACCCGTGAGGTCGAGGTCTTCACGGCCGACCCCGACCTGACGGCGACCGTCGTGGACGGCCGCGTCCGGTGCGCGGCCTTCCCCTTCGTCGTGATCACCAGCAACGGCGACCGCGACTTCCCGCCGGCCTTCCTGCGCCGGTGCCTGCGGCTCGAACTCCAGGACCCGGACATCGAGCAGCTGGCGGCCATGGTGGCGGCGCACGCACTCGATCCGGGCGACACCCACCGCTCCCGCATCATCGAGGAGTTCGTCAGCCGCAGCGATGCCTACGGCGGATTGCCGGTCGACAAGCTCCTCGAGGCCGTGTATCTGGCGACTTCGGGGGCGTACCACGACGAGGGTGATTCCTGGCCGCGGCTGGTGGACGCGCTCTGGCGGCAGCTGAATTCCGTGGTGCCGTGAGATGGCCGAGGAGCCGCGGGAGATCCGGGTCGGGAGCGAGCCGCTGTCGTGGAGCGAGGTCGCCGACGCGGTCTGGCTGGCGGCGGCCCTCCGCCGGCCGTCGGTCCAGCCGGACAGTGAACCGGAACCACCACCCCCACCGGATCCGGTACCCGAGCTGCCGCCGCCACCGATCCGCGAGCCGGACGCCGCGAACGGCTCCCGGCCGGTCGCGGGGCCCGATCCGGTGACCAGGCAGCAGCGGCCGCGCGTGGTCGGAGGTTTCACCCGGGACGTCCACGGGGACGCCCGCCCGGGCACACCGTCGAACGGCCGGGCGCCCAGGCCGGGGACCATGCCGGGGGGTCCGGACATCCTGCGGTCCCTCCGGCCGTTGAAGCAGCTGCGTCCCTCCAGGCGGGAGGACGACCTCCAGCTCGACGAGGAATCGACCGCCGAGCAAGCGGCGCAGGACGGTCTGTGGCTGCCGGTGTTGAAGCCCGCGCCGACAACGCGTGTCCTCGACCTGACAGTGGTGGTCGACGCGGGCGCCTCGATGGCCCTCTGGCAGTCGGAAGTCACGGCGTTCCTGAGGTTGGTGCAACAACTGGGAGCGTTCCGGACCGTCCGGATCCGGTACCTCGAAACGGAGGCCCGCGCGACGGACGGCTCTCTCACGCCGGTGCTGCGTGGCGGCACCCCGGACGCGCCGCAGCACAGTGCGGCCGAACTCCTCGGCTGGTACGGCGACCGGCTCATGCTGGTCCTCACCGACGGCGTCGGCGAAGCGTGGCGGCGAGACCTCGTGTCGCCGCTGCTCGCGCAGTGGAGCCGCGGCATGCCGGTGGCGGTGGTGCACCTGCTGCCCCAGTACATGTGGAAGAAGGGCGGGCTGCCGCTGCACCGGGCCCTGCTGGCTTCGCCCGGCGCGTTCCGGCCGAACCGCCGGTACGGGTTCGAGCTGCCGGACGCCTGGATGACCATGGCTGATCCGGAAAAGACCACCGCCGGTGCCGTCCCCGTACCGGTTCTGGAGCTGGAGGGCCGCTGGTTCAGCTGGTGGGTGCGCTTCGTTTCGCGAACGATCACCGAGGCGGTGCCGGGCACGGTCCTGCTCGTCCGCGACCAGCCGATGCCCGAGCCGGCGATCGACGACGAGCCCGCGGCACCGCTGTCGGCCGAGGAGCGGGTCCGGCGGTTCGTGGGGGCCGCCACCCCACCGGCGCTCCGGCTCGCGACATTGCTGGCCGCGGTACCGGTCAGCCTGCCGATCGCGCGGTTCGTCCGTGCGGAACTCGTCCCGGAGGCCGGAACCGCACACCTGGCCGAGGTGTTCACCAGCGGGCTCCTCGCCCCGCCCAAGACGAACGTCCTCGAGGAAGACGCCGTTTTCGAGTTCCCGATCCCGATCCGGGAGGCACTGCTCGCGGCCGGCCGCCGAGCGGAGACCGTGCGGGTGGTCGCCGCGACCGGACAGCGGTTCGGCGAGCGGCACCCGGTGCTGCTGAAGATCGCCGACGCGCTCGCCGACCCGGACCACGCCGCGCTGCCCGACGACACGGCGGACATTTCCCTCGAGCGAGTCGTCATGCGCGCGCTCTCGGGCCCGTATGCCTGGCGGGCCGAACGCCTGCAGGCGCGGGAGCACGAGCTCGCCGCGGCGGAGGACGACCGGGACGTCGTCACGGAAGACGGCGAGGCCCCGCCTGCCCCCACCGAGCCTGGCCTCGCGGCGGAACGGCTGGTCACGGACGTTCGGGAAGAAGCGGCCACCTCCCTACGCCGGATCCGGCGGATCACGACCGACGCCCCGATCGTCTGGGGGGCCGTACCCGCGCGAAACCCGGAGTTCGTCGGCCGCCGCGAACTGCTCGACCACCTCGCGGCCACCCTGCGGCCGTCGAGCTGCGCGATCCTGCACGGCCCCGGCGGCCTCGGCAAGACCCAGATCGCCGTCGAGTACATCTACCGGCAGCTGCGCGACCACGATCTCGTGTGGTGGGTCAGTGCGCCCCAGGAGTCGCAGATCCGGGCGTCGTTGACAGAGCTCGCCCGGCAGCTGCGGTTGCCGGGTGCCGAGGAGACCCTCACCGCGGTGCCCGCCGTCCTGGCGGCGTTGCGCGCGGGAAAGCCTTATCGTCGTTGGCTGCTCGTCTTCGACGCGGCCGACCACTCCCAGGCCCTCCTGCCGTTCCTGCCGGTCGACGGGCCGGGCCGGACTCTGGTCACCGCACGGGACAGCGCTCCAGGGGACTTCCCCGCGGAGTCGATCGCGGTGGGCCGCTTCACCCGGGTGGAGAGCATCGAACTGTTGCGCCACCGGGACCCCACGGTCACGGATGCGGACGCGGACGCGCTCGCGCGGAAACTGGGCGACTTGCCGATCGCGCTGGCACAGGCCGCGGCGTGGCGGGCGGAAAGCGGCATCCCGGTCGCCGAGTACACCCGGCTTCTGGACGAGAAGATGGCCGAGATCCTGTCGACGTCTCCGCGGACCTCGGACGACGAGGTCGCCGCGGCGGCCGCCTGGAACGTCTCGTTCGACGGTCTCGCCGTCCGCAATCCGGCCGCGCACCAGCTGCTCCAGGTTTGTGCGTTTCTGGCGGCCGAACCGATTTCCCGCAGCCTGTTCGCCGGGGTGCGGGGAGTTTCGATCGCCCCGGAACTGGACACGGCGATGCGGGATCCCGACCTGCTCGACCGGGCATTGAGGGACATCAACCGGTGCCAGCTGGCGAAGCTGGATCACCGCAGCGGCACCCTGCTCCTGCACCGGCTCGCGCAGTTGGCTCTGCGGGTGCGGATGTCCGACGAGACGCGCGACAAGATGCGCCATGGGGCCGCCTTGCTCCTCGCCAATCTCGATCCGAACGACCCCGAGACTGCTACGTTGTGGCCGCGCTACCAGCTGGTGTTGCCGCACCTGCGGCAAGCCGGCTTGATCGACTGCGACGACCCGTGGGTGCGGCGGTTGCTGCTGAACTTGATGAAGTTCCTGAACCTCTCCGGCGACCACGCCGGTGCGCTGGCGCTGGCCCAAGAAGCGGCGGCCGCCTGGACGGACCGGTACGGCGCGGAGGACGCCCAGACCCTGGCCGCGTCGGAGCAACTCGGACGCATGCTCTGGGTGCTCGGCCGATACGAGGCCTCATCGGAGGTCTGCGGGCGGACGTTGTATCTGTACCGGCGAACTACAGGTCCGGATTCGGAACAGGCACTGCGGGCGGAAACCCTGGTCGCCGTCGGGCTGAAGGCCAACGGTGACTTCTACGCGGCACGGGATCTCAACCGGAAGACCTACGAAAACGCCCGATCCCTGTTCGGCGACGACGACCCGTCCACATTGGGCGCGGCACACGACCTGGCTGTGTCGTTGCTGCTGGTTGGCGACTACGAACAGGCGCGCTGGCTCAGTGAAGATACCTACGAACGCCAGTCCGAGGTCCTTGGCCCCGACAACTGGAAAACCATTCTCACCCTCAACATCATGATCATCTGCCGGCGCGAACTCGGCGACTACGCCTGGGCACGCGTTGAGCAGGAAAAGGTCGTGGAACGGGTGCGCGGCCTCTTCGGCTCGGACTCCGACGGCGTCGTCCGTCGCGACTACCACCTCGCGGTTGCGCAGCGAAAGGACGGACACCACGAGGCCGCGCTGAGCCTGTCGGGCAGCGCGCTGGAGCGCTTCCGACACAAATACGGGCCGGACCACCCCAACGCGCTGGCCTGCGCGCTGGCCCATTCGCTCGACCTGCGCAACGCGGGTGACCCGGCGGCTTCGATCGAGCTCGGTGAGCGGGTACTGGCGCTGTATCGGACCAACATGGGCGACCGGCATCCCCACACCCTGGTGGCCGAGGCGAACATCGGAGTGACACTGCGCCTGCTCGGGGATCCGGCGGCCGCGTTGAGCCGCAACGAAAGGGTGCTGACGGAGCTACGGGATCGGCTGGGCCTGGCCCACCCGCACGTCCTGGCGTGCTCGATCAACACCGCGAACGACTGGTACGCGGTCGGCGACGTGCAGCGTTCCCTGCGCATGAACACCGAGACGTTCGCGCGGCTGCGGCGGGCGTTACCCGACAGTCATCCCCTCACTCTCGCGGCTCGGCTCAACCGAGCTTTGGACCTCGAACGGCTCGGCCGCTTTCGGGAGGCGGTCAGTCAACACCACGAGGTGCTCATCGCGATCGGCCGGGTACTCCGGCGAGGCCATCCCGCGATCGATGCCGCGGAAAACGCAGTGCGCGCTGAGTGCGACATCGACCCGATGCCGTTGTAGCCCGAGTCAGGCCAGTCCTTCGCCCGTCCATGCGGCCAGTTCTTCGACCGTCGGGGCCATGCCGGTGTCGCGCAGCTCCCGGTGGACCGCGCGGACCAGTTCGGGCACGGTGAGCAAGGCCCGCCTGGCCGGTCCTCCCGGGAGCGACAGACCGAGGCCGATCAAGGCCGAAGCGTGGTCCGGATCGGCCGCGAGTTCGGCGGCGTAGGCGGTCTTGGCTTCGCTGATCCGGCCGCAGACCAGAAGGTGATCGGCGGTCAGAACTTCCGGGACCAGCGACCACAACTGCTGCAGCCGGGTTTCGCCGTTTTCGCCCAGCCGGATCCGGACCAGGTCAGCACGGGCATTCGGCCAATCGCCGTCCGAAACGGTGTCGAGCAGGCCTCCCTGGGCCGGCGGCGGACAGGGAAGTCCGCCCTGCCAAGCCCGCGTGAGCCCGGCAACCGCTTCAGGTGCGGGACGGAGGTGGCGGAGCCGCCAGCCGGCGTGGTGGTCCACCGCCAGGGCCTCCGCCCACTGCGCCGCTTCGTCCGCAGTCGGCTCGTCCTGCCAGGGGCCGAGCACGGCGGCCAGCTCGCCGAGAAAACGCCGCCCCTCGTCGGTCAGAGCCGAGTCATCGCGAATCGCTTCGAGCGTGCGCCAGCTCTGGGCGCGCCAGTGGGCGAATTCGAACGCGGCCAGCAGATCGTCCGGCCGGGCCCGGTAAAGCGCTCGCCAGAAGGCTGAGACCCCGAAGAACGCGTAGATCCCGTGGACCAGCCCGCCAAGGGGCCGGGGGTCCTCCCGCCACGGCGCGTAAAGCCGTTCGGTGCGGTCGTCGTCGTGCAGCCGGGCAAGCTGCAGAAGGGCGCCCAGCCGGACGTGCTGGAACTCGTGTACGAGTGCCGCGGCCAGCGCCGCCGGCTCGTCGGTGGCCGCAATGACCGCGCTGCCGAAGGCCTCGCCCGTCGATGCGCTGGGGAGCCGGAACGGGACGGCCGGCTCCGGCACGATCGATGTCAGGCCCACGGGCAGGACCTCGGCGTACTCGGGCAAATGTTCGACGATCAGACCCCAGGCCTCGCCGAGCAGATCCCGCCAGCTCGCCGCATCGGTTTCCGCCAGCCGGTTCGGCGGGATCGGGTGGTAGAGACCGCGGTGCGGGTCCAGGTCGTCGAGCCGCAGCTCGAGGACCCGGTCGCGAACCTCGAACCGGAACGTCCGCAGCGGGCTCCAGCCCGGCTGCCCGGGTGCGACACGCGAACGTTCGCCGCGGATCGTGAACGTTGCCCCTTCCCCCCGTACCTCGGCGGTGGTGAAGCCGGGTTCTTCGGCAAGCCGAGCCGCTCCGAGCGTCGGCAGCACGACGGTGCCGTCCCAGACCGGCACGCGGATCGTGAAGTCCAGGCCCGCGCGGATCGCCGCCGAAGCCGCGATCGTGTGCAGGTAGCCGAAGTGCACCCAGAGCGGGCATTCCCCGCTCAGACCCTGTTCGACCAGCCGGGTGGTGTACCCCGCCCAGCTTCCGGTGTACGGGTGCGCGAGGACTTGCTCCAGCGAGCTGGGGGCGACCTGCTGGGCTCTGACCAGCAGGTCCCAGGCCGTTTCGGAGCCGGCCAGCGCCTCCGTCAGCCGCGCGTCGGTCTCCGCCCGTTCCACCAGGCCGCACAGCAGGAGCAGGCGTCGGCTCCGATCGGAGGCACGCAGGGCGTCCACGGCGGCGATCCCGCCGCTACCGACGGCCAAGCGGTCGAAGGTGTCCCAAGCGATCGAATGCACATCCGGCTCGGCCGGAGCGTGGTCCATCGTGCGCACGGAGAAACCTTTCGAACAATGGTCAGTCGACGCGTTTGGCGTTGCCGCCACTGCTGCTCGCGGTCACCGGGATGTGTGCGGTGCGGTCAACGGCGTGGCGGATCGACCGGTGCAGGGCGACGGGATCGAGTTTTCGCAGTTGGGACAGCGAGATCGCGCTCAGATCGAGGAGTTCGGATTTGATCCCCGGTTGTCCATTGCCATCCGGCGATCGCATGCCGATTGTTCCTCTTCCATAGCATAGAAACGACAACTTAGAAACGGCTGGCCAGCCGAACACAATTTAGCACGTCGTCGTGCTACTCCATACGGGTGACCCCGGTTAAGCATTTATGCAGTACAACTGCATGTCGATGCGGAAGAAGTGATCAAACATCTGATCGAATCCGCCGGTGTCGTCGATTTAGGCACGCTGTGTTAGGTGGCGGTAGCGCTTGGTGTGACTGCTCGGTGCAATTCCGATCGCTTGATTGTCAATCTGTCCCGACAATGACTGCCTGCCGGTGGCTAGCTCGCAACCCTAAGGACCGTATGGAGCAACGCCGAGAGCTCGGCTTCGAAGTTCGGGCGCGATGCCACCCGGCGCGTTCGAGCCAGGTCGTTCGCGATGGTCAGCGCCGCGTGGGCCGTGATCTTCGCTTCCCTCGCCGGCAACTCAGGCCGCACTGCTGACAGCAGTGTGACCCACTGGGTTACGTAGTTGCGTTGAATGCGCAGAAGGTCGGCTTTGTCCCGGTCCGGCATCGTCACCCGGTCCGCCGAGAACGACACCAGCAGCTCCGGCGTGTGCAAGATCGTGTGCACATACGACGCCGCCAGGCGGCGCAGGGCCGAGCGCTCGTCCGAGGTCCGCAAAGCCAGCTCGGCCGCCAGGGCCAGACGATCGGCGGCCCGGTGGCCGATCGCCACCATCAGGGCCGCCTTGCTCGGGAAGTGGCGGTAGACGCTCGGGCCGGCGATGCCCGCCGCCGCTCCGATGTCCTCCATGCTCACGTCGTGGAAGCCTCGCTGGGCGAACAGGGCCGTCGCCTCCGCCAGGAGCTGCTCGCGGCGGGATGGGGTGCCGAGCCGCAAAGCCGGGGCCTCGGGGGCCGGTGAAGGTGGAGGCAGTGTGGTGTTGAGCACACCGAGCGCCAGGTCGACCAGTAACTGAGCGAAGCGGCGTCGGGCCACCGACGTGTGGTGGACCGAAACACTCCCGAACACCGACAGCGCCGCCCAGCACAGGAGCTCGGCGTCCTCCGCCGGCAGCTCCGGGCGGCGGGTCTGCAGGGCCTTGGACCACGCCGCCAGCGCCAACGTCCACCGGCGGGCGATCTCGCGCTGGTCCTCCTTGGGCAGATGACGGCCCTCCCAGCGCCACAGCGCCGCGATCTCGCGCCGCTCGACCGCCTGGGTCGCGAGCCGGCCCAGGAGGAGCCGGAGCTGGTCAGGCTGGGGAACCGAGTCCGACAGCGCCTCCTCTGTCGCCGCCTCCATGTCCTCGAAGCCGCTCAGGACCACGTACGCCAGGATTGCCTGCTTGTCCGCGAAGTGGCGGTACAGCGCCGGACCCGTCACGCCCGCCGCGTCCGCTATGTCCTTGATCGACACCCCCGGGAAGCCGCGGACGCGGAACAGCTCCGCCGCCACCGCGGCCAGCTGGGCCTTGCGGTCGCGAGGGCGAAGGCTGCGTTCGGTCATGGTGATTGCACGATAGCGGCTCACGGCACAGGGGCAACCCATTGACACCATGGGGTTATCCGGAGATATGTTAATGGGCATTAGCCCTACTGGTCGGTATCATCGGCTGTGACACGGCTAGGCACAACGACGTCCCACACGCTCGCGAGGAGTTGTTCAGTGAGTAGCGAGGCCTACATCTACGAGGCGATCCGCACGCCTCGCGGCAAGAACAAGGGCGGTGCCCTGCACGGCACCAAGCCGGTCGACCTGGTGGTCGGCCTGATCAACGAACTCAAGGTCCGCCACCCGAACCTCGACCCCGCCGCCATCGACGACATCGTGCTCGGCGTCGTGTCGCCGGTCGGGGAGCAGGGCGCCGTCATCGCGCGCACCGCCGCGCTGAACGCCGGCCTGCCCGAGACCGTCGCCGGCGTGCAGCTCAACCGCTTCTGCGCCTCCGGTCTCGAGGCCACCAACACCGCCGCGCAGAAGGTGCGCTCCGGCTGGGACAGCCTCGTCATCGGCGGCGGCGTCGAGTCGATGTCGCGGGTGCCGATGGGCTCCGACGGCGGCGCGCTGTTCATGGACCCCACCACCGTCTACGACAACTACATCGTCCCGCAGGGCACCAGCGCCGACCTGATCGCGACCATCGAGGGCTTCTCCCGCGAGGACGTCGACCGCTGGGCCGTCCGCTCGCAGGACCGCGCCGAGGCCGCCTGGTCCGGCGGCTACTTCGCCAAGTCGGTCGTCCCGGTCAAGGACATCAACGGCGTCACCGTCCTGGACCACGACGAGCACCGCCGCCCCGGTTCCACCATCGAGGGCCTCGGCAAGCTCAAGCCGGCCTTCGCCGGCATCGGCGAGCTGGGCGGCTTCGACGCCGTCGCGCTGCAGAAGTACCACTCGGTCGAGCGCATCGACCACGTCCACACCGGCGGCAACTCCTCCGGCATCGTCGACGGCGCCGCGCTGGTCCTCATCGGCTCCGAGCAGGTCGGCAAGACCTTCGGGCTGACCCCGCGCGCCCGGATCGTGGCCACCGCGTCGGTCGGCTCCGAGCCGACCATCATGCTCACCGGGCCGACCCCGGCCACCGAAAAGGTGCTGAAGACCGCGGGCCTCAAGCCCGAGGACATCGACCTGTGGGAGCTCAACGAGGCGTTCGCCTCCGTCGTGCTCAAGTGGATCAGGGACCTGCACCTCGACGAGGAGAAGGTCAACGTCAACGGCGGCGCGATCGCCATGGGCCACCCGCTCGGCGCCACCGGCGCGATGCTGGTCGGCACCATGGTCGACGAGCTGGAACGCCGCCAGGCGCGCCGTGCTCTGGTGACCCTGTGCATCGGCGGCGGCATGGGCGTCGCGACCATCATCGAGCGGGTGTGAGGACTCCAAATGCCTGAAAGCAAGACCATCCGCTGGGAGCAGGACGAAGACGGCATCGTCACCCTGACCCTGGACGACCCGAACCAGTCGGCGAACACGATGAACGCCGACTTCCGCGAGTCGCTGGGTGTCACGGTCGACCGCCTGGAGGCCGAGAAGGACTCCATCACCGGTGTCGTCATCACGTCCGCGAAGAAGACGTTCTTCGCCGGCGGTGACCTGAACGACCTCATCCAGGCCAAGCCCGAGCACGCGGTCGAGCTGACCGAGGGCAGCACCCTGATGAAGGGGCAGATGCGCCGCATCGAGCAGCTCGGCAAGCCGGTCGTCGCGGCGATCAACGGCGCCGCGCTCGGCGGTGGCCTCGAGATCGCGCTGGCGACGCACCACCGCATCGCCGCCGACGTCAAGGGCAGCCAGATCGGCCTGCCCGAGGTGACGCTGGGCCTGCTGCCCGGCGGTGGTGGCGTCGTGCGCACCGTCCGCCTGCTCGGCATCCAGAGCGCGCTGCTGAACGTGCTGCTGCAGGGCCAGCGGCACCGCCCGGCCAAGGCACTCGAGCTCGGCCTGGTGCACGAGCTCGTCGGCTCGGTCGAGGAGCTCGTCCCCGCCGCGAAGGCGTGGATCAAGGCGAACCCCGAGGGCGGCGTGCAGCCGTGGGACGTCAAGGGCTACAAGATCCCCGGCGGCACCCCGTCGAACCCGAGCTTCGCGGCCAACCTGCCGGCGTTCCCGGCGAACCTGCGCAAGCAGATCAAGGGCGCGAACATGCCGGCCCCGCGGGCGATCCTGGCCGTCGCGATCGAGGGTGCGCAGGTCGACTTCGACACCGCCATCCAGATCGAGACGCGCTACTTCATCCACCTCGCCACCGGCCAGGTCTCGAAGAACATGACGAAGGCGTTCTTCTTCGACCTGCAGACCATCAACTCGGGCGGCTCGCGGCCGGACGGCTTCGAGAAGTACACGGCCAAGAAGGTCGGTGTCATCGGCGCGGGCATGATGGGCGCCGCGATCGCGTACGTCTCGGCGAAGGCCGGTATCGACGTCGTCCTCAAGGACGTCTCGCTGGAGGCGGCCGAGAAGGGCAAGGGCTACGCGGAGAAGCTCGAGCAGAAGGCGCTCTCGCGCGGCAAGACCACGCAGGAGAAGTCGGACGCGCTGCTGGCCAGGATCAAGCCGACCGCCGACCCGGCCGACTTCGCGGGCGTCGACTTCGTGATCGAGGCCGTGTTCGAGAGCGTCGAGCTGAAGCACAAGGTGTTCGGCGAGATCGAGAGCGTCGTCAACGCCGACGCGGTGCTGGGCTCGAACACCTCGACGCTGCCGATCACCACCCTCGCCGAGGGCGTGCAGCGGACCGAGGACTTCATCGGGATCCACTTCTTCTCGCCGGTGGACAAGATGCCGCTGGTCGAGATCATCTGCGGGGAGAAGACGTCGCCGGCGACGCTGGCCAAGGTCTTCGATTACACGCTGCAGATCAAGAAGACCCCGATCGTCGTCAACGACAGCCGCGGTTTCTTCACCTCGCGCGTGATCGGCACGTTCCTGAACGAGGCCGTCGCCGCGCTGGGCGAAGGTGTCGCGCCGGCTTCGATCGAGCAGGCCGGTTCGCAGGCGGGCTACCCGGCGCCGCCGCTGCAGCTGATGGACGAGCTGACGCTGACCCTGCCGCGCAAGATCCGCAAGGAGACGCGCGAGGCGATCGAAGCTGCGGGCGGCACCTGGAAGGCGCACGCGTCCGAGGCCGTGATCGACCGGATGGTCGAGGAGTTCGACCGCAAGGGCCGTTCGACGGGCGCGGGCTTCTACGAGTACGACGACGAGGGCAAGCGCACCGGGCTGTGGCCGGGCCTGCGCGACGCGTTCAAGTCCGGCTCGGCGGAGGTGCCGTTCGAGGACCTCAAGGAGCGGATGCTCTTCGCCGAGGCGCTCGAAACGGTGAAGTGCTTCGACGAAGGCGTGCTGACGTCGGTGGCCGACGCCAACATCGGCTCGATCTTCGGCATCGGCTTCCCGGCGTGGACCGGTGGCGTCATCCAGTACATCAACCAGTACGAGGGTGGCCTGCAGGGATTCGTCGACCGGTCCCGCGAACTCGCGGCCCGGTACGGCGACCACTTCGAGCCGCCGGCGTCGCTGGTGGAGAAGGCCGCCAAGGGCGAGATCTACGAATAAGGGCTGACGTTCGAGGGCCGCCACCGGATCCCGGTGGCGGCCCTCGGCGTGTCACGGCTCCAGCGCGAAGTGCGGCAGCCGCCGGTCCAGCCACCGCGGCAGCCACCAGGCCCGGGCACCCAGCAGCCGCATGATCGCCGGGACGACCAGGCAGCGGATCACCAGCGCGTCCAGCAGCACCGCGACCGCCAAGCCGAGCCCGAACTGGGCCAGCATCCGGGACGGGTCCAGCAGGAACGCGCCGAACACCAGCACCATGATCGCGCCCGCGGCGGTGATCACCGCGCCCGTCGAGGCCAGGCCTTCGCGCACCGCCAGCCGCGCGTCGCCCGTTCGGCGCCACTCCTCGTGCATGCGGGACACCAGGAACACCTCGTAGTCCATCGACAGCCCGAAGACGATCGCGAAGATCATCACCGGCACGAACGCCTCGATCGGGCCCGGCTGGGCGCCGAACCAGCCGTCGCCGAACACCAGCGTCATCACGCCGAGGGAGGCGCCGATGCTCAGCAGGTTCAGCAGCGCCGCCTTGAGCGGGATCAGCACCGACCGGAACACCACCATCAGCAGCAACGCCGACAACCCGACCACGACCAGCACGAACAGCGGCAGCCGGTCCGCGACGGCGCCCGCGAAGTCCGTCGCGGCCGCCACCGAGCCGCCGACCAGGTAGTGACCCGGCAGCGTCGGCAGGACGTCGGCGCGCAGCCGTGTCACCAGCTCGGCGGTCGCCGCGTCCTGCGGTGACGTCGTCGGGAAGGCCAAGACGGTCCGGCCCATCGGCGGCAGGACCTGGGCGATGCCCGGCGTCGACGCGAGTTTCCGCTGCAGTGCCACGGTGTCGCCGTCCTCGGTGACGATCGCCAGCGGGCCGGTGAAGCCCGGGCCGAAGCCCTCGGCCAGCAGGTCGTAGGCCTGCCGCGTGGTGGAGCCCGCCGGGTCGGTGCTCGCGTCGGCGAACCCGAGCCGCATCCCCGCGGCCGGAACCGACAGTCCGATGAGGACGATCAGGCCGATCGCCAGCGGGGCCAGTGGACGACGCTGGACGCCGTCGGCGAGCCGTCGCCACGCCTTGCCGGGTTCGCGGCGGAGAGCCTGCCGTCGGATGCCGCGTTCGAGCCGCCGGCCGAACAGCGAGAGCAGCGCGGGCAGCAGCGTGACGGACGCGACCATCGTCATCAGGACGGTGAGCGCGACGGACAGCGCGACCCCGCGCAGCCCGCCGAGGCCGAGCGCGAGCAGGCCGAGCAGCGCGATGATCACCGTCGTCCCGGCGAACAGCACCGAGCGGCCGGCCGTGTCGAGCGCCCGGCGGGCGGCCGTGTCGCGGTCGTGGCCGGCGAGGATTTCGGTGCGGTAGCGGGAAAAGATCAGCAACGCGTAATCTACGCCGACGCCGAACCCGACCAGCATCATCAGCGGCGCGGTGTAGCTCGCGATGTCGACGAAGTGCGAGACGAGCGTGATCACGCCCAGCGTGCTGCCGACGGCGAACACCGCGGTGAGCACCGGCAGCCCGGCCGCGAGCAGCGAGCGGAACAGGAACACGAGGATGACCAGCGCGGCGAGCAGGCCGACGCCTTCCGCCGGGCCGCCGCTTTCGGAGATCCGCTCGATCGGGTCCCCGGCGAGCGCGACCTCGACCGGCCCGGCCCGCTTCGCGGTGTCGGCGAACTTCACGATGTCGTCGTAGGGGAGGTCGGTCGAGGCCGCGTCGAAGGTGACGGTGGCGTAGCCGATCCGCCCGTCGCGCGAGAGCGTCGTCTCGGTCACCGACCGCACGTGCGGCAGGGACCGCACGTCGTCGAGCATGGCGTCGATCGGCGCCCGGTTCGCGGCGAGGCCGCCGTCGGCCTTCAGCACGATCTGCGCGCTCGCGCCCGATTGCGCGGAGGACTCCAGCAGATCCACGACCTGCTGGGATTCGGTGCCGGGCAAGGAGTTGTCGTCGTGGAACGCGCTGCCGGCCAGCTGCGAGGTGAACGTGACGCCGATGAGGACCAGCGCCCAGAGCGCGACGGCGAGCCACCGGTGGCGCTGCGCCCAGCCGGCCAGCCGCGCCAGGCCGCCGCCGGAGGTACGATTGATGGTGTCCATGGTGGACAAGGATTCGCGAGGAGGGCCCTACCGCGCGTCGCGCCGTGGACGACACTTCGCGTGCTACCGGCGGTGTCCCCTAAGGCTCGTCCCGTACACCCGGGGGAGTACGGGTCAGGGCGCCAGCCACCTCGGCGTCACCGCGCCGGACTCGTAGGCGAGGACGACGAGCTGCGCCCGGTCCCGCGTCCCGGTCTTGGTCATGATGCGGCTGACGTGCGTCTTCGCCGTCGCCGGGCTGAGCGTGAGCTCGCGGGCGATCTCGTCGTTCGACAGCCCGGCCGCGACCAGGGACAGCACTTCGCGTTCGCGGTCGGTGAGCCGCTCCAGCGCCGGGGACGGCGCCGGCCGGGTGCCGCGCGCGGCGAACTCCGCGATCAGCCGCCGGGTGATCGACGGCGCCAGCAGCGCGTCGCCGCGGGCGGCCACGCGCACGGCGTGGATCAGCTCCTCGGGCTCGGTGTCCTTGACCAGGAACCCGCTCGCGCCCGCCCGCAGCGCGCCGTAGACGTCCTCGTCGAGGTCGAACGTCGTGAGGATGACGACCTTGGCCTGCACGCCCGGGTCTTCGAGGAGGTGCCGGGTGGCGGCGAGGCCGTCGAGCACCGGCATCCGGATGTCCATCAGCACGACGTCGGGGTGGTGGTCGTGCGCGGCCTGCAGCGCCTCGCGCCCGTCCGCGGCTTCGGCCACGACGGTGATGTCATCCTCGCCGTCCAAAATGGACCGGAAGCCGGCGCGGACGAGCCGCTGGTCGTCGACGAGCAGGACCCGGATCATCGGCCCATCATCGCACCGGCAGCCGGGCCCGCACGCGGTAACCGCCGCCTTCGCGCGGCGCCGCGGTCAGTTCGCCGCCGAGCACCCGCGCGCGCTCGGCCATCCCGCGGATGCCGTTGCCCGCCGGGGCCGTGCCGCCGCGGCCGTCGTCGTCGACCTGCACGGAAAGCTCGTCGGCGCCATAGCCGAGCCGGACGACGACGGTCTTCGCCCCGGCGTGCTTGGCGACGTTCGTCAGCGCCTCCTGGACCACCCGGAACGCGGCGTGTTCGACCTCCGGAGGGAGGTCCCGCGCGACGCCGTCGATCTCGGTGCGCACGGTCAGCCCGGAGGCGCCGACGGATTCGGCCAGCTCCGCGATCCGCTGGAGACGCGGCCCGCCGGTCTGCCGGAGCATCCCGAGGGTCGCGCGCAACTCCTGGAGTGCGGTCTTGCTGGCGTCCTTGATCGCCCCGAGCGCCTCCTCGGCCTGCCCGGGTTCACGCCGGTGCAGGGCGGCGCCGGCCTGGACGTTGATCAGCGCGAGGTGGTGGCCGAGGACGTCGTGCAGCTCACGGGCGATGCGCAGGCGCTCGTCGGTCGCGCGCGCCCGGGCCTCGGCCTCCTTGGTGCGCTCGGCCTCGGCGCGGTAGTGCGCGACGGCCCCGCCGGCGACCAGGGCGACGAACCAGCCGGTCATCAGGAAGAACGCGAAGTTGTCGACGTGCCGCCCGGTCCGCGAGCCGAGTTCGCCGGCGGTGACCCCGGCCATCGCGGCGACGACGAGCAGCGCCGCCCCGCGGATCCGCCCGGCCGCGGCGGCGTTGTAGAGCGCATAGGCGAAGGCGAGCAGGACCAGGCCGTCGGGGTCGGTGAGCGGGTAGTAGAGGGCGCAGCAGACGAGCGTGAACGCGGCGACGCCCAGCGGGTGGCGGCGCCGGCCGAAGAGGGCGGCGCAGGCGAGGCCGGTGAGCACCCAGCCGAGCGCGGCGTGGTGCGCGGGCTTGGCACCGTCGTTGAGCAAGGCGAAGAGGGAACCGACGAGCACCGCGACGACGACCGCGAGCTCGGCCGCGTATCGCCGTAGCCAGGACATACGGAGAGTTTAGGAGGACCGGCGTAACAACCGGGCGCGTCCGATCGACTCCTGCGGCATTGCTTCGTGGTGCCAAGGGAGTCGGCATGCGGATGAAATTCGCTTCGGTACTGGTTACGGGTCTGCTGGTCGCGGGCTGCGGGGTGGGTTCCGTGCCGCCCAAGGACACCGGGAAGCTCGGCGTTCTCGCGCCCACCACCTCGGCCTACCCGACCCCCACGTACCCGGTGCCGACCGAGACGACGACCTCGGCCTCGGAAGCGCCGGCGGCCGCCGTGACTCCCGCGACCGTCCCGACGACGATCGCACCGAAGGCGGCCGCGCCGAAGACCACGGCCCCGAAGCCCCCGGCGCCGCGGACCACCGCGCAGGCCGCGCCGAAGCCGGCCGAGTGCGGTGCCGACTACTACCGGAACTCGGACGGCAACTGCGTGCACCGGCCCAGTGACAACCCGGCCGGGGCGACGGCCCTCTGCAAGGACGGCACCTACAGCTACAGCCAGCACCGCTCGGGCACCTGCTCCGGCCACGGAGGCGTCCGCACCTGGCTGTGACCAATCCGCCACCAGTACGGAAATCCGTCACCCCGTGGGTACAGTGCATGAAGTTGCATGATGCGTACTAAGCACACACTGGGGGTGTGGTGGTGTCCCGTTCCGGCCGGCCGATCGTCGTGGTGCTCGCCTCCTGCGGGCTCGTGGCGTCGTTCATGCAGACGCTGGTCGTGCCGCTGATCCCGGTCTTCCCGCGGCTGCTGCACGTCCCGGCGGCCGACGCGTCCTGGGTGGTCACCGTGACGCTGCTCGCCGCGTCCGTCATCACGCCGGTCAGCGGGCGGCTCGGCGACCTCTACGGCAAACGGCGGATGCTCCTCGTCAGCCTCGGGCTGCTGATCGCCGGGTCGGTCGTGTCCGCGACGACCGACGCGCTCGCGTTCCAGATCCTCGGCCGCGGGCTGCAGGGCTGCGCGATGGGCGTGATCCCGCTCGGCATCAGCATCATGCGCGACGAGCTGCCGCCCGAACGCGTCGGCGGCGCGATCTCGCTGATGAGCGCGACGCTCGGGGTGGGCGGCGCGATCGGGCTGCCGGTCGCGGCCGTCATCGCCGAGAACGCCGACTGGCACGTGCTCTTCTGGGCCGCCGCCGGGCTCGGGCTGGCCTGCGCGCTGCTGATCATCGCCGTGGTGCCCGAGTCGCCGCTGCGCACGCCCGCGCCGTTCGACTACTTCGGCGCGTTCGGCTTGGCCGCCGGGTTGCTGTGCCTGCTGCTGCCGGTGGTCAAGGGCGGCACGTGGGGCTGGACCAGCGCGCCGACGCTCGGGCTGGCCGCGGCCGCCGTCGTCGTCCTGCTCGCCTGGGGCGCCTATCAGCTGCGCCGCCGTGACCCGCTGGTCGACCTGCGGGTGTCCGCGCGCCGGCCGGTGCTGTTCACCAACCTCGCGTCGATCATGGTCGGCTTCGCCCTGTACGCCATGGCGCTGTCGTTCCCGCAGCTGCTGCAGGCGCCGGCGTCGACCGGCTACGGGCTGGGCCAGACGATGGTCGAGTCCGGCCTCACCCTGGCCCCGAACGGCCTGGTGATGATGCTGCTCTCGCCGGTCTCGGCGCGGCTCATCGCCCGGTTCGGGCCGCGCCCGACGCTGATGAGCGGCTCGCTGGTGATCGCCGCCGGGTACGCGTTCGCGATCGTGCTGATGGACAACGCCCTCGAGCTCGTCACGGCGTCGGTGATCATCGGGGCCGGCGTCGGCATCGCGTACGCGGCGATGCCCGCGCTGATCATGGGTTCGGTGCCGGTCACCGAAACGGCGTCGGCGAACGGCCTGAACTCCCTGATGCGCTCGGTCGGCACGGCCGTTTCCAGCGCGGTGATGGCGGCGATGCTGGCCCAGCTGACGATCACCGTCGGCGGGCTGCCGGTGCCGTCGCTGTTCGGCTTCCGGGCGACGTTCGCGGTGGCCGCGTTCGCCGCGCTGGCCGGCGCGCTGCTCGCGGCGCTGGTCCCGCGGAAGCGGACCGCGCCGGAGCTGGTTGCGGGCTAGACGAGTGATGCGTAACTCGGTCGGCGAACATCCTGTTCACCTCCGAAGCGCGATGGCTGCGGTTGCTCGGCTGTTCCCGCTCGGGTGATTGGCAGACCCGCACCTCTCCGGGGGTGCTTCGTCGTTGCGGACCGGCGGCCGGCAACGCAAGCCGACCAACGGCGCAAGCCGTCCGGGCCAGCACGCGAACCGCAGGCCGGGAGCGCAAGCCGACCACGACGTCACCAGACCTCCCCCGCCCCTCATCCCAGCCTTCTCTTCAGTCGGCGGTCGGGTTGGTCAAGGCACGTTTTCCCGCCTTGACGAACCCGGGCGGCGACTGAAAATCCCACCGGAGGGGCGGGGGAGGTCGGACCCGCTCTGCCGCGGGTTCACCCTGCCGCGGCAGACGCCTCTGCCCCAGCAGAAGCGGGTCTGCCGCGGCTTAGAAGAAAAAGCATGTCCTCGCCGGACAGGCAGACTCTGGGATGGCCACAACTACCGCTGCCACCTCACCTTCTGGAGGTGGGCCGCGGGGTGGTCATCCCGTCGCCTGATCGAGGCCTATCACTTTGAGCCGGGCCCGCAAGCCCGCGTCGTCTGGTCCCGTCGCGCCGTTGGTTGCGGGCCCGGCTCAAAGTGATTTCACGGCCTCAGGCGACGGGATGACCACCCAGCTCCGTCATTTGAGGGGGCATCACCCGGCCACCAACCGAGTTACGCATTACTCGTCTAGTTCTTGCGCGCCACCAGGGCGAGGCCGCCGCAGTCCGCGGGGTTGGGCGGCATTTCCGCGGGGTCGTCCGGCCGCCACTCGGGGATGAACACGATGCCCGGGTCGACGATTTCGAAGCCGTCGACCAGGGCGCGGAGCTCGTCGGCCGAGCGCGGTGTCACCGGGTTCGCGCTCTTCTGGTACATCGCGACCGCGCGGGCCGTGCCTTCGCTCTGCTGCTCGTAGGTGGCGGACGACAGCGCGAGGTAGCTGCCGGGCGCGAGCGCGTCGCGGTAGGCGGCGATCAGCCCGGCCGGGTTGCGCTCGTCCGGGATGAAGTGCACGAACAGCGCCATCACCACCATCACCGGCTGGTCCAGGTCCAGCATCATCTCGGTGATGTCGTGCTCGAGGACGTCGTCGGGGAACTCGGCGTCGGCGTGCACCATGGCCGCGTTGTCGTTGTCCTCCAGGACGATCTCGCTGTGCGCCACGGCGACCGGCTCGTTGTCGACGTAGACGACCCTAGCGCGGCTGTCGACGGCCTGGGCCACCTCGTGCACGTGCCCGACGGTCGGCATCCCGGAGCCGATGTCGAGGAACTGCCGGATGCCCTGGTCCATCCCGAACCGGATGGCCCGGCGCAGCCACTGCCGGTTGAGCCGCGCCCGCTCGCGCGCGTTCGGCTGCGCGGCCAGCACCTGCTCGGCGAACATCCGGTCGACGGCGTAGTTGAGCTGCCCGCCGAGGATGTAGTCGTACACGCGCGCGGCGTTGGGCTTCTCGAGGTCGATGCCCCGCCGCGCGTACTCGTCTTCGCTCATCCGCCGCTCCCCGGAGTCAGGTCTGCCGCGAGAATAGCCGCTCAGTTCTTGCGTGCCACCAGGGCCAGCTGGCTGGCCTGCTCCGGGTGCTCGCCGACCTCGGAGGGGTCGTCCGGGCGCCACTCCGGCGTGAACACGATCCCCGGCGGCAGGATCTCGAAGCCGTCCACCAGCGCGCGCAGCTCGTCCCTCGACCGGCCGACGACGTCCGTGACGCTCTTCTGGTACAGCTCGGCCGCGCGGCGGACGTCCTCGCCCTGCCCTTCGAGCGTGCCCGAGGACAGCGCCAGGTAGCTGCCGGGCGCGAGCGCGTCGCGGTAGGCGGCGATCAGCCCGGCCGGGTTGTGCGAGTCCGGGACGAAGTGGATGAACGCCGCCATGATCAGCATCACCGGCCGGGTGAAGTCCAGCAGCCGCTCGGTCGTCGGGTGCTCGAGGACGCCGGCCGGGATTTCCGCGTCGGCCTGCACCATGGCCGCGTTGTCGTTGCCGTGCAGGACGATCTCGCTGTGCGCGACGGCGATCGGTTCGTTGTCGACGTAGACCACCCGGGACGCCGGGTCGATCGCCTGGGCGACCTCGTGCACGTGCCCGACCGTCGGCATCCCCGAACCGATGTCCAGGAACTGGCGGATCCCCTGCTCGGCGCCGAAGCGCACGGCGCGACGCAGCCACCGCCGGTTGATCAGGGCCAGCTCCCTGGACTCCGGCCGCACCTGGAGGATCCGCTCGGCGAACTCCCGGTCGATCGCGTAGTTGAGCTTGCCGCCGATCAGGTAGTCGTACACGCGCGCCGCGTTCGGCTTGTCGACGTCGATCCCGCGCGGCGCGTGCTCGCCGATCATCAGCGCTCCTTGCGGGCCACCAGCGCGAGGCCGCCCGACTGCTCCGGCGGGTCTTCGAGCGGCCCGTCCGGCCGCCATTCCGGCGTGAACACGATCCCCGGCGGCAGGATTTCGAAGCCCTTGACCAGCGCCCGCAGCTCGTCGGGCGACCGCAGCGTCAGGGGCGTGCCGCTCTTCTCGTACAGCGCGACCGAGCGCTGGGACTCCTCGCCCTGGCCTTCCCAGGTGCCCGACGACAGCGCGAGGTAGCTGCCCGGCGCGAGGACGTCGCGGTAGGTGCCGATCAGCCCGGCGGGGTCCCGCGAGTCCGGGATGAAGTGCACGAACGCCGCCATGATCACCATCACCGGCTCGCTGAAGTCCAGCAGCTCCTCGGTCGTCGGGTGCTCCAGCACCTCGTCCGGGTATTCGGCGTCGGCCTGGACCATGGCCGCGTTGTCGTTGCCCTCCAGCACGATCTCGCTGTGCGCGACGGCGATCGGCTCGTTGTCGACGTAGACCACCCGGGAGTCCGGGTCGATCGCCTGGGCGACCTCGTGCACGTGCCCGACGGTCGGCATCCCCGACCCGATGTCCAGGAACTGGCGGACGCCCTGCTCGGCCGCGAACCGCACGGCACGGCGCAGCCACGCCCGGTTGGTCAGCGCCATGTGCTGCGCGTTCGGCAGTACGTTCAGGATCTGGTCGGCGAACATCCGGTCGACGGCGTAGTTCAGCTTGCCGCCGATCATGTAGTCGTACACGCGCGCCGCGTTCGGCCGGTCGAGGTCGATGCCCCGCTTTGCGTGTTCGTCTTCGCTCATCCGCCGCTCCCGGGCTCAGGGGTGTGACGGGAGGATAGTCCGTTTCTACAGCAGGGGCGGCACCACGGCGTCGATGAGGTGCGGGCCGGGCTCGGCGAAGGCCTGCTGGAGCTGTTCGGCCAGCTCCTCCGCGGTGGTCGCGCGCGACGCCGGGACGCCCATGCCTTCCGCGATCTTCACGAAGTCCATGTCCGGCCGGGAAAGGTCGAGCAGGTCGTTCGCCTTCGGGCCGCCCGAGGCCGCGCCGACGCGCTGCAGCTCCAGCCGCAGGATCGCGTACGCGCGGTTGTTGAGCAGCACCGTCGTGACGTTCAGGTTCTCCCGCGCCTGCGTCCACAGCGCCGAAATCGTGTACAGCGCGCTGCCGTCGGACTGCAGGTTCAGCACCGGCCGGTCCGGCGCCGCGACGGCCGCCCCGGTCGCCACCGGCATGCCGTAGCCGATCGCGCCGCCGGTCAGCGTCAGGACGTCGTGGCGCGGCGCGCCGGCCGTCGCCATCGGCAGCATCAGGCCGGACGTGTTGGCCTCGTCGGCGATGATCGCGTTGTCCGGCAACAGCGCCCCGACCACCTCGACCCAGTTCTGCGGGGTCAGCGGCCCGCTCGGCAGCGACGGCCGCGACTCGGGGGCCGGCACCGGCTCGGTGTCCGCGGCGACCAGGCCGGCGACCTCGTTCAGCGCGCGCGTGACGTCCTGCCCGACCGACGCGAGCGTGTGCACCTGGGCGCCTTCGGGCACCAGATCGCTCGCCTTGCCCGGGTACGCGAAGAACGACACCGGCGCCTTCGTCCCCGCGACGACGACGTGCTTGATCCCGTCGAGCTGGTAGGCGACCTGCTCGGCGAGGTAGCCGAGCCGCTCGATCGACGGCAGCCCGGCGCCGCGCTCCAGCCGCGCCGGGAACGTCTCGACGAACACCTTCGCGCCGGTCGCGGCGCCGATCCGGCTCGCCGCACGCAGGCCTTCTGCACGGCACGCGCTACCGCCGATGAGCAGCGCGACCGGTTCCCCGGTGCCGAACACCGCGGCGATGTCCTTGACGGTCGTGGCGTCCACGGCCTGCGGCACGCGCGGCGGGACCGGCGCGCAGGTCTCGCCGCCCTCGCCCCACGAAGCGTCCGCGGGCAGGATCAGCGTGGCGACGCGGCCGGGCGCGTCCTGCGCGGCGGCGACCGCGGCTGCGGCGTCCGCTCCGACGTCCTTGGTGTGCTCCGAGCGGCGCACCCAGCCTTCCAGCGAGCCCGCGACGGCCTCGATGTCCGACTCCAGGGGCGCGTCGTACTGCTTGTGGTAGGTCGCGTGGTCGCCGACGACGTTGACGATCGGCGTGTGCGCGCGCCGCGCGTTGTGCAGGTTCGCCAGGCCGTTGCCGAGGCCGGGGCCGAGGTGCAGCAGCGTCGCGGCGGGCTTGTCCGCGATCCGCGCGTACCCGTCGGCCGCCCCGGTGACGACGCCTTCGAACAGCGCGAGCACCCCCCGCATCTCGGGGACGGTGTCGAGCGCGGCGACGAAATGCATCTCGGACGTGCCCGGGTTGGCGAAGCACACCTCGACGCCGGCGTCGACCAGCGTGCGGATCAGGGACTGGGCGCCGTTCATGTCACTCATGCGGTTCCTTCGGGGAAGAGAACGCCGGGGTTCAGGATCCCGGCGGGGTCGAAGCTCTGCTTGATCCGGCGCATCAGCTCGATCTTCGCCGGGTCTTCGAGTTCGGAGTGGTAGTGCGCCTTGGTGCGGCCGAGGCCGTGCTCGCCGGAGATCGCGCCGCCGAGTTCCATGGCGTAGGCGAAGATGTCGGTGAGCAACTGCTTCCGCTTGGCGTCGTCCTTGCAGAAAATGCCGAGGTGGACGTTGCCGTCGCCGGCGTGCCCGCACCCCAGCGCGCCGCCGCCGGCGGCCATCGCCAGTTCGCGGGCCTTGCCGATGAACCGCGGCATCGCGGTCCGCGGCACGACGACGTCGATCACGTCGTCCGCGCCGGCCGCTTTCGCCGTCCAGAACGCCTTTTCGCGGGCTTCGATGAGCTTGCGGGCGGCGTTGCCTTCGAGGACGTAGACGTCGGTGGCGCCCAGCTCGCCGAGCAGCTCGCCGACGGTCTCGACGTCCTCGGCGAGGCGTCCGGTCTCGCGGTTTTCCAGCGCCACCACGAGGTACGCCTCGCTGGTCTCGCGGATCTTGTCCGGGACGCCCAGCTCGAGCTTCTCGTTGTAGACGATGGCCGCCATCGTCAGGTTGTCGATGTACTCGAGGATGTGCGGCGCGAGCCCGCTGGAGAGGATCTCCGGCACGGCGGCCATCACCTGGCCGAAGTCGCCGAAGGGGGCGAGCACCGTGGCGCCGTGGGGCAGCCTCGGGTGCAGCTTGACGGTGATCTCGGTGGCCAGCGCCAGGGTGCCCTCGGAGCCGATGATCAGCTGCGTGAGGTCGTAACCGGTGGAGATCTTCGACGTCTTGCCGCCGGTCCGGATGATCTCGCCGGTGGGCAGCACGGCCTGCAGGCCGAGCACGTTGTTGCGGGTGACGCCGTACTTGACCGCCCGCATCCCGCCGGCGTTGGTCCCGACGTTCCCGCCGACGCTCGCGCTGAGCTCACCCGGGTAGACGGTGTAGCCGAGGCCGGCTTCGGCGGTCTTGGCGTCCAGTTCCGCGAGGGTGACACCGGGCTGGACGACCGCGACGTGGTTCCCGGTGTCGACCTCGAGGACGGCGTTCATGCGCTCGAAGGAGATCAGCAGCCCGTCCGCCTGCGGCCGGGCCGCCCCGGACAGCCCGCTGCCGGAGCCGCGGGCGGTCACGGGGACGTTGTGCTCCGAAGCCGCCTTCAGCAGCTCCGCGACTTCTTCGGCCGTTGCCGGCTTCGCGACGTACGCGGGCTTCTGCGGCTCCGCCGTCAATGCTTCGTCGTGCGCGTAGTCCTCCGAGATCGCCTCGCCCGTGAGCAGGTTCCTCTTTCCGACGATCTCCGCCAGGCGTGTTGCCACGTCGCCCATCGGCAGTTCTCCTCCGCGCCGTCGCTGTGGTTACCGCAGCGTAGTACGTACCGGCGGTACGCCGCCATGAAGGATTTTCATGTTTTTGCGCGGAGGGGCTTCGAAGGTCAGTTCGTCGTGTTCAGGGCTTCTTGGAGCAGGGTCAGCGCCTGCCTCGCGACGACGTTGAACAGGCCCATGGTCGTGTCCGGCCGCGCGAACACGACCAGCAGGACGGGGCCCTGCACGGGGAAGACGCAGACGTGGCCGAGCGAGCCCTGGAACATCGCGCCCTTGGCCTCGCCGAGGCCGGCCTGCCCGATGAACTTCGTGGCCAGCCCGACGGCGGCGGCGGACATGGCCGCCACGCTGTCTTCTTCGATCTCCTGGGTGTCGCTGGCCAGCAGCAGGCCGTCCCGGCTGGCCACCAGGAGCCCGGTGATGTTGGCCCGGTCGACCTTGTCGCGGATCTCGTCGAGGGCCTTGGCGGTGGCCTTCGCTTCGGGGTGCGCCTCCCGGATGCCTTGCCGGACCGGGAAAGCGCGGGCCGCGCCTTGTGTGCGCATCGGCAGCGGCAGGGGAGCGCCGGGTACTTCGGCCGGCATCCCGATCACACGACCAGCTCGGTTTCGATGTTCTTGAGGTAGTGCCGGGCCAGTGCGAGGTTGGCTCGTTCGCGGTCCAGGACGAGGTACAGGAACAGGGCCGAGTCGTGCTTGGCCGGCTTCAGCAGGCGGATCAGGTGGTACTGGCGGCCCAGGGTGATGAGGATGTCCTCGATCTCGTCGTTGAGCCGCAGCGCGGAGATCACCCGCAGCTTGGAGCGGACGACTTCGGTGTTGCCCGCGGCCGCGGTGTCCAGGTCCAGCCAGTCGCCGCCGCCCAGCGTCCCGAGCGCCATCCCGCTTTCGTAGTCGACCAGGGCGGCCCCCACCGCACCGGTGATGGAAAGGGCTTCCTTCAAGGCCGTTTCGATGTTCATGGGCCGTCTTCTCCTTGTCCCGACGCTTCGACGTGCCGACCCCAGTGGTCAGGTCCGATCACCCTAGGATTGCCTGACTCGTCAGCATATCCCCGGATGGAGCAATCCGACTGCTCTGTTCGCGCTAACACATCACGCAGAGTGCAAATTGCAGGTTTTAGCTCAGGCTAAATCTGTGGTCCGGGAGGGCGGCGACGGCGAACCTTTTCGGCATGACCTCGACGTACACCTTCGAAGACGGCCTCTCCGTGCACCGCCTGGGTTTCGGCGCCATGCGACTGACCGAGTGGGACCACGTGCCGCGCGGTGCCGATGCCGTCGCGCGCCGCGCGGCCGAACTCGGTGTCACGTTCTTCGACACCGCCGACGCCTACGACCTGGGCCTGAACGAGGAGCTGCTCGCCGACGCGCTCCACCCGTACCCGGGGCTGCTCGTCGCGACGAAGTGCGGGCACGCACGTCCGAGCCGCGGCGAGTGGGTGCCGCTCGGCCGGCCCGAATACCTCCGGCAGCAGGCGGAACTCTCGTTGCGGCGGCTGCGCGTCGACCGCCTCGACCTGCTGCAGCTGCACCGGCTCGACCCGCAGGTGCCGCTCGCCGACCAGATCGGCGCGCTCGCCCGGCTGCGCGACGAAGGCAAGGCCGCCCGGATCGGACTGTCCGAAGTGACCGTCGCGCAGCTGGCCGAGGCGCGCGCGATCGCCCCGATCGCGAGCGTCCAGAACCGCTACAACCTGACCGATCGCGCGTCCGAAGACGTGCTCGGCTACTGCGAGCGCGAAGGAATCGCGTTCGTGCCGTGGCTTCCGATCGCCCGCGGCGACCACGCCACGGCGGGTGGCGTGCTGGCGAAGGTCGCGGCCGACGTCGGCGCGACACCGGCGCAGGTGTCCCTCGCCTGGCTGCTGCGGCGTTCGCCGGTCGTGATCCCGATCCCGGGGACGTCGTCGATCGCGCACCTGGAAGAAAACTGCGCCGCCGCCGAAGTGACGCTCTCCGACGAGGATTTCGAGCGGCTGAACGCGCTCGGCTGAACCCCGGGCCGGCCGCGGGAAACCGCGGCCGGCCCGGGAATTCAGGCCCGCGCGAACGAGAGCGTCTCGCCCTCGACACCCCGCAGCCACAGGTCCTGCGCGGCCGCCGCCATCTCGGCCAGGCCCTCCTCGATCGTGGCGAACACGTTGCCGGGCACCCAGCCCGCGTCGCCGTTGATCAGCAGGTTGTTGCGGCCGTAGAAGATCGCCAGGTCGGTGGCGCCCTGGTCGCTGTGCGCCTCGCTGCCTTCGTCGTAGCCGTACGCCGGGTTGCCGATTTCCCAGGCCTCGAAGCCGAAGTACACGACGTCGCCGGGAATCGGCGTGATCGTCGGGTTTTCCCGGCCCGGCTTGGGTTCCGCGAACGGTGGCACGAGCGTGTAGACCTCGTTGCGCGCGTACTTGGCGTGGTAGGCGGATCCGCTCTGCGGCAACGCGTCCCAGACCGCCTTGCAGGTCCGCGGTGCCTCGTCGTCGAGCAGCCGGGCGCGGCAGGAGACGCCGCGCTTGTCGAGGGTGATCGTGATGTACCGGGCCATGTTCAGCTCCCCGTGACGGACGCGACGACGTCGCCCCAGATGCGCAGCGCGTCGTCGACCTGCTCGGCGGTGACGACCAGCGGCGGCACCATGCGGACGACGTTCATGTACGGCCCGCAGGTGAGCAGCAGCAGGCCGTTCTTCGACGCCGTCTGCTGGGCGGCGGCCGCGGTCGCGGCGTCCGGCTCGCCGTCGGCGGTGGTGAACTCCGAGCCGACCAGCAGCCCGAGCCCGCGCACCTCGCCGATCGACGGCGTCTTGTCCGCGATCACCCGCGCGCCTTCGAGCAGCTGGCGGCCGCGCTCGGCGGCGTTCTCCACGAGGTTCTCCTGCTGGATGACCTCGAGCGTCGCGATCGCCGCGGCGCACGAAACGGCGTTGCCGCCGTACGTCCCGCCCTGCGAGCCCGGGAACGCCTTCGCCATGAGCTCCTGCGAAGCGGCGATGCCGGACAGCGGGAAGCCGCTCGCCAGGCCCTTCGCGATGAGCACGATGTCGGGGGAGACGTCGAAGTGGTCGTGCCCCCAGAACTTCCCGGTGCGGCCGAAACCGGTCTGGATCTCGTCGACGACGAGGAGGATGCCGTGCCGGTCGGCGCGCTCGCGCAGGCCCGCCATGAATTCCGTGTTCGCCGGGACGTACCCGCCCTCGCCGAGCACCGGCTCGACGAAGATGGCGGCGGTCTCGTTCGGGGCGCTGACGGTCTGGAACAGGTAGTCCAGCTCGCGCAGCGCGAACTTCGTCGCGGTCCGCTCGTCCCAGCCGTAGCGGTAGGCGTAGGGGAACGGCGCGACGTGCACGCCGGCCATCAGCGGGCCGATGCCGGCGCTGAAGCGCGTCCCGGACGTCGTCATCGACGCCGCCGCGACCGTCCGGCCGTGGAAGCCGCCCTGCATGACGATGACGTTCGGGCGTTTCGTCGCCTGCCGCGAGAGCCGCAACGCCGCTTCGACGGCCTCGCTGCCCGAGTTCGCGTAGAAGAGCGAGTCGAGCCCGCTCGGCAGGACCTCGCCGAGGCGCTCGGTCAGTTCGAGGAGCGGCTTGTGCATGACCGTCGTGTACTGGCCGTGCACCAGCTTGCCGATCTGCTCCTGCGCGGCCCGGACGACGTGGGGGTGGCAGTGCCCGGTGCTCGTGACGCCGATCCCGGCGGTGAAGTCGAGGTGGCGTTTGCCCTCGACGTCGTAGAGGTAAACCCCTTCACCGTGGTCGACCACGACGGGCGTTGCCTGCTTGAGCAGCGGAGAGAGCTGGGCCACAGCATGCTCCTCGGTCGGTCTGAGCGGGTTGTCGATTGTTGACAATATCCATAGCATGGCCCTCGGGACAACACGTGAGGAGCAGGTCGGGATGAGCACGAGCACCGAGACCGGCGTCGTCGAAGCGGTCGGCAAGGAACTGTTCATCGGCGGCAAGTGGGTCGCCGCGCAGGACGGGAAGACGTTCCCGGTGGTCGACCCGGCCACCGGCAAGGAGCTGTGCCACGTCGCCGACGCTTCGCCGTCGGACGGCGTCGCGGCACTCGACGCGGCCGTCGCGGCCCAGGCCGATTTCGCGAAGATGGCGCCCCGCGAACGCGGCGAGATCCTGCGCCGCGCCTACGAGCTGCTGATGCGGCGCCAGGAGGAACTGGCGCTGCTGATGACCCTGGAAATGGGCAAGCCGCTCGCCGAATCGAAGGGCGAGATCGCCTACGCCGCCGAGTTCTTCCGCTGGTTCGCCGAGGAGGCCGTCCGCATCGACGGCGGCTACGCGACCGCCCCGAACGGCGTGGGCCGGTTCCTGATCACCAAGCAGCCGGTCGGCCCGACCCTGCTCATCACGCCGTGGAACTTCCCGATGGCGATGGGCACCCGCAAGATCGGCCCGGCGATCGCCGCGGGCTGCACGTCGGTGATCAAGCCCGCCGCGCAGACGCCGCTGTCGATGCTCGCGCTGGCCGGCATCCTCGCCGAAGCGGGGCTGCCCGAAGGCGTGCTCAACGTCGTCACGACCAGCGACTCCGGCGGCGTGATGGAGCCGCTGATCCGCGACGGCCGCGCCCGCAAGCTCTCCTTCACCGGCTCCACCGGGGTCGGCCGCAAGCTGCTGGAGCAGTGCGCCGACAAGATCCTGCGGACGTCGATGGAGCTGGGCGGCAACGCGCCCTTCCTGGTCTTCGACGACGCGGACATGGACGCGGCCATCGACGGCGCGATGCAGGCGAAGATGCGCAACATCGGCGAGGCGTGCACCGCGGCGAACCGGTTCTACGTGCAGCGCGGGGTCGCCGACGAGTTCGCGCGGCGGCTGACCGAGCGGATGCAGGCGCTGCCGATGGGGCGCGGCACCGAGAAGGACGTCGTGGTCGGCCCGCTGATCGATGACAAGGCCGTCGAGAAGGTGACCGAGCTGGTCAAGGACGCCACCGACCGCGGCGCGCGCGTTCTCACCGGCGGTTCGGGCGTCGACGGGCCGGGCCACTTCTACCAGGCCACCGTGCTCACCGACGTCCCGCAGGAAGCGCGGCTGACGCACGAGGAGATCTTCGGGCCGGTCGCCCCGATCACGCCGTTCGACACCGAGGAAGAGGCGGTGGCGAAGGCGAACGACACCGAGTTCGGGCTCGTCTCCTACGTCTTCACCAGCGACCTCAAGCGGGCGTTGCGGGTCTCGGAGGCCCTGGAAGCCGGGATGATCGGGCTCAACCAGGGGATCGTGTCGAACCCGGCGGCGCCGTTCGGCGGGATCAAGCAGTCCGGGCTCGGTCGCGAAGGCGGCTCGGTCGGTATCGACGAGTTCCTGGAGACCAAGTACATCGCGGTGGCCCTGTGACGGCCTACCGCATCGCGAGCATCCCCGGCGACGGGATCGGTGTGGACGTCACGGTCGAGGCCCGCAAGGTCCTCGACCGGGCCTCCGCGCTGTTCGATTTCTCGTTGGAGTGGACGGAGTTCGACTGGAGCTGCGAGCGGTACGCCCGGGTCGGCGCGATGATGCCGGAGGACGGTGTCGCGCAGCTTTCGGCGTACGACGGGATCCTGCTCGGCGCGGTCGGCTTCCCCGGCGTCCCGGACCACGTTTCGTTGTGGGGCCTGCTGATCCCGCTGCGGCGGGCGTTCCAGCAGTACGTCAACCTGCGGCCGGTGCGGCTGCTGCCGGGCACGACGTCCGTGCTGGCCGGGCGCAAGACCGAGGAGCTGGAGCTGGTCATCGTCCGCGAGAACTCCGAAGGGGAGTACTCCGCGATCGGCGGGCGGCACAACGCCGGCCGGCCGGACGAGTTCGTGCTGCAGGAGTCGGTTTTCACGCGCGTCGGCGTCACGCGGATCATCCGGTACGCCTTCGAACTGGCGCGGACGCGGTCTTCGCGGGTCTGCTCGGCGACGAAGTCCAACGGGCTGATCCACTCGATGCCGTTCTGGGACGAGATCTTCGCCGAGGTCGCGGCCGAGTTCCCGGACGTGCGCAGTGAACAGATGCACGTGGATGCCCTGGCCGCGCGGATGGTCCAGGCGCCGGACCGGCTCGACATCGTGGTGGCGTCGAACCTCTTCGGCGACATCCTGAGCGATCTCGCGGCCGCGATCACCGGCGGGCTCGGCATGGCGCCGTCCGGAAACATCAATCCATCGGGTGAATATCCGTCGATGTTCGAGGCGGTCCACGGGAGCGCTCCGGACATCGCGGGGCAAGGGATCGCCAACCCGGTGGCGCAGATCCTGGCGGCCGCGATGCTGGTCGAGCACCTGGGTGAAACCGTTGCGGCGCAAGCGATCCGCGCCGCGGTGGACCGGGTGCTCGACGAGGGCCGGGTGCGCACGCCCGACCTCGGCGGCACGGATACCACAGAACGGCTCGGCACGGCGGTGGCCGAAGCGCTGGGCTGAGTTTTTGTCGGTGCCCTCCGGCACGGTGGACCACGAGCCCACCGAAGGGGAGGAGTCACCGATGTGCTTCGAGTGCGAGAACCGGGACAGACCCGGGTACCTGGAGCGGCTTCGCGGCGGCGTGGCCGCGCGGGGCTGGCTGGTGCAGGGAGTGGAGGGAGCCGGGCCGCACCCGCCGTGGGCCTACACGATCGGCCTGAGCGGGTACGGCTTGCCGGAGCTGGTGGTGACCGGCCTGCCGGTGCTCACGGCGGGCAACCTGCTGAACTCCGTGGCCACCGGCCCACCACCGGCCGCGGGCGACCGCATCCGCCTGCCCGGCGGCGCGCCTGCCGAGGTCGTCGAGCTCGCGGAGCCGTCGGTCCACCTGGTGTTCGCAGCAGCGCTGTACGGGCCCGAAATCCGCGCCCTGCAACTGGTCCACGCGGACACAGAGGGCCGCTTCCCCTGGTCCCCCGACTACCGCGACGGCCAGGCAGGCCAGCCGGTCCTAGGACCCCGCCATGCCCACTGACCCCCACCCCGCAATGCCCCTCCAGACACACAAGATGCCCCGCCAGTCACGCGAGATGCCCGCCCAGTCACAGGAGATGCCCGCCCAGTCACAGGAGATGCCCGCCCAGTCACAGGAGATGCCCGCCCAATCACCCGAGTTCCGGCTGCAGTCACGTGAGTTCCGTCCCGGATCACGCGAGTTCCGGCTCCGGTCACGTGAGTTCCGTCCTGGATCACAGGAGTTCAGATCCCGATCACGCGTTTCCCGGCACCGGCGGCGCTTCCCCGTCCTTCAAGCTCGTGCCCGGCGCGAGCCGTTGCACCGCGTCCTCCATGTGGGCCTCGAGCAACGCCAGCGCCGTCTCCTCGTCGCCGTCCCGAAGTGCCTGGATCAGCTTCGTGTGCTCCTCCACGCGCTCCTCGACCCGTTGGTACGTGCTCTGCAACGCCGTCAGGCACATCCGCGTCTCGATCAGCAGCGTCCGGGCCATCCGCACCAGCCGCTTGCTGCCGGAGGCGTTGATCAGCGCCTCGTGGAACTTCAGGTCCGCGGTCGACAACGCGGTGGGGTCGTCCTCGCTCGCCGCGGTCGCCATCTCGGCGACGGTCTGCTCGAGGACGTCCGCGATCCGGTCGCGGTCGCCGCCGCGCAGGGCGCGCTGCATGGCCGCCCGCTCGATCGCGGATCTGGCCGCGTAGATGTCGTAGACGTCGCCCGGCTCGAGGTCGATCACGAACAGCCCGCGGTGTCTTTCACTCCGCAGCAGCCCTTCGGACACCAGGTGCTGCATGGCTTCCCGGAGCGGCCCCCGTGACACCTGGAACCGCGCGGCCAGCTCGGTCTCGCCGAGCTGGGTCCCGGGCGGGAGGGCGCCCGTCATGATCGCGTCGCGAAGCTGGCGCGCGATGACGGCGGCCGTCGACTCGCGGCTCACCGGTTCGATCTCGGGCAGCATGCCCGGTGGCAGGGCCATCTCAGGCACTCCCGTGGGGCAGGTGCCGGAAGAGCGCGCCGAGCGAGCGGACGAGCCGCTGCTGGCCGGTCAGGCGCAGGCCCTCCCACACCGTGACCTGGTTGGCGGTCAGCACGGGCTTGCGGAGGGCGGCTTCCACGGCGTTGATCTCGCCGAGGGTGCGCATGGCGGTGTCCGGCACGAGCACCGCCTCGGCGTCCGGGTGGTCGTGGCCGACGGCGAGCTCGACGACGGCCTCCGGGCTCATCGCGCCGACCTCGGCCGCCGTGACGATGTCCGCGCTGGCCATCGAGACCACCTCGATGCCGCCGGCCTTGAGGAAGTCCACGAACAGCCGGGCGATGTCGTCCGGGTAGCTGGCGGCGACGGCGACCCGCTTGACGTCGAGCGCCCGCGCGGCGTGCACGAACGCGAAGGAGGTGCTGGAGGCCGGGACACCGGCGACGGCGGCGAGGCGGTCGGCCTGGTCGCGGGCGCCCTCCCAGCCGTAGACGAAGCTGCCGCTGGTGCAGGCCCAGATCACCGCGGCCGGCTCGTGCTTGGCGAGGAGGGCGGCGCCGTCGGCGAGGCGGGCCTCGCTGCCGAGGTCCAGCAGCTCGGCCACCGCGTGCTTGTCGGTGCCGTAGATGTGCTCGACGGCCAGCCGGATGTCGCCCTCGTCGACGGCCATGCCGCCGAGCAGCTGCTCGGCCAGCGGGTAGTCGTCTTCGGCCGCGTGGTCGGGGTAGATGAAACCGATGGTGGTCACGGAACCTCCGGAGGGGACGCAAATTGTCGACAATCCTAGAGGGGAGGTCAAGGGAAAACCTTCACGACACGTCACGGAGCCACCTCCCGGGTCCGACGATGGGGAGGTGCATCCGGCGCAGGCACGCCCACATCGTCAGCTGATTGGCGGTGAGCACCGGTTTGCCGAGCGCGGCTTCCAGGGGTTCGATCAGGTCGTAGGTGGGGAGGTTGGTGCAGCTGACGAAGATCGCTTCGGCGTCGCCGTGGTCGGCGGCGAGGATGCGCTCGGCGATGGTCCGGTAGCTGACCTTCCAGATGCCGCCGCCCAGGCCGAGGTGGTCGCTGGCGACGGTCGTGACGTCCAGCTCGGCGAGGAAGGCGTGCAGGGCGCTGGTCAGGTCGGCGTCGTACGGCGTGAGCACCGAGACGCGGTGGAGGTCGAGCTGGTGCAGCACTTCGGCCAGCGCGCCCGAGGTGGTGACGGCGTCCGGCGCGCCGGCGTCGCAGATCGCCTTGGTCAGCGAGCGCTCGTAGTCGACGCCGTTGACGAAGCTGCCCGACGTGCAGAGGTAGGCGACGACCTCGGGCTCGACGTGCAGCACGTCGCGGGTGGCGCTGGCCAGGTGGTGGCTGTCGCTGACCAGGCGGGCCATCTCCATGCTGACCGGCACGGGCTCGTACGGCGTGCGGGCGAGGTGGAGGGATACCTCCATCGGCACCCAGCGCCAGAGCTCGCGCTCCAGCGCGAGGTCGAACGGCGCGATGACCCCGATGCCGCGTTGCGCCAGCGGGCCGTCGAACGCCAGGAAGTCGAAATCCAAGGCTCAGCCTCCGGAATACGTCCGTACTTGACACGTCCGGTGCTCCGGGGGTCGTTCCTCGGATTGTTGACAATCATACGAGTCACTTTTACCGTGTCAACGTGATCGTCTCGGAACACCGGGAAGCCCCCGTCCTGGCAGTGCTCTGCGGCGAGTCCCGCCCACCGGACATGCGTGCTGTCGAATCCGGGGCGGTCGTGCGTTACACGGACGCGGCCGGGCTCGCCGAAGCGTTGTCCGGAGCGGATGCCCTCTTCGTCTACGACTTCCTCTCCACGGCGGTGCCCGGCGCGTGGCACGCGGCCGACCGGCTGCGCTGGCTGCACATCGCCAGCGCGGGCGTCGATCCTGTGCTGTTCCCCGGGCTGCGCGAGAGCGAGGTGGTCCTGACGAACTCGCGGGGCGTCTTCGACGACGCCATCGCGGAGTACGTGCTGGGCGTCGTGCTCGCCTTCGCCAAGGACTTCGCGCGCTCGCACGACCTGCAGCGCGAAGGCCGTTGGCGGCACCGCGAGACCGAGCGGATCGCCGGGCGGGAAGTGGTGGTCGTCGGCACCGGGCCGATCGGCCGGGCCATCGCGCGGCTGCTGCGCGCGGCCGGGATGCGGGTGAGCGGCGCCGGCCGCCGGGAGCGCATCGGCGACCCGGACTTCGGCGTCGTGCACGAGTCCGCGCGGCTCACCGAGGTCCTGCCGCACGCCGACTACGTCGTCGCGGTGGCGCCGCTGACCGAGCACACGAAGGGCATGTTCGACGCGCGCGCGTTCGCCGCGATGAAGCCGTCGGCGCGGTTCGTCAACGTCGGCCGGGGCGAGCTGGTGGTGACGTCGGATCTCATAGGAGCGCTCGAAAGCAAGGCCATCGCCGGCGCCGCGCTCGACGTGCTCGACACCGAGCCGCTGCCGGCCGAAAGCCCGCTGTGGACCCTGCCGGACGTGCTGATCTCGCCGCACATGTCCGGCGACTTCATCGGCTGGCGGAACACGCTGGTCGAGGTGTTCACCGAAAACTTCCGCCGCTGGCGCGCTGGGGAGCCGCTGCGCAATGTCGTCGACAAGACGCTCGGCTACGTGCCGTCGGGGAACCAGGGAGCCGGATGAACGACAGGATGCTGACCGCCAGCGAGCTCGTCGCCGCCTACGCGACCGGCGAGCTTTCGCCGGTCGAGGCGACGCAGAACGCGCTGCAGGCCATCGAAGCCCGGGACGGCGAGTGCAACGCCTTCTGCCTCGTCGACGCCGACCGCGCGCTGGAACAGGCCAAGGCGTCCGAGGTCCGTTGGCGGGACGGCAACCCGATCGGGTGGCTCGACGGCGTGCCGTCCTCGATCAAGGACATGTTCCTCACCCAGGGCTGGCCCACCGTCCGGGGCTCGAAGAGCATCGACCCCGACCAGCCGTGGGACGTCGACAGCCCGGTCGCCGCGCGGATGCGCGAGGCCGGCCTGGTGCTGCTGGGCAAGACGACCACGCCCGAGATCGGCTGGAAGGGCGTCACCGACAGCCCGCTGTGCGGCATCACGCGGAACCCGGCCGACCCGTCGAAGACGGCGGGCGGCTCGAGCGGCGGCAGCGCCGCGGCCGTCGCGGCCGGGATGGGCGAGCTGTCGGTCGGCACGGACGGCGGTGGCTCGGTGCGCATCCCGGCGTCGTTCTGCGGCATCGTCGGGCTGAAGCCGACCCACGGCCGGATCCCGCTCTACCCGGCCAGCCCGTTCGGCCCGCTTTCGCACGCCGGGCCGATGGCTCGGTCGGTGGACGACACCGCGCTGCTGCTGGACGTCCTGTCGCTGCCCGACCACCGCGACCCGGCCGCGCTGGCGCCGCCGGTGGGGTCGTTCCGGGAGGCCGTCCGGCGGGACGTGCGCGGGCTGATCGCCGCGTTCTCGCCGACGCTCGGCTACGTCGACGTCGACCCGGAGGTGGCCGCGATCGTCGCGGAAGCGGTCCGCGCGCTGGGCGACGCCGGCCTGCACGTCGAGGAGACCGATCCCGGGTTCGCCGACCCGAAGCCGGCGTTCGACGTCTTGTGGTCCTCGGGGGCGGCGAAGCTGCTGGACTCGTTCCCGCCCGGGTCCGCGGACCGGACCGACCCGGGCCTGCGCCGGGTCTGGGAACTCGGCAAGAAGTGGACGGCGAGCGACTACCTCGACGCGACCGCCGAGCGCGCCGCGCTGGGCATCCGGATGGGCGGGTTCCACACGCGCTACGACGTGCTGATCACGCCGACCCTCCCGATCGCGGCGTTCGAGGCCGGGCACGACGTGCCGCCGGGCAGCGGGCTGAGCGAGTGGCCGGAGTGGACGCCGTTCACGTACCCGTTCAACATGACCCAGCAGCCGGCGATCAGCGTGCCGGCCGGGCGCACGTCGGCGGGGCTGCCGGTCGGCCTGCAGATCGTCGGGCCGCGGCACTCGGACGACCTCGTGCTGGCCGTGGCGAAGCTGCTGGAGGAAGTGCGGCCCTGGGCGCCCGCCTGACCGCCCTGGAAGTGGCCGCGGAAGCGCCGGCCGCGTCCCGGCGGCCACCGCGACCTGGCGTGGGCCGGAGGGTCAGCCCGGGCTGACCGGCTCCCGGCGGACGAGCCCCCGCACCTGGGCGCTGCACAACACGAGCGCGGTGGCGCCGATGACCAGGGCCGCGCCGCCCAGGAGCGTCGCCGACCGGCCGGCGTGCTCGGCCAGCGGGCCGGCGGCGAGCTGGCCGAGCGGCATGGCGATGAACGAGCCGAGCATGTCGTAGGAGTAGACGCGGGCGAGCTTGTCCGGCGGGATGTTCTCCTGCAGCGACACGTCCCACGCGACGGCGAACTGTTCGATCGCCACGCCCGAGAGGAACATCGCGGCCAGCAGCGGCAGCAGGTACGGCGTCTGGCCGAGGGCGAGCATCGGCAGCGCGTCGACCATGGTCAGCGCGACGCCGAAGAGCAGCATCCGCCGGGGTTGCCAGTGGGCGGCGAGTACCCCGCCGAGCAGCGACCCGGCGGTCTGCGCGGCCAGGGCGAAGCCCCAGCCGGTGCGGCCGAACGTGTCGTCGGCGACCAGTGGGCCGATCACCAGCAGCGCGCCGGCGATCGCGGCGTTGACGATCATGAACTGGAGCACCACGAGCCACACCCACGACCGGGCACGGAACTCCCGCCAGCCTTCGGCGAGTTCGGCGAGCGGACGGCTGCCGGGGACGCGTTCCCCGCGCGGCAGCCGGATGCGGCGGTACGCCAGCGCGGCGGCGAGGAAGAGCAGGGAGTTCCCGGCGAGCGCCCACCCGGAGCCGGCGAAGGCGACGAGCACACCGGCCAGCCCGGCCCCGGCGATGCGGCCGGCGTTGGAGAGCAGCCGGACCAGGGCGTTCGCCGGGGCGAACAGCGCGGGCGGCACGGTCAACGGCGTGAGCGAGGCGGCCGCGGGCAGCGAGATGGCCGAGACGGCGCCGTTGACGAGCCCGAGCCCCGCCAGCAGCGGGATCGAGGCGAATCCACAAAGGACACTCGCGGCGATCGCGGCCTGCGTGAGCGCGGCGGCGGTTTCGGTGCCCTGCAGGATGACGGACCGCGGCAGCCGGTCGGCCAGCATCCCGCCGAAGAGCAGCAGAAGCACATTGGCGAGCGAACGAGCCCCGACGACGATCCCGAGATCGACGGCCGACCCGGTGAGATCGACCACGGCGAAGGCCAGGGCAAAGGGAGCAACGGCATTCCCGAAGTCGGCCAGGCTCCGCCCGGTGACGAGCGCGCGGAACCGGGCTTCCCGAAGCGGGGCGAGGAGTGGCGTGCTCACGGCAGCGCCTCCGGCCCGCCGAAAGGCAGCTCAGCCGACGCCCGATGGCGTGCGGCGGGATGGCGCGGTTCGCCGGTCGGGATCGGGCGGCGTGGGCTGATGCGGGTGGCCGATGAGCGGCGCGTGGCGGGGTGGTGCGGTTCGCTTGTCGGGATTGGGCGGCGTGGGCTGGTGGCGGTGGCCGATGGGCGGTGCGCGGTGGGGTGGCGCGGTTCGCCGGTCGGGGTCGGGCGGCGTGGGCTGGTGCGGGTGGCCGATGAGCGGCGCGTGGCGGGGTGGTGCGGTTCGCTTGTCGGGATCGGGCGGTGAGGGCTGGTGCAGGTGGCCGCTGAGTGGCGCGCGGCGGGATGGCGCAGGGCGGCCGCCGGTGGTGGGTGATGCGCGGGACCCGGTGGGCGCATGGCTTCAGCCAACCACCGCTGTCAACGGCTTAAAGTAGGTACCTCGTGCCGTCCCCCGGCAGTGCGGCCCCCGCCGCCAGCACCGCCGCGTGCTCGGCCGATGCCGGGTCCAGGGCCGGGTTCGTGTTGTTCAGGTGCGTGTACGCCCACGGCCGCCCAGCTACCCGGGGCAGGCTCGCCGTGATCGGCAGGTGGCCCATTGCGAGCTGGTCCGGTCCGCCGACCCCGGCCATCTCGTCCGGCGCGTAGAACGTGCCGTCCAGCAACACGAGCGACGCGTCCGCCACGAACTCGTCGAACCCGGGCGGCCAGCTGCGCAGGCACGGCGCGTACACCAGCACCCCGCCCGTCGCCGGGTCCGAGATGCGGTAGGCGACCACCCAGGGCCCGTCCGCACCCGAGGCGTACTTCGGCCGCTTGTCGCTCACCGGCAGCGCCTCGACCCGCAACCCCGGAATGTCCACAACAGACGAATACGTCCAGCCGCCGTAACCGTCCAGCACGGAAACGAACGGCGAGAGTGCCGACAGCGCCGCCGGCGGCGCCCACACCGGGAGCCCGCCCGACTCGCGCAGCATCAGCAGGCCCAGCGAATGATCGAGTTCGGCGTCCGTCAGCAGCACCCCGCGCAGCGGGATCTCGCGCGGCCCCGGACCGGCCCGCAGCTCCGGCGTCCCGAGCAGCTGTGCCCGGATGTCCGGGGAACAGTTCAGCAGGTACCAGCCGGCGCCGTCCGCGCTGATCGCGACGCAGTCCTGGGTGCGTGGCGGCAGCCCCGAAACGCAGAGCCGGCACGCGCAATTCCACTGTGGACACCCACCGCCCGCCGCGGTGCCCAGCAGGATCACCTTCACCGGCGCATGACCAGGTCGGAAACCTCGGGGCGGGACAAGACAAGATCGACCACAGAACGCTGGGGCGACCGCGAACACACCGGGTCCGTCGCCGCCGCGTCGCCGGTGAGCAGGAACGCCTGGCAGCGGCAGCCGCCGAAGTCGAGGCCGCGGCGGTCGCACGTGCGGCACGGCTCGCTCATCCAGTCCTCGCCCCGATAGGCGTTGAACGACGACGAGCGGTACCAGATCTCGGCCAGCGGCGTGTCCCGCACCGAAGACAGCGAAAGCGTCGAGATGGCCGACGCCGCCGGGCACGGCAGCACCGTCCCGTCCGGCGCCACCGTCAGCTGCCGCGCACCCCAGCCGTACATGCACGGCTTCGGGTACGGCTCGTGGTAGTCGGCGACGACGTAGACGATCTCCATCGTCCCGCGCAGCCGGGCAACCGCCGCGCGTACCACCGGCTCCGCCGCGGCAAGCTGGGCAGCGGTCGGCATCAGCGCGTCCCGGTTGCGCAGCGCCCAGCCGTAGTACTGCGTGTTCGCCAGCTCCAGCCGGTCCGCGCCCATCCGCTCGGCCAGCTCGATGATCCCGGCCAGCTGGTCGTGGTTCTGCCGGTGCAGCACCACGTTCAGCGACAGCGGCAGCCCGGCCGCCTTCACCAAAGAAGCCGCGGCCAGCTTCCGGTCGAAAGCCTTCGCCCCGGCCAGCAGATCGGACCGCTCCCGGGTCGCGCCCTGCGCCGAAAGCTGGACGTGCGCCAGCCCGCGCGCAACGAGGTCGTCGAGCCGCGAAGGCGTCAGGCCGAGCCCCGAAGTGACCAGGTTGACGTAGCAGCCGAGCCCGTGTGCGTGCGCCACCAGCGAAGGCAGATCCGGCCGGAGCAGTGGCTCGCCGCCGGACATGTGCACCTGCAGCACACCCAGTTCCCGCGCCTGCGACAGCACCGACAGCCACTCCTCGGTGGACAGTTCGGCGGCGCGCGAAGTCAGCTCGACCGGGTTCGAGCAATAAGGACAGTGCAGCGGGCAGCGGTGGGTCAGCTCGGCCAGCAGGCCGAGCGGCGGGCTCACGTCCATGCGACCACCCGCCGTTCCCCGAGCCGGGTCAGCACGGACACGACGTCCTGCGCGACCACGCCGGAGTAGCGCTCGGAAAGCGCCGTCGTGATCTCGCCGACGGACCGGGCGCCGTCGCAGAGCTCGAGCACGGCCGCCGCGGTCGGGTTCGGCACCAGGACGCCTTCGGGGAAGAGCAGCACGTGCGTCTCCCGGACGTGGTCGAAGGACAGCCGCACGCCGCGGCGCAGCTGCGGAACCGAATCGGCGGTGATCACGCGGCCGCCCGCTCGATCGCGTCGAGCATCGACCACAGCACGTCGCACTTGAACGACAGCGCGGCGATCGCGCGGTCCTGTTGTTCGCGCGTGACGCAGTGGCGCACCACGATGTCGAGGGTGTCCTTGCCTTCGCCGGAAACCTTGTCGATCCGGTTGGTGAAGTAGGCCAGGTCGTCCGGCGCGATCCACGCATAATGAGCGAGCATGTCCGCCACCCGCCGCTGCATCAGGTGCCCGGCGAACATCTCGGTCAGCCCGGAAGCGACGGCCTCCCACCACGGCTTCGTCCGCGCGAAGGTCACGTAGGCGTCCACGGCGAACCGGACGCCGGGAGCGACGTGCCGCTCGTCGAGCACCTCGTCGCGGCTCAGGCCGACGGCCGTGCAGAGGCGCAGCCAGCGTTCGATCCCGCCGGTGCCGGCGCTCACGCCGTCGTGGTAGACGATCCGGTCGAGCCACTGGCGGCGGATCTCCGGCACCGGGCAGTTGCTGATGATCGCCGCGTCCTTCTGGGGCAGCACGCACTGGTAGTACCAGCGGTTCGCCGCCCAGATCCGCAGCGCGCGCTCGTCGAGCTCGCCCGCGTGCAGCCGGCGGTGGAACGGGTGCGTGCCCCAGTACCGGCCGGAAAGACCGCGCAGCGCGTCGATGAATGCGCTTTCCGGCAGTGGCTCGACCGGCATCCGTCAGTCCGCCATGCGGGCCGCGTAGGCGGTGACCTCCATCGGGGTTTCGTACTCGACGAAGTCCGGGGTCGTCCACTCCTCGGTCATGGCCTGCTCCTCTCTCCGGGGGTGATCATCGCCACCCTAGGAGCGCGCCACGGAGCTGACCAGCGAGTTCGGAAAGATTCCTTCCGATGGGGGAGCCGGTGAGCGGGCTACCTCACCGCGGCTTCGAGTTCCACCAACGCGGTGTCGAGGTGGGTCAGGATCCGCTGCAGGTGCGGGACGCTTCGGCGGCACCCGGTGACGCCGAAGTCGAGGTTGTCGCCGTTGCTGGTCAGCGTGATGTTCACGGCCTGGCCGTCCAGCAGCACCGACGCCGGGTAGATGCCGTCCAGCTGGGCGCCGTTCCAGTACATCTGCTTGCGCGGGCCGGGCACGTTCGAGATCACCAGGTTGAACGGCGGCCGCGTGTTCTTGACGATGCCCGGGATCGGCGACACGCCGAGCTGCGCGACGTTCACAGCCGACAGCAGCAGCGTCTGCAACGGCGTCAGCTCGGAGAACAGCCGCTTGCCGTTGCGCATCGACTGGTGGATCGTGACGAGCCGCTTGCCCGCGTCCGGCAGGTCGGTGGCCAGGTTGCACAGCAGCGCGCCGATGTTGTTGCCGGCCGCCTCGCCGGGGTCGTTCTGGCGGCGCAGCGACACCGGCACCATCGCGATGAGCGGTGCGTCCGGCAGCGCCCGCTGTTCGATGAGGTAGTCGCGCAGCGCGCCCGAGCACATCGCGAGCACGACGTCGTTGCGCGACACGCCGGCCGCGGTCGCCACCTGCCGGACGCGGTCGAGCGACCACGACTGCGCCGCGAACCGCCGCGCGCCGCCGATCGGCACGTTGAGCATCGTCTTCGGCGCCTGGCCCGGCAGGGTGATGGTGTGCTCGCCGAACGCCTCCCGCGCCACCTTCATCGCGGCCGGGGCCAGGCTCGCGAGCTGGTTGGCGGTCTTCCGAGCCGTCCCGAGCAGTGACCGCGGGCGCTTCTCGCGCTCTTCGCCGGGCTTGTGCCGGGTCCCCCACCACGGCGGGCAATCCAGGTCCGCCGGGTCGTCCGACAGCGTGCCCTGCAGCTGGCGCAGCGCCGAGACGCCGTCCATCAGCGCGTGGTGGACCTTGGTGTAGACGGCGAACCGGCCGTCGGCCAGCCCCTCGATGAGGTGGGTCTCCCAGAGCGGCCGGTGCCGGTCGAGCAGGGTGCCGTGCCAGCGTGACGTCAGCTCCAGCAGCTCGCGGACGCGACCCGGTTGCGGCAGCGCCGAGTGCCGGAAGTGGTAGTCGAGCTCGAGCTCGGTGTCGTTCGCCCAGGCCACGTGGCCCATGGTGTTGACCGGCCGCGCGGGGCGGCGCCGGAACACCGAGCGGATGTTGTCCGATTCGAGGAGGTTGCTCCGGACGTCGCGGAGGTAGTCGTCGCCGGCGCCCTCGGGTTTCTTGAACAGCTGCAGACCGCCCACGTGCATCGGATGCTCGCGCGTTTCGACGAGGAGGAACATCGAATCGGTCACGGGCATCATCGCCATGGGACATCACCTCTCGAGCTCGGCACGCCGACTCTACGCGCTCGGCGGCCGCCGGTGGATCACGTTCTACTCTGGCGAGTATGACCGCCCGCGGCGCAGGGGAAACGTCCTTGCCACCGATGGCCGAATGCGTCGTGATCGGCGGTGGCGTCATCGGCGTCAGCTGCGCGTTCCGGCTCGCCGAAGCCGGCGTCGACGTGCTGCTGCTCGACCGCGGCGAGCTGGGCGGCGGCTCGACGGCGAAGGCCGCGGGCGGCGTCCGCTCGTCGTTCACCAGCCGCGTCAACGTCGAGCTCGGCCTGCGCGGGCTCGCCGCGTACAGCGCTTTCTCCCGCGACTTCGGCACCGAGATCGACTTCCGCCGTGACGGCTACCTCTACCTCGTCACCGAACCGGCCGACGTACCCGCGTTCGAACGCTGCGCCGAACTCCAGCGCGAGCACGGCGTCCGCAGCCACCTGCTCGACCCGGCCGAAGCGAAGAAGGTGCTCCCCCTGGTGGAGACCGACGGGGTCGTGGCCGCCCTCTGGTCGCCGGACGACGCCAAGGCGACCCCGGACGCGGTGGTCCAGGGTTACGCGAAGGCGGCCCGCGCGCACGGCGCGAAGCTGCGGACCGGCGTCGAGGTCACCGGGATCGAGCGCGACGGCGACACGCTGACCGGCGTCGTCACGACGGCGGGGGTCGTCGGAACCGGCGCCGTGGTGTGCGCGGCCGGCGCGTGGTCGGGCCGGATCGGCGAGCTGGCCGGGCTGGACCTGCCGGTGCGCCCGTACCGGCGGCAGGTCGTGTTCACCGGGCCGGTGCCCGGGCTGCCGGAATCGGTTCCGCTCACCATCGAGATGCCGTCGGCCTTCTACTTCCACCGCGAGGGACCCGGCCTGGCGATGTCGTTCTCCGACGGCGACGGCGTCCCCGGGTTCGACACCCGCTACGAACCCGGCGAGTGGCTGCCGCGGCTGGCCGGGCTGGCGGGCCGCCGGATCCCCGCCGTGCTCGACGCCGGCATCCGGACGGCCTGGGCCGGGCTGTACGAAACGACCCCGGACCGCAACCAGATCATCGGGGAAAGCGTCCTGCTGTCGCGGTTCTTCTACGCGACCGGGTTCTCGGGGCACGGCTTCCAGATGGGCCCGGCCACCGGCGAGCTGATCCGGGACCTCTACCTGGGCCGACGGCCGGCGGTGGACCTCGCCGAGCTCGACGTCCGGCGGTTCGAAACCGTCGATACCGCACCGGCGGAGCACAACATCGTCTAGGGGTCGATTGCCAGATCGTTCAACGATCTGGCAGTATCCGAGCCGTGGCTGTGAGTGGTGCTCGGGAGCTGGTGGACGCGCTGGAAGCGCTCGGAACGGAGATCGTCTTCGGCCTTCCGGGGGTGCACAACCTGCCACTGTGGGAGGCGCTCGGTGAAACCCGCATCAAGCTGGTCGGAGTTCGCCACGAACAGACCGCCGGGTATGCCGCCGACGGCTACGCCCGCGCCACCGGCAAGCTCGGCGTCGCGCTGGTCACCACCGGCCCGGGCGCGGCGAACACGCTCGGCGCGGTCGGCGAGGCCATGGCGTCCGCGGCGCCGGTGCTGGTGATCGCCACCGACATCCCCTCGACGCTGCGGCGGCCCGGCGTCGTCCGCGGCGTGCTGCACGAGACGTCCGACCAGCAGGCGATGTTCGCGCCGGTGACCAAGGGCGGCTTCACCGTGCGGGCGCCCGACCAGATCGGCACCACGGTCCACCGCGCCGCCCGGCTCGCGCAGCTGCCGCAGAGCGGCCCGGTCTACCTCGGCGTGCCCACCGACTACCTGCGCGAACAGGTGCCGCACCGGCGCCCGCCCGCTCCGCACCGCAAGCCGGACGTCGACGTCCCCGACCTCGCGCGGGCCGAGGCGATGCTGTCCGACGCGCGGCACCCGCTGATCTGGGCCGGTGGCGGCGCGCTGCGCTCGGGCGCGGGCGACGCGATCGGCGCCCTCGCCGAGAAGCTCGCCGCGCCGGTGATCACCACGTTCGCCGCCCGCGGGCTGCTCCCGCTCGACCACCCGTGCCTGGCCCCGAACCCGGTGCACACGCCGGAGGTCGGCGAGCTGTGGGACGAGGCCGACGTCGTGCTCGCCATCGGCACCGACTTCGACGGCCTGATGACGCAGAACTGGCGGATGCCCAAGCCGCCCCGGCTGATCGCGGTCAACGTCGACGCCGACGACGCCGCCAAGAACTACCAGCCCGACCTCACGCTGGTCGGGGACGCGCGCTCGATCGTCGAGCGGCTGCTGCCGAAGCAGCGCGACGGGCTCGACGACATCACGCTGCGGCTGGCCGGCATCGGACGGCGCGTGCGCCAGCGCATCCGCGACGAAGAGCCGCAGGCCTACGACTTCCTGTCCACTTTGGACGAGGTGCTGCCGACGGACGCCGTGCTGGTGTCGGACATGTGCGTCGCCGGGTACTGGGTCGGCGGCTTCCACCGGGTGCGGGCACCACGCAAGCTCGCCTACCCGATGGGCTGGGGCACCCTCGGCTACGGCTTCCCGGCGTCGCTCGGCGCGGCCGCGGCCGGCACCGGGCGGGCCATCTGCATCACCGGTGACGGCGGGTTCCTCTACAACTGCGGCGACCTGGCGACGCTCGCGCAGGAACAGCTGCCGGTCACCGTCGTCCTGGTCGACGACGGCGGGTACGGGATGCTGCGCTACGACCAGGACCGCGAGGGCCTGCCGCACCGCGGCGTCGACTGGGACAGCCCGGACTTCGTCGGCCTGGCCCGGTCGTTCGGGGTGCACGCCGACCGCGTCTCCGGCTTCGGGCGGGCCTTCCGGCGGCTGCTCGGCGAGTTCGTCGAGTCCGACGAGCCGAACGTGCTGGTCGTGAAGGCGAAGCTCAAGCCGCCGCTGAACACCTCGCCGCGGTGGTACCGGACATGAGGATCGGCGTCGACATCGGTGGCACGTTCACCGACCTCTGCGCGGTGGACGCGACCGGGATCGTCGCCGTCGGCAAGGTCCTGACCACGCACGACGAACCGGCCCGGGCGGTCGAGGAGGGCTTGGCGGCCCTGCTCCCGGACCTCTCGGCCGTCGAGCAGGTGGTGCACGGGACGACGCTGGTCACGAACGCACTGATCGAGCGCACGGGCTCGCGGACGGCGCTGCTGGCCACCGCGGGCTTCCGCGACGTGCTGGAGATGCGCCGCGAGCACCGGTACGAGCTGTACGACCTGCACCTGGAACTGCCCGCGCCGCTCGTGCCCCGGCACCTGCGGTTCGACGTCCCGGAGCGGATCCTCGCCGACGGGTCCGTCCACACCGGACTCGACGAGGAGCACGTGGCCCGGCTCGGCCGGGAGCTGGCGGACCGCGGGATCGAGGCCGTCGCGGTCTGCTTCCTGCACGCGTTCACCAACCCGGCGCACGAGCGGCGCGTGGCCGAGATCCTCGCCGAGGTCGCGCCCTCGCTGCGGGTGGCGCTCTCCTCCGACGTCGTGCCCGAGATCCGCGAGTTCGAGCGGGCGTCGACCACGGTCGCCAACGTCTACGTCCAGGACCTCACCGAGCGCTACCTGCGCGACCTCGAACAGCGGCTGCACCGGCTGGGCATCGCCCGGGCGCCGCACATCATGCTGTCCAACGGCGGTCTGGCCACCGTGGACACCGCCGCCCGGCACCCGATCCGGATCCTCGAATCCGGCCCCGCGGGCGGGGCGCTGGCGGCCGCGGAGCTGGGGCCGCCGGACCTGCTGGCCTTCGACATGGGCGGCACGACGGCGAAGCTGTGCCTGATCGCCGGCGGCGCACCGCTGGTGACGCACGAGTTCGAAGTGGACCGCAAGTACCGGCTGCTGCCCGGCTCCGGGCTGCCGGTGCGGGTGCCGGTCACCGACATGATCGAGATCGGCGTCGGCGGCGGCTCGATCGCCCGCATCGACGCGCTGGGCCTGCTCACCGTCGGCCCCGATTCGGCCGGGTCCGAGCCCGGCCCGGTCTGCTACGGCCGCGGCGGCACCGAGCCCACGGTCACCGACGCCGACCTCGTCCTCGGCTACCTCGACCCGGGCTACTTCCTCGGCGGTGGCATGCGCCTGGACGCCGAGGCCGCGAGAGCAGTGCTCTCCGAAAAGATTGCTGCTCCGCTCGGGGTGAGTGTCGAAGAGGCCGCCTGGGGCATCCACACCAGCGTCAACGAGGACATGGCCAACGCCGCCCGGGTGCACGCCGTCGAGCGCGGGCACGATCCGGCGAACCTCCCGATGTACACCTTCGGTGGCGCGGGTCCGGTGCACGGTGTCGGCGTCGCGCGGGCGCTCGGGGCGCCGTCGGTCGTCGCGCCGCCCGCCGCCGGGGTGCTCAGCGCGGCCGGGTTCCTGACCGCACCGCTGGCGTTCGACTTCGTGCGGTCCGCGCGCGCGGCCGTCCACGACCTGGCCTGGGAGCAGGTCGACGCGCTGTTCGCCGAGATGGAGGCCGAGGGTGAAGCGCTGTTGGCCAAGTCGGGAGTGGACGACGTGACGCACCACCGCGTCGCCGAGATGCGGTACGCCGGGCAGGGCTACGAGATCCGCGTCCCGGTCCACGACGGCCCCTGGCCGGAAACGCTGATCGACGAGTTCACCCGCACCTACCGCGCGCTCTACCGGCGCACCGGGCCCGAAGTCGGCGTCGAGGTGCTGAACTGGCGGGTCGTGTCGAGCGGGCCGAAACCGGCCGTGACCCTGCGGCCTCCCGTGCAGCCCACGGGCAATGCGCGCAAGGGCACCCGCCAGGCCTACTTCCCATCGACTGGTGGATTTGTCGACACGGCGGTGTTCGACCGGTACCGGCTCGAACCCGGCGCCCGCGTCGACGGACCGGCCATCGTGGAGGAGCGCGAGTCCACTGTGGTCGTCCCACCCGGCGCACACTGCGTCGTCCGGGAGGACGGCGCGCTGGAGGTGACGGTGTGAGCGTCGACCCCATCGTCGTCGGGTTGTTCGGCAACCGCCTGCACTCGATCCTGGCCGAACAGCAGAACGCGCTGGTCAACACGGCCTTCTCCGCCGTCGTGCGCGAGTCGCTCGACCTGGCCTGCGCGGTGTTCGACTCGCGCGGCGAGATGATCGGCCAGTCCGTCGGCGGCACGCCGGGGCACATCAACGCGATGGCGACCGGCATGCACCACTTCGTCGCGCAGTACCCGCCGGAGACCCTCGAACCCGGTGACGTGCTGCTCACCAACGACCCCTGGCAGACCGCGGGCCAGATCAACGACATCACGGTGGCGACCCCGGTGTTCCGCGGCGGCCGGCTGGTCGCGTGGTTCGCGTCGTGCTGCCACGCGCCGGACATCGGTGGACGGCTGGTCTCCGCCGAAGCCCACGAAGTCTTCGAAGAGGGCCTGCGCCTGCCGATCCTGAAGTTCCTCCGCGCGGGCGAGGTCAACACCGATCTGGAGCGGCTGATCCGGGCGAACGTCCGCACCCCCGAAGAGACCATCGGCGACCTGTACGCGCAGGTCACCGGCAACGAGGTCGGCTCGACGAGCCTGCTGCGGCTGCTGGACGAACTCGGCCTCGACAGCCTCGACGACGTCGCCGCCGAGATCATGGACCGCTCGGAGCGGGCGTTGCGCGACGCGCTGCGGCAGCTGCCCGACGGCACGTACACCAACGAGATCGCCACCGACGGCTTCGAGGACGAAGAGATCGTCCTGCGCGTCACGGCCACGGTGGCCGGCGACGAGATCCACCTCGACTTCGCGGGCTCCTCGCCGCAGAGCCGCCGCGGGATCAACGTGGTGCTCAACTACACGCGGGCGTATGCGTCGTTCGCCGTCAAGGCGGCGATCTCGCCGGAGGTGCCGCACAACGCCGGGTCGTTCCGGCCGGTGCACGTCACCGCGCCCGAGGGCTCGGTGCTGAACTGCCTGCCGCCGGCCCCGGTCGCCTCCCGGCACCTGATCGGGCACTTCCTGCCGTCGCTGCTGATCGGCGCGCTGCCGGCCACGGCGATCGCGCCGAGCGCGGACGCGCTGTGGATGACCATCTGGCGCGGGCCCGGCTTCATGCTGAACGTCTTCCAGACCGGCGGGATGGGCGCCCGGGCGGACAAGGACGGCTTGTCCACCACCGGCTTCCCGAGCGGTCTGCGTTCGACGCCCACCGAGGTCATCGAAACCATGGCGCCGCTGGTCCAGCACGCACGCGAGCTGCGCGTGGACTCCGGCGGCGCCGGCCGGTTCCGCGGCGGACTCGGACAGGTGACCACGATGGGCGCACTCGGCGTGCCTTCCTGGAGCGTCAACGGGAACGTCGACCGGGTGCGGGCCGCGGCGTCCGGGGTGGCCGGTGGGGAACCGGGCGCTCCCGGCCGGTTCGGCCTGCGCACCGGGTCGGACCTGGCCGTGAAGAGCCGCGTGCCGCTGTCGTCCGAGTCCGTTGTGGACGTCACGCTGCCGGGCGGCGGCGGGTACGGGCCACCGCGCGAGCGGCCGGTGGCGGCGGTGCTCGCCGACGTCGTCGAGGGGTACGTCTCGGTGGCGGCGGCGCGCGAGGTGTACGGCGTCGAAGTGCGGTACCTCGGGGAGCCGGACGCGCTCGTCCGGCTCCCCGGGGACTACGCGGTGGACGAAGAGCAGACAGCACGACTGAGAGCAGGGCAGTGAACATGGGTCGGTTGGCCGGCAAGGTTGCGGTGGTCTTCGGCGGCGCGCGGGGCATCGGCCTCGCCACGGTGAAGGAGTTCGTCGCCGAAGGCGCGACGGTCTTCGCCGCCGACATCCGTGAGCCCGCGGAGGCGATCGACGGCTGCCGCCACGCCATAGCGGACGCCACCGACGAGGACGCCGTGGCGGCGTTCGTGGCCGGCGTCATGGCCGAGGCCGGTCGCATCGACGTGCTGTTCAACAACGTGGGGATCCACCTCGGCAAGTCCCTTGTGGACACGACGGTGGCCGAGTTCGACCACATCTTCGCGCTGAACGTGCGCGCCGCCTTCCTCGGCACCCGTGCCGTCCTCCCGCACATGATCGAGCGGAAGGCGGGCAGCATCATCACCACGTCGTCCAACGGCGGCGTGATGGGCCGCCCCGGCGACCCGGTGTACAACGCCACCAAGCACGCGCTGGTCGGGCTGACGAAGTCCATCGCCGTCGCCCACGCGCACCAGGGCATCCGGGCCAACACGGTGAACCCGGGCGCGATCGACACCGACATGCTGCGCGGCGTGCTCGCGTCGCCGGAGGAGTTCGAGACCAAGCAGCACCAGCTGGTCGCGAGCACGCCCGCGGCACGCGTCGGCGAGGCCTGGGAGGTCGCGAAGGCCGTGGTGTTCCTGGCGAGCGACGAGTCCCGGTTCGTCAACGGCGTCGTGCTGCCGATCGACGGCGCGAAGGCCGCGGGGGCGATGCCGGGCAACCGGTACAGCCTCGACTTCGAACTCGGCGTCAGGTAGTGCCGTGACCGTCGATGCCTCGGGGCTGGAGAGCGCGCGGCACCTGCTCGAGCGCAGCGGCACGGCCGAGCGGGTGGCGGCGATCCTGCGCCAGTACATCACCGACGGCGTCTTCGCCCCCGGTGAACGGCTGTCCGAGCCGGTGATCAGCTCGGCGCTCGGCGTCTCGCGCAACACGCTGCGCGAGTCGTTCCAGCTGCTCGCCCACGAGCGGCTGGCCGTGCACGAGCTGAACCGCGGCGTGTTCGTGCGCGAACTGACCACTGAGGACATCGAGGACCTCTACGTCGTGCGCCGCGCCACCGAATGCGGGGCCCTGCGCCGCGCGGCCGAACTGTCCACAGTGGATCTTTCGATGGTCGAGCAAGCGCTTCAGGACGGCCGGACGGCGGCGGCGGCCGAGGACTGGCCGTCGGTCGGCACCGCCAGCATCCACTTCCACCAGGCCCTCGCGGACCTGGCCGGCAGCGAGCGCCTGTCCGCGACGATGCGCCAGGTGCTCGCCGAGACCCGGTTGTTCTTCGTGCTCAACGAGAACACCCGCGCGTTCTACGAGCCGTTCCTGGACTGCCACGAACAGATCCTGCGCGACCTGCGCCGCGGCCGGTTCGAGGCCGCGGAGGCCGCGCTGGACCGCTACCTGCGTGACGCCCAGGCCCGGTTGCTCGAACTCAGTGCGCAGCCACCGGGAACACCACGCTGAACGGGTACGGCCGGCGGACGGTGCCGGGGTGGTACCGCCCGTCGGCACCGGCCACCCAGGTGTGCCAGGCGATCGTGCGGACGAGGGAACACGCGCGGTAGCCGACGGCGGCCGGACCGGCGGCGCGGGCCGTGGCGGCCGGTGCCGAGGTGAGCAGCACGGCGGCCACGGCGGCGATGGTCGTCGCACGTCGGAAGCACACCACCCCACTCAACCCCGCGGGAACCTCCGACCGGAAAGGATTCGAGCCGGTTCAAATCCGGCGGCTCCGCTGCTACGGTCGGTGAGTGTTCAAGCTGCGGGTCGACGCCGAGACAGTGGCCAGGACACGGTTTTCCCCATCGCTGGCCGCGGAGTCCCTCGCCTGGCTGAAGCTCGCCGCCGACGCGGGACGGCACCCGGTGTTCGGCGATCCCGGCCCGCTCGCCCGCGGGGCGCTCGCCCACCCCGACGTCGCCCTGCTCCTGGACCTGCTGCCGCGCCCCGGCGAGGTCTACACGCCGGACCTGCTCACCCCGCAGCCGGGCACGGCCACCCGGCCCCGCGACCTGCTCGACGAGCAGATCGCGCGGATCGAGGCGACCACCCAGGACGACGTCGAGACCCAGGTGCTGGCCCACACGCAGGTCCACTGGACCAGACCGGTGCCGGTGGCGGTCCGGCGGAGCGTGGAGTCGGGGACGATGCCCCGGCGCTTGGCCAACGGCCTCGCCCGGTTCTGGCGGGACGCGCTGGCCGACGACTGGGCCGGCCTGCAGGCGGTGCTCGACCGGGACATCACCCACCGCGCGCAGGCCATCGCCCGCCACGGCGTCGGCGGGGTGCTCGGCAGCCTGCACCACACGATCGGCTGGGCCGGCGACGCGATCACGGTCGTGAAGCCGTTCGACGGCGAGGCCGACGTCTCCGGCCGCGAGCTGGTCCTCGCGCCCGGCGTGCTCAGCTGGCCGGTCATCAGCATCCAGATCGACGTCCCCGGCCAGGTCGTCCTCGGCTACCCGGCGCACGGGGTCGGCACGGGCGCCGACCAGCGGCCGGGCCGGATCGCGCCGGTGGTCGGCGCGGCCCGGGCGGCGCTGCTGGCCGACCTCGAACCGCCGCGGTCGACCGCGGAGCTCGCCACCCGGACCGGGTACAGCCCGGGCACCGTCTCCTACCACCTGAGCGCGTTGCACCGGGCGGGCCTGGTCAGCAAGGTCCGCGACGGGCGGTACGTGCTCTACCGGCGCACCGCCCAGGCCGTCGCGCTCCTCGAAGGGGCCTTCAGCACTTGACGTTCGGCCCGATCCAGTCCGCGTACTCGTCCGCCGAACCGTCACCGCCGTCGTCGACGGCGATGGCCAGCTGCTGCACGCCCGTGACCGGGATGGTCAGCTTCTGCGTCGCCGCGCCGCGCCCGACGACGCCGGTCGAGAACAGCTCCCGGCCGTCGCCCAGGACCCGGAACGTCACCGTGGCCTGCGGGCCCGACACGTCGTCGACGCCGTACTGGGTCGAGAACGTCTTGCACGCCCCGCCCAGGTACAGGCGGATCACCGAAGGCGCGTGCACGCCGATCCCGCTGTTCGGCTGGTAACCGACGCCGCCGATCGCCATCGCGCGCCCGTTGGCCACGCTGCCGCGTTCGACCGGGCCGAGCCCGTTCTCGGAGTACAGCCACGGCCGCATGTCCAGGTACGTCGTCCCGGGGCTCGGCGCGGTCACCAGCGGTGCCTCGGCGGAGCCCGCCGCGGACCGCGGGCCGGACTCGCTCGTGTACCCGCCGCTCACCCCGACCAGCACCTTCGCGGCCGGTGCCGCCGTCGGCCGCAGCGTGATGTCGTGCGTGACCGTGCTGCCCGGCGAGACCCGCGGGACGTCGACCTGCGCGGGGCCGTCCAGCTCCCAGCCGGACGGCACGGTGATCGTGTACCGCGCGTCGGTGATCGGGGTGTCGCCGTCGTTGGTCAGCGTCACCGTGCCCGGCACCTCCTGGCCGGCCAGGAAGCCCTCGGGCAGCTCCACGCCCAGCGTCACCAGCGGCTCGGCGGGGGACGGCTGACCCGGCCACACGCGGAGGAACGTCCCGGAATTCCCGCGTGCGGACGTCCGCAGCGTGCCGGTGCTGGTGAGCTCCGCACCGGTCCACAGGTCGCGGACCCGGTAGGCGGACGCCGGCGCGACACCGGATTCCGCGAGGTCGAACGCGATCGTCCGGGCGGTCCAGCCGCGGTTCAGCAGGAGCACGGCGACCGAGCCGTCGGACATCGGCTTCGCCCAGATCTCGGCGTCGCCGAGATCGCGGATCTTGCGGCCCGGGGTGCCCGACCAGTCCTGGTCGACCGCGATCACGTCCCGGTTGCCGATCGTGGCCGGCGGGAACGCCTCGTTCGGCATCAGCGGCGCGTTCATCAGCGCCCACAACGAGAACTGCGCGCGCTGCACCCAGGGGTCGACGATGCTGAAGTTGACGTAGCCGGGGTCGCTCCAGCCGCCGGGGCCGGTGTGCCCGGCGAGCGGGATCTGCTTGTCCATCGCCTGCATCATGGCCGTGAAGTTGTCCGTGAGGTCGGTGTTGAGCTGCCACGTGTGCGCGCCCGCGCCGGGCGCCCACTCCCACGGGCGGTAGCTCCCCGAAAAGGTGTTGATCACGGCGAGGGTGATCGGCCGCCCGGTGGCCTTGAGCGCGTCGCTCATCTTCTTGACCGCCGCCGCGACGCCGTTCTCGCCGCCGCACGTGTCGTAGTCCAGGTAGTCGACGCCCCAGGCCGCGAACGTTTGCGCGTCCAGTTCCTCGTGGTCGCGGGAGCCGGGCATCGCGCTGCCGCAGACCATCGCGCCGGTGCCGCTGTACAGCCCGAACTTCAGGCCGTTGGCGTGCACGTAGGCGATGAGCCCCGGCAGGTCCGGGTACTTGGCGGGATCGGGCACGAGCCTGCCGTCGGCGGCGCGTGTCTTGGCCGCCCAGCACCCCGCGATGTCGACGTAGGTGTAGCCGGCGTCCTTCAGGCCGCTGGTGACCAGCATGTCGACCGCGGCGCGGACCTTCGCGTCGTCGATCCGCGGGCACTGGTTCCAGCCGCGCGACCACGAGATGCCCATGGGCGGCTTCGCGGCGACGACCGGCTCGTCGGCGGCCGCCGGTGCGGCGATCACCGTGCCGAAGGTGAGGAGCGTGAGCAGCAGGACCCCGAACCGTCGCATGGTTCCCTCCCCGGGACTGCGGACAAGATCTCCAGGGTGGCGTGGGGGCGAACCGGGCATGAGGGGAGAAATGCCCGCCTCCGGACGGCGGCTTCCCGAGTCCGCCGGATGCCCGGGGTAGAAAGGGGGACCAGACGCCGAGCCACCCGAGGAGCCGTCGATGACCGCTGATGTCCGCCCGCTGGACGGGATCAAGGTCGTCGACCTCTCCCGCATCCTCGCCGGGCCGTACTGCACGCAGTACCTCGGCGAGATGGGTGCGGACGTGGTGAAGGTCGAGCCGCCGGGCCACGGCGACGACACCCGCGGCTGGGGCCCGCCGTTCGTCGGCGACGAGGCCGTCTACTACCTGGCGGCGAACCGGAACAAGCGCGGGATCGTGCTCGACCTCAAGAGCGACCGCGGCCGCGAGGCGCTGCGGCGGCTGGTCGCGGACGCCGACGTGCTGGTCGAGAACTTCCGGCCGGGCACGCTCGAGAAGTGGGGCATCGGGTACGAGGAGCTGTCCGCGCTGAACCCGCGGCTGATCCACGTGTCGATCACCGGGTTCGGGCAGACCGGCCCGTACCGCGACCGCGCGGGCTACGACCTGGTGGCGCAGGCCCTCGGCGGCGTGATGTCGCTGACCGGCGAGCCGGACGGCGCGCCGGCGAAGGCCGGGCTGCCGGTGGCCGACCTGAACGCGGGGACGTGGGCGATCATCGGTGTGCTGATGGCGCTGCAGGCCCGGCACGCGACCGGCCGCGGCCAGTACCTCGATGTGTCCCTTTTGGACAGCCAGCTGGCCTGGCACGTGTATGCGGCGGGCGCTGTGTTCTACGACGCGCCACGCCCACGCCGGATGGGCTCGGCGCACCCGAGCATCGTCCCGTACCAGGGCTACCACGTCGCCGACGGCTGGCTGGTCATCGCGGTCGGCAGCGAGAAGCTGTGGCACGCGTTCTGCGGGGTGCTCGGCCTGGACATCGCCACCGACCCGCGGTTCTCGTCGAACGCCGCGCGCTCGGCTCATCGCGACCTGCTCAACTCGCTTTTGGAGCCGGTGCTCCTGAAGCGCACGGCGGCGGAGTGGATGAAGGCGTTCGACGCGGCGGGCATCCCGGCGGCCCCGGTCAACGAGATCGACGACGTCTACGCGGACCCGTGGGCGGCCGCGCGCGAGCAGGTGGTGCGCCTGCCGCACCCGACGGTGGGGACGTACGTCGGCACCGGCTTCCCGGTGAAGGCGTCGGACACCCCGGCCCGGCCCACCTCCGCGCCGCCGACCCTCGGCCAGCACACCGCGGAAGTGCTGGCCGAGCTGGGGTACTCGACGGCGGAGATCGCGGAGTTCCTGGACTGATGGTAGGGATGGGGGCAGGACCGGAGGAGGACCCGATGTCAGCACAGCACGCCCTGTGGCACCCGTTCGCCGACATGGGCGCGGTCGACGGCGACCGGATGGTCATCACGCGCGGCGAGGGCTCGTACGTCTGGGACGACGCGGGCCGCCGGTACTTCGACGCGACGGCGTCGCTCTGGTACGCGAACTTCGGCCACGGCCGTCCCGAGATCACCGAAGCCGTCTCCCGCCAGCTGGGGGAGCTCGACTCGTGGAACCTGTTCGGCTACAACGCGAACCGCCCGGCGATCGAGCTGGCGGACCGCGTGGCGGCCCTGGCCCCGGAGCCGGGCTCGAAGGTGTTCTTCGGCTCGGGCGGCGGCGACGTGATCGACACGGCGGTGAAGCTGGCCCGGGCGTACTTCGCGCAGACGGGCCGTCCGGAGAAGGTCCACGTGATCGGCCGGGCGCAGGGCTACCACGGAACGCACGGTTTCGGCACGGCGGTGGGCGGCATCCCGGCGAACGCGGCGGGCGTCGGCCCCCAGCCACCGGAGTTCTCGCACGTCCCGTTCGACGACGCGGCGGCGCTGGAGGCGGAGATCGCGCGCGTGGGCGCCGCTCGTGTCGCGGCGTTCTTCTGCGAGCCGGTGATCGGCGCGGGCGGCGTGCTGCTGCCGCCGGAGGGCTACCTCGAGGAGGTGGCGGCGATCTGCCGCCGGCACGAGGTGCTGTTCGTGGCGGACTGCGTGATCGCGGCCTGGGGCAGGCTGGGAACGTGGTTCGGGATCGACCGCTGGCCGGTGCGGCCGGACCTGATCACGACGGCGAAGGGCATCACCGGCGGAACGATCCCGCTGGGAGCGCTGGTGGTGGCCCCGCGGGTGGCGGAGCCGTTCTTCACGGGGGCGCCGGGAGCGCCGATCTTCCGCCACGGCCCGACGTACGCCGGGCACCCGGTGGCGTGCGCGGCCGGCCTGGCGACGTTGGACATCTACGAGCGCGAGGGGTTGATCCCGCGCGGCCGCGAGCTGGAGAAGCCCCTGGCGGACGCGGTGTCCTCGGTCGGCGGGCACCCGCTGGTGAAGGAGATCCGGGCCGGCCTGGGTTTCCTGGCGGCGGTGGAGCTGGCGGCGGAGGTCGTGGACGCGGACCCGGGAGCCCCGGTGAAGCTGCAGCGAGCCTGCCGCGACGAGGGCGTGATCGTGCGCAACTTGGGCCGGGGCGTGGCGGTGTCGCCACCGCTGGTGGCGGCGGAACCGGAGCTGGACCTGCTGGCGGCGGCGCTCCCGAAGGCCTTGGACCGCCTGGCCGCACAGGTGTGAGGTCGCGAGTGACTCACTTCGAAGATCCTGAATCGAGTCACTCGCGAAGCTCGGGTCGGCGGCGGCCCCCCAGCCCGCCGCCGACCCGGACCGCCCGGCTCAGGAAACGCAGAACTCGTTCCCTTCCGGGTCGGCCATGGTCACCCAGCTGTGCGGCCCCTGCTGTCCCCGCCACAGGAACTCCGCACCCCGCTCCTTCAGCTTCTCGACCGTCGCTTCGACGTTGTCCGCGCCCACCCAGACATCGACGTGGACCCGGTTCTTCACCGTCTTCTTCTCCGGTACTTCCTGGAACAGGATCCGCCGCGGTGGGCCCTCCGGTGGCGAGTCCGGATGCCGGATCCCCGCCCCCGCTTTCCACACCAGCGATCCCCGGTGGGTCCGGGTCTCCTCCTCCTTGGCGTACCCCTTCGCGATCATCTCGCGGACGAACTCCTCGTCCGTCGGTTCCACGGACCAGCCGAGCGTCTCGGCCCACCAGTCGGCGAGCACGTGCGGATCGGCCGAATCGACCACTACCTGGAAGTCATGCGCCATACCGGCACGTTAACGACCGAGTCCGACATTTTCCGGAGCATCGGGTCCTCGGGCACCACCGTGAAGCGCCACTTGTCCACGCCGCCACCCATGATCTCGGCGTACCGACGAGCACCGTCGGCGTTGGCGAACCGGACCTGCTGGCCGTTCGTCAGGTGGGTGATCTTGACCGCCACGACTACCTCCCGAGTATGTGGGCCGGCCCGCGGAGCTTCCCCCTCCGGGACCGGCAGGCACAGTAGAACACATGTTCGACCGACCGCGCCACTCTCTCCCTCAAGTAGGGGAGCCGCGGGCAAAAGAGCAGGTCAGAGCGGTCGGATCATGGCGACACGCGGCCAGGCGTCCAGGCCGCGGGCGATCTCCGCGCGGCGGATCGAGCGCAGGCCGTCGCCGATTTCCGCGTCCGGGGCGACGCGGAACCGCAGCCGTTCGTAGTACGGCGCGTTCCACGGCACGGTTTCGAACGTCGTGAGCGTCAGCGCCGCCATCCCGCGGGTGCGGGCCCAGTCGGCGAGCGTCTCGATCAGCGCGCTGCCGATTCCCCGCCGCGCGTGCGACGGCCGGACCGACACCTGCTCGATGTGCGCGTGCCCGTCGACGACCTCCGCGACCAGGTAGGCCACCGGCCGGTCCGCGGCGTCGACGCTCACCCACGCGCGTCCGGCGGACTGGTACGCCGCCAGTTCGGGGACCGAGCCCGGGTCGTCGTCGGCGATCGCCGCCATGCCGACGTCGCGGAACAGCGCGCCCGCCTCGCGCTCGACGTCGATCAGCGCGGGCAGGTCGTCGGGACGCGCGAGCCGGATCACCCGGCCAGTTCTACGCCCCCGCGCGGGATCGTCACACCGAATAAGACGAGATCGCCCGCTGGATCCGGATCGCGTACCCCTGCAGGGCGGTGATCGCCGTGTGCCGGGCTTCTTCGGTGATCCGCGCGGCCGGCCCGGCCAGGCTCAGCACGGTGGGCCGCCTGCCGATCGTCTGCACCGGCACCGAACAGGCCCAGACGCCTTCGTCGAGCTCGCCGGAGCTGACCGAGTAGCGGTTCTCCAGCGCCTGCTTCAGCTCGTCGCGCACGGCGGTGCCGCGTTGCTCGACGATCGACGGCAACCGCCGGTCGCGTTCGATCTCCGGCAGCAGCGCCAGCAGCATCTTGCCCGACGCGCCGACGCCGAGCGGCAGCGAATGCCCCGGCTCGAAGGTGAAGCGCATGGCGCGATCGCACTCGACGCGGTCCGCGCAGACGGCGGAGTCGCCGAACTGCTGGAACAGCATCACGGTCTCGCCGAGCTCGTGCGCGGCTTCCTCCATGGCCGGCCGCGCCAGCCGCACCATGTCGTTCGCCAGCTGCGCGGCCCGCGCCAGCGGCATCACCTGGCTGGTCAGGTGGTAGTACCCGGCCCGGCCCTCCTCGAGCAGCTGCAGCTCCTTGAGCAGCGCCACGTACCGGTAGGTCGTCGCCACCGGGGTGCCGATCGTCGCGGCCAGCTCGGCGACGCTCGCCTCCCACCGGCGCTCCGAAAAGGCCAGCAGCAGCTGGAGAACCTTGCGGGAACTGCTGGCACCGGGGGTGCGCCGGGGTGAAGTGGTGGCGGAACCGTCGACGGTACTGACGGCAGGCGTCATCGTGACCTCTCGGTGAGACAAAAACGACCTTCGCTATCACACGGGGTGAATAAATTAGCACGTAGTGTGAAAGGAAGGCCAGCATTCCCGGCGGCGGCTCACCTTTCGGGAAAGCCGCCGCCGGAACCGGCGTCACATCGTGAGGAACTCGCCCGGTTTCGTCACCACGGGTGACTCGACGTAGAGGCCGCGGTACTCGTCCTGGATCCCGGAGTTGTGCACCTGCAGCGCCAGCGGCCCGACGCGCCCGGCGGTCTTGTCGGTGAACCGCAGCACTTCGACGCCCTTGCAGGTGATCGCCGTGCCGGTGAGCGGGCAGCACGCCATCCGCGCGACACCGGTGGCGGCGTCGCCGATCAGCTCGCACTGGGCCCACTTCTTGATGTCGATGGTCGTGTGCGACAGCTGCTGGAACAGTTTCCCGCCGCCGTTGTTGTGCCCCGGCCGGTAGTCCCAGTGCCCGCCGTTCGGCGGCTGGAACTGGATGGCGCTCAGCGCGTCGCGGATCGGGTCGGTGGTGCCCCAGATCAGCACGGTCGGTTTGTGGTTGCCCTTGACCTGCCGGACATTGAATATCCACCGAAACGTGCCGACCTGCTGTTTGTTGTAGTACAACCAGCCGCGCGCGGTGCCATTGCCGTGGATGACGCCGTTTTTCGCCGACCAGAGCCCCGCTTTCGACGACGTCCACGGGCCGAGGTCCGTGCCGTCGAACATCGGGACCAGATTCGGGTCGCCGTAGGGGTTTTCCGCGGCGGCCGCGACCGGCGCGAACGCCGACGTCACGACGACCGCCGCGGCCAGCACGCCGAAGAGTTTCCGGAACATCCTGCCGTCCTCTCGTCGAATGCGGATCGAGGGTTCGGACGGCGGATTTCACGTTAGGAGCGGCGCGGGTGGGACGTCAACCGCGGTCCCGGTCACCGGTGAGGAACGGCGTCAGCAGACCGGGGAGCGCCCGGTCGGCGAGTGCCAGCCCGTCGGCCTCGCCGACGTCGAGCACCCGGTACTTGCCCTTGCCCGCGGCGACCGGCGCGATCAGCGTGACCAGCCCGGCCCGGCGCTGGAAGTACGAGCGCTCGACGACGATCCCGGTCATCCCGTCGCAGCGGACGGCCGCCGTGCCGCGGTCCAGCGACCCCGACCGCGTCACCAGGTAGCGGCCGGTGAGCGCGTGGCCGAGGCCGCGGTAGCGGTCCCAGCCGACGACCGCGGCGAACGGCACCAGCACGAGCGCGACCTGCCACGGCCAGTCCGGCAGCGCGCCGAGCCACGCCAGTCCGTAGAGCGCCGCGGCGAGCAACAGCACGCCGAGGACGGCCCGGGTCAGCCGCCGGTGCAGCGCCCGGCGCGGGTGCCGCACCAGCGGCGTCGCGGCCGGGTCTTCGCCCAGCACGTCGGCGACGACTTCGTGCGCGCGCGCCAGCGGCGCCGGCGGCAGCAGCAGGCCGCCGCCCTTGTCGGCGCTCTTGCCCTCCCGCAAGCCGGCGGCGATGGCGACGCAGCGGGCGCCCCCGGCCAGCCGCAGCGGCAGCGGCTCGCGGATTTCGGCGCCGCGCAGCCGGTCCTCCTCGATCGACACCGACCGCGTGGTGATCAGCCCGCGCCGGATGTGCAGCGTGCCGGCGGGCTCGCGGGTGAGCCGGAAGTTCCAGAACGACAGCACGTACCCGCCGACCGACAGCAGCGCGACGAGCACCAGCAGCCCGACGGCGGCGAGCACCAGGCTCACCCACACCGGGGTGTCGGCGAAGTGCCCGACGACGGCCTGGACCAGCGAGAACTGGATCGGGTCGAAGTGCAGCTCGTGCGCGAAGTGGTAGACGGTGCCGACCGCCGCGCCGACCACGGCCAGCCCGGACAGCGTGAAGGGCGCGTACCGCAGCCACCGCTTGTCGACCGCGGCGATCAGCTGCTCCGGCGGGGCGGCGGCGGTTTGCTCGGAGACGGTCTCGGCCTTGCGGTGCAGCAGGAGCGTCCGCAGCCGTTGAGCCTCGGCGATGGTGACGGCGTCGAGGACGAGCTCGTCCTTGCCCGGCCCCTTCCCGTGCGAGTGCCGCCCGGTGCCGATCCGCGCGGCGGCCAGCGAGAACAGCCGGTGCTTGGGCTCGGAGGTGACGTCGACCGTCCGGATCCGGTCGCGCGGGACGGCCCGGTGCTTGCGCTGCAGCAGCCCGGTGCGCCACTCGACCTGCGTCTCGGTGATCCGGTAGCGCGAGGTCAGCACGTGCGAGACACCGGTGAACACGGCGATCGCGGTGAACACGAGGCCGATCCACTGCCACGGCTCGCCGTGGCCGAACAGCAGCGCGCCCAGCAGCACCGGCAGCGACTTCACCAGGTCCAGCACCGGCCGGATGAGCAGCATGCGCCGGTCGAGGTGGTGCCACGGCGCGTCCTGCGTGCCCTCGGCGGGCGGGGTCACGACAGCTTCGGTCGTCACGTCGCGTCCCCTCGCACGGCCTGGGTCGTCTTCGTGAGCTCGTCGGCCAGCTCCAGCGCGCGGTCGTGCGCCAGACCCGCGATGCGCAGCGGGCCCGCCGCGGACGCCGTCGTCACGGTGATCTTCGCCAGCCCGAACAGCTGCTCGAAGGGGTCGCGCTCGATGTCGACGGTCTGGATCCGCGAGACCGGCGCGATCCGCCACTCCTGCTTCAGCCAGCCGGACTGCGTGTAGACGGCCTCGTCGGTGACCTCCCAGCGGTGCACGCGGTAACGCCACTGCGGCATCACGATCAGGTGCAGCGGGCCGAGCACGCAGGAGAGCACCAGCGTCACGGTCAGGAACGACGGTGCGTCGTCGCTGGTCACCACGATGAGCGTCTGCACGCCGATCAGGATGATCCACAGGATCGAGGCGGTCACCGTCCAGTAGCCGATGGCCCGGCGGCTGACCCGGTGCGCCGGCGGCCGCAGCCGAAGCGCCGTGTTCGTGGTGTGTTCGCTCACCGCTCAAGCGTGCCCGATCGGGGCCTTGCGCGCCCACGACATGTGTCACGATGCCGATCCGATCCGGTTCAGGTCGCTTGCCGTTACGATCAGCAACACCGTCGGCGGAATGGAATCCCACTCGGGGTGTGTTGTGCTTGACGGATAGCCATGTGAAGAGCAGCAGGAGGACCCGGTGGGATTCGATCCCGACGACCTGTACGAGGTGGACTCGGACGTCCCCGACCTGACCGGGGCGGTGCTGCTGCACCACTTCGAAGGTTTCATGGACGCCGGTTCGGCGGGCCGGCTGCTGGCGGAACACCTGCTGGGCGGCGAGCACCGGGTGATCGCCCGCTTCGACGTCGACCGGCTCATCGACTACCGCTCGCGGCGGCCGACGATGACCTTCGCCGTCGACCACTGGGAGGACTACGACGCCCCCGAGCTGGTGGTGCACCTGCTGCACGACGCCGACGGCACGCCGTTCCTGCTGCTGTCCGGCCCGGAGCCGGACCACGACTGGGAGCGGTTCAGCGCCGCGGTCCGCAACCTGGTCGAGCGCTGGGGCGTCCGGCTGACGGCCGGCTTCCACGGCATCCCGATGGGCGCGCCGCACACCCGCCCGCTCGGCGTCACCGCGCACGCGACCCGCAAGGACCTGGTCGGCGCCAACCAGCCGCTGCCGAACCGGCTGCAGGTGCCGGGCAGCCTCGCGGCGCTGCTGGAGTACCGCCTCGGCGAGTGGGGCCACGACGCGATGGGCTTCGCGGCGCACGTGCCGCACTACCTGGCGCAGTCGACGTACCCGGCGGCGTCGCTGATCGTGCTGGACGCGCTGAGCCGGGCGACCGGCCTGAGCCTGCCCGAGGGCGAGCTGCGCGCGGCGGCGGACCTGGCCGACGCGGAGATCAACCGCCAGGTCGCGGAGTCCGACGAGATCGCCGACGTCGTCCGCGCACTGGAGCGGCAGTACGACACGTTCATCGAGGCGTCCGACCGCGGCAGCCTCCTGGCGGAGTCGGTGGAGCACATGCCGACGGCGGAGGAGCTCGGCAACCAGTTCGAGCGGTTCCTGGCGGAGCAGAACGGCGGCGACGGCACCGAGCGCGGATGACGCGCTACGACGAGATCGGCGTCGGCTACGCGCTGGGGCGGCGGACCGACCCGCGCTGGCTGGCACCGTTGCTGTCCGCGCTGGGTCCCGCGGCTTCGGTGCTGGACGTCGGCTCCGGCACGGGGTCGTACGAGCCGCCCTCGCGGAGGGTGGTGGCGGTCGAGCCGTCGGCGGAGATGATCCGGCAACGTTCGCCCGAGGCCGCGCCGGTCGTGCGGGCGGTGGCGGAGGCGCTGCCGTTCGCTTCCGGCACGTTCGACGCGGCGCTGGCGGTGCTGACGGTGCACCACTGGCCCGACTGGCGCGCCGGCCTTGCGGAGCTGCGCCGGGTGGCGTCCCGCCAGGTGGTGCTGGCGTACGACACGGCTCGGCACAGTGACTTCTGGTTCGTGCGGGAGTACGTCCCGGAGGTGGCCGCCCTGGAGCGGTCGCGGCCTTCGGCACCGGAGATCGCGGAGTACCTCGGGGCGGCTTCGGTGGTTCCGCTGCCGGTGCCGTGGGACTTCACGGACGGAGTGTTCCCGGCGTACTGGCGCCGCCCGGAGGCCTACCTCGACCCGGCGGTCCGGCGCTCGTGTTCGGCACTGGCCCAGACCTCGCCGGCGGCGGTCACCCGTGGGATCGACCGGCTACGGGCGGACCTGGAGTCGGGTCGCTGGCACGCGGACCACGCGGAGCTGCTGGACCTCCCGGAGTGGGACGCGGGGTTCCGGCTGATCGTCGCTTAGCTAGCCGTGGCAGCCTTCTTCGTTCAGCGGCCCGAACGAAGGCAGCACCAGCCCGCACAGGTACCCGTCGATCCACCGCCCGTTCCCGGCGAGATTCGTCCCCAGCCGCACGAACGGCGCGAACCCCCGGATCCCCGCCGCCAGCGCGTCCTGGTTGCGCTGCAGCATCGAGGTCAGCTGATCCAGCTGGGAGAGCAACGGCTCGACGCGGGACTCGCCGATCAGCCCGGACAGCTCCGAGGACAACCGCCGGGAGCCGTCGAGCAGGGTGCTGATCGCCGCCTCGCGGCTGCTCACCGAGGCGAGCAGCTCGTTGCCGTCGTCGAGGAGCCGGCGCACCGCCGCGTCGCGGTCGACCAGCGTCTGCGAAACCACGCGCGTGTTGCCCAGCAACGCAGCGAGCTGGTTGTCGCGCGAAGCGAGCGAGTCCGACAGCCGCGAGAGACCGGTGAGCGCGGCTCGCACACTCTGCGGTGTGTTCGCCAGCGTCGCCGACAGCGTGTCGAAGCTCTTCGCCAGCCGCGTGACGTCGATTCCGTCCACTGTGGACGAAAGTTCGCCGAACGCCGCGAGGATGTCGTACGGCACCGTCGTGCGGGAGCGCGGGATGGGCCGGTCCGGGTCGAGCGCGCCCTCGCCCTGCGGGTCGAGGGCGAGGTACTTCTGGCCCAGCACCGTCTTCAGCCGGATCGCCGCGCCCGTCGCGTCGCCCAGCCAGGCCCCCCTCGCCTTGAACGAAACCAGCACGTGGTCGCCGCGCAGCCGGACGTCCGACACGCGGCCGACCTCGACGCCGGCGATGCGGACGTCGTTGCCGGCGCTCAGCCCGGCCGCTTCGGTGAACTCGGCCGAGTACGTCGTCCCGTCGCCGATGATCGGCAGGGAACGGACGTTCAGCGCCGTGATCACCCCGAGCGCCAGCACGGTCAGGCCGGCGAGCGCGGTCCGGACCGGAGCCCGAGGCGTTGACATGGCGTCAAGAGTGACCCCGCTCACGCCGGACCGCCAGCCGGGTCCCCCGATGAGAGGAATCGAGCGCGGGATAGGCACGGTATTCCAGCGCGTTGGCCGCCCGGTCCGTCATCCAGATGAAAATGCTGCCGAACAGCCGCGTGCTCAGCATCCGGTAGCCGCGGTTGCGGCTGCGGATCTTCGCGGCCGTGCGCGGGGCGAGGAAGTTGCCGGAACCCTTGCCGTTCTTCTGCCCCATCGCGGCCGGCTTGCGCAGCCGCTGCTCGTACTTCGCGAACGCCGTCGCGTGGTCGTCGCCGGCCGCCGCGAGTTCGCCGGCCAGCACCTGGGCGCCCATCATCGCGAGCCCGGTGCCGGACCCGCCCGGTCCGGCGCACCAGGCGGCGTCGCCGAGCAGCACGACGCGGCCCTTCGACCAGCGGTCGAGGTGGATCTGGCTGATCGAATCGACGTACAGGTCATCGGCCGCGGGGAGCGCCTCGAGCAGCTTCGCCGTCTCCCAGCCGGTGTCCGCGAACAGCTGCGCGATCAGGGCGCGCTGTTCCTCCGGCGTGCGGCGGTGGAATTCGACGCCGTCGGCGGCGAAGACCAGGCCGACGTGCAGCTTGTCCGGCAGCCGGTGGCTGCCCACCATCAGGCCGCGGCCGGGCTCGTTGTACATGATGCTGGTGTGGTCGAGCCCGAGGTGGTTGGGCGCGGTGTAGCCGGCGATGCCGAAGCCGAGGTCGCGGCGGAAGTCCCGCTCCGGCCCGAAGGCGGCGGCCCGCACGCCGGAGTGCACGCCGTCGGCGCCGACGACCAGGTCGAACTTGCGCGGTGCGCCGTGCCGGAAGGTGACTTCGACGCCGTCCGCGGTCTCGGTGAGGCTCGTGACGCGGTCACCGAAGACGTATTCGGTGTGCTCCGCGGTGTTTTCGTAGAGGATCCGCGCGAGGTCGCCGCGCAGGATCTCGACCTCGCCGCTCCACGCGGCGCCGGGCACGGTCAGCGCGGGGCGGCCGTCGAGGCCGAGCACGGTCTGGTCGCCCATCGCCGTCTCGTGACGGCGGATTTCGTCGAGCACGCCCATCGCGTCCAGCAGTTTCACCTGCTCGCCGCGGAAATCGACGGCCTGGCCGCCGGGCCGCGGCGCGGGCGCGGACTCGACGACGGTCACGCGGTGGCCGGCGCGGTGCAGCCAGTGTGCGGCGGACGGGCCGGCGATGCCTGCCCCGGAAACGAGCACGGTCTTGCTGGTCATCGAAGGGTTCCTCTCGGGTCGGTGGTCTCCGACGCCGAGACTGCGGGCGACCGCTTACCGTTTTCGCACGGTCCGCTGACGGCTCGGCCAGTGCGGCGCAGTTGCAGTCGCTAACATGGCCCGGGTGGACCGCGCCACCGACGGCCGGATCCAGGAGGACGGCGAGGGCATCGTCGAGGCACGCATCCTGGATGCCGCTGCACACCTGATCGCCGAAGAGGGCTTCGGCAGGCTGAAGATCGGTGGCGTCTGCGCCCGCTCCGGCTACGCGCGGTCGGTGGTCTTCCAGCACTTCGGCGACAAGGACGGGCTCGGGCGGCGGCTCGTCGAGCACGCCGTCGAGGCGTTCACCGACGCCTACAGCGAAGCCGTCGCGGCCCGCACCGGGTCGGCGAACGCGACGCCGATGGACATGTTGCGCGCGCTGCTGGACATCATCTTCGAGCTGATCCGCACGATGCCGACGCTCAACCAGGCGTTCCTGGCCCTGTGGGGCGACGCGGCGGCGGAGTACTCGGCCCTGCGCGGCGCGCTGACGGAGGCCGATCGCCGGTTCCGGTTCGCCATCGCGCAAACCGTGGCCAGCGGGGTCGCGGACGGGTCCATCACCGGTGTCCGCGACCCCGATTCGTACGCTTCGGCGCTGCTGGCCCAGCTGCGGGGGATTTCGATGCAGGCCCTGATCGACCCCGACGGCGTCGACCTGCGCGGGCTTCGCGCCGAGCTCGAGCGCGGCGTCGACCGGCTCTCCGCGGGTTTCCGCGGCACGCTTTAGAGGGCGTACACGATTCCCCGCAGCACGATCACGCCGATGAAGACCAGCGTGAACGCCAGATCGAGCGAGAGCCCGCCGATCCGCACCGGCCGCACGACCCGCCGGACGGGCCCGATCACCGGCTCGGTCGCGGCGTAGGCCAGCCCGCGGGCGCGCCGCGCCCACGGCGGGGTGTTCGCCACGACCGCGACCCAGTCCAGCACCATCCGCGCGATCAGTACGAGCAGGTACAGGCTCAGCAAGAAGCCGAGCAACGTCCCTAGTGCACCCATGGTCCCTCCGTTTCCGCTACCCGGAGAACGCGCGGGCGGCGCGGGGAGTGCCAGTTCTGTCCGGTTCACAGCATTTCAACAGGATCGGGTGACGACAGTCACCGCGCGTAGCCGGCTCGGAGGTCAGCCGAAGGTGACCACCAGCCGGCCGTCGGAGGCGAACGACCACTTCATCGTGCCGGCGTACGACGAGCAGCGCGATCCGTTCTTGCCGGTCCAGAACTGGTCCGAGCTGTCGACGTTGCCGACGGTCTTGTCGTTCGAGCCGCCACCGGCGAAGCGGCACGACGTGTCGTTGCGGAACACCGAAGTCCCGGTGTCGAAGGAGAAGTTGCGTTCGGCGTTGTCGATCGAGACGTTGTCCGAAACGGACATCGAGCCGGGGTTGCTGTTGTAGGTGAACCCGTGGTGGCCGTTGCGGTAGGCGATGTCGCGCCGGACGACGTGGTTGACCGCGATCTTGTCGCCGCCGAGCTTGTAGCCGTTGCGGTCGCCGTTCTTGTTGACCGTGCCGTTGCTGAGGGTGCCGTTGGCGTAGGCGAGGGAGTCCTCGATGGTCACCGGCCCGATGGGACCGGTGTCGGTCTTGGTGTAGAGGTCCCAGCCGTCGTCGATGTTGTGGTGGGAGACGTCGTAGCGGAAGACGTTCCCGGGGCCGGCGGTGAGCTTCGCGGCGAACCCGTCGGCGTCTTCGCCGTCGGAGTCGGCGTTGTCGTGGGATTCGGAGCTCACGACGAGGTTGTTCGACGGCCACTGGTCCTTCGGCGTGCTCGAGGCGATCCGGGAGATCTGCAGCCCGGAATCGCGGTTGAACCGGGTCACCACGCGCTCGATGACGTTGTTGCTCCCACCGACGAAGATCCCGTTGTCTCCCGCCCGCTCGACGACGATGCCGGCCACGCGCCAGTAGGAGCCGTTGACGGCGAGCCCGCGGTTGGCCGGGTCTTCCTGCATGGCCGAGAAGTTCAGCACGGGTGTCTCGCCGGGGTAGGCGGACAGCGTCTTGCGCGCGCCGGAGCTGCCGCTGTTGCCGGGCGCGATGGTGACGGTCTGTGCGTAGGAGTAGGTGCCGCCGCGCAGCGAAATGGTTCCCCCGGAACCGATCCGCGTGAGCGCGGCCGGCAGGGTGGTCGGATCCGCCTGCGTGCCGGCGGCGGAGTCCTTCCCGTTGGGCGCCACGTACAGGGTGGTGGCCGCGGCGGCGGACGGCGGCGCGAGCGCGGCCACCGTGACCAGTGCGGCAGCTGCGGTAAGCGCTTTCTTGATGCTGGCGGACGAAGTCATGCGCGCCTCCTTGCGGGCAAGAACGTGCCGAAGCCGGATCCGAGAGCGCTCCCAGTCGGGGCGGGATCTCCGGTGAGCCGACGGTAGCACCGGGTGGCGGCGGCCCGAGTGGGCCAAGCGGGTCGTCTGCACTGAAAACGCTTTCAGTAGCTCCGGGCCGGTGGCGGAAAGTTGAGGAACGATCGTTCTTGACTGATCGTTCCTCAAAGCGCTACGGTCAGGGCATGGGAAGGTCGCGGGGGTTCGACGAGGACGAGGTGGTGCGCGCCGCCGTGGAGTTGTTCGGTGGCCGCGCGTACGACGGGGTGTCCGTCGACGACCTCGTCACCCACCTCGGCGTGCACCGCAACAGCCTGTACAAGACGTTCGGCAGCAAGCGCGGCCTCTACCTGGTCGCCTTGCGCCGCCATCTCGCCGACGACGTCCGTCCCCTGTGTGACGCGCTCGCCGGGGCGCCGGACGCCGCGACCGCGCTGCGGCTCGTCACGTCCGCCGACCTCGGCCTGCTGTTGCTCGCGGCGGTCGAACGGGCACCGGCCGACGAGGAGGTGGCCGCCGAAGTGGCGGCCGCGTTGCTCGCCGTCGACCAGGCGATCGCCGGCGCGCTCGCCGTTCCCGCCGACCTGGCCGCCGCCCTCACGGCCACCGCACTGGGCATCCTCCTGCGCGGCAACCCCGAGGGTGCCGCCGCCGCGCTGTCCCAACGCCTGGATCCTCTTGACTGACAAGGAAAACGACATGGCACTGGTCCACATCGACGGCGACACCCTCGTCGTCGAGATCAAGGGTCTCGACAAGCTCTGGGCCTTCAAGAGCAGCCTGACCATCCCGCTGGCCAACGTCCGCGGCGCCACCGCCGATCCCGGCATCGCCGCCGATCCCAAGGGAATCCGCGCGCCGGGTGCCCACGTGCCCGGCCTGATCACGGCCGGCACGTTCCACCTCGACGGGGAAAAGGTCTTCTGGGACGTCAAAGACCCGTCGAAGGCCGTCGTGATCGAACTCGCCGACGAGCGCTACACCCGCCTGGTCCTCCAAGTCGACGACCCACGCGAGACCGTCACGCTGGTCGAGAACGCGCTGCGCTGACCGAGGCCACCCGATGTTCTCCCACCTCACCGCGGCCGCGCTGTCGCTGGCCGTCGCGACCACCACCCCGGCTCCCGGTCTCGTGCCCGCCGCCGACCGCGAAGTCGTCTTCACCGTCGACGGGACGCCGACGTACGGCACCCTGCACGTGCCCGCACACCCCGCCGGGCAACGGTTGCGCGCCGCACTGCTGCTGCCCGGCAGCGGGCCCACCGACCGCGACGGCAACCAGCCACCGCACGCGGCTCCGGACACCCTGGCGCAGGTGGCCGCCGCGCTCGGCACCGATCGGGTCGCGACGCTGCGGTTCGACAAGTACGGCACCGGCCGCACCGGGCTCGGCGCCTACCGCGACCACCCCGAAGCACTCGACTACCCGGCGTTCGTCCGCCAGGCGGCGGCTGGCTACGAATGGTTGCGCGACCAGCCGGAGACCGACCCGCGCGCGCTGATGGTCGCCGGGCACAGCGAGGGCGCGATGACGGCGCTGCTGCTCGGCGGCGCCGTCCACCCGCGCCCGGCCGGCCTGGCGCTGTTGCAGCCGCAGGCGATCCGCCTGCTGGACCTGGTCGCGCTGCAACTGCACGCCCAGACCGCCGAGGCGGTCCGGCAGGGGCAGCTCACCCTGGAGCAGCAGCACGCGATCGACGCGGCGATCGACGACGCCGTCACCGCCCTGCGTGAACACCGGCCGGTCGACACCACCGGCCTGCCGTCCGCCGTCGCCCAGCTCTTCGCGGCTTTCCAGGGACCGAGCGCCCGGTTCGTGGACAGCGACGACGCCGTCTACCCGCCGGCGACCGCGGCGGCGCTGCGGCCGGGGACGAGGGTGCTGCTGACCTGCGGCACGAACGACGCCCAAGTCCCGTGCGCCACCACGGACGCCCTGGCCGCCGCCCTGCGCCGCGCGCACACCGGCGGGCCGGGCCGGGTGCCGCTGCCGGGAGTGGACCACCTGCTGCACGACGCCGGCCACTCGGATGTGCTCGCTCCGGCGGTGCTCGACGCCTTGCACCGGTTCGCGGCGCGGTGAGGTCGCCGGCGGCCTGCTGGGCGTACTTCTTTCGCCATCGGAAGACACCTTCAAGGCGGTGACCGCCGACGGTGCGGCGGCCGGTCGGTTCCCAGGCCGGCGGCCACCGCACCCACAGCGGTTCGAGTCCATGCGCAAGAGACCCGTCCGTTGTCGCGACGGCAGACGCTGTCGCGTCGCGCGAAGACCCCGTGCAAGGTGCCGCGCGCACCCACCAAGCTACTAGATGGCTTAGTAGTCTCGCTGTGAGGGCCGGTGGTCCTGCCGACGTGTTGCCTACCCTACCCCCCTAGGGTATAAAGGAGTCACGAGTGGGACGGCCTTCGGCGCCGGCGAAGAGGGGCTGCCTGAAGCGTCCGTTCCCGAAGAACCGAAGGGGAAGAACATGACCGAGCAGACCTACACCGTGACCGGCATGACCTGCGAGCACTGCGTGCGCTCGGTCACCGAGGAGATCGGCGAGCTCGACGGCGTCACCGGCGTCGTCGTGGACCTGCCGACCGGGAAGGTGACCGTGACCAGCAGCCAGGACCTCGACGTCGCGGACGTGCGCGGCGCCGTCAAGGAAGCCGGGTACGAGCTGACCGCCTGAACCGCGGTCGCTCCTCGATCTGCGAGGACACGGAAATGAACACAGCAGCGAAGCTCTCCGCCTACGGTGCGGCGCTCGCCCTGGTCGCCGGTGGCGCCTGGGCGACCGGCACCGCTGTCGGTCCCTTCTCCAGCGCGGCTGGGGTGCCCGGTGGCGAGGACGCCGGGCACGGGGACGCCCACAGCGGCACCGTCGCGGAGGCCGCGAACACCCACGAGCCCGGCGGGCTCGCGTCGTCCAGGGGCGGCTACACCCTCACGCCCACCAGCACGACGCTCACTCCCGGGACGAAGACCCCCTTCACCTTCCGCATCACCGGCCCGGACGGGCGCGCGGTGACCGAGTTCGACGTCGAGCACGAGAAGCGGCTGCACCTCATCGTCGTCCGGCGGGACACCGCCGGGTTCCAGCACGTGCACCCCGAGCTCGCGGCCGACGGCACGTGGAGCGTGCCCCTGTCCGTCGCGGACGCCGGCAGCTACCGCGCGTTCGCCGACTTCAAGCCGGCCGAGGGGGAGGCCACGACGCTGGGCGTCGACCTCGTGGCGCCGGGCGACTTCCGGCCCGTGGACCACGCGCCGTCGAAGACGTCCACTGTGGACGGATACCGGGTCCGGCTCGACGGCGACCTGGTGCCCGGCAGCACGTCGAAGGTCACCGTCACGGTGACCAAGGACGGTAGGCCCGTCACCGACCTGCAGCCCTACCTCGGCGCGTACGGCCACCTCGTGGCGCTGCGCGGCGGCGACCTCGCCTACCTGCACGTCCACCCGGACGGCGAACCCGGCGACGGCAAGACTCCCGCGGGGCCCGCGGTGACGTTCCACGCCGAAGTCCCCTCGGCCGGCACCTACCGGCTGTTCCTGGACTTCCAGCACGCCGGGCAGGTCCGCACGGCCGAGTTCACCGTCGACACGCGAGCGGGGGCCGGGGCATGAGCACCGAAGTGGCGACCGGCGAGGTCGAGCTGGCCATCACCGGGATGACGTGCGCGTCGTGCGCGATGCGGATCGAGCGGAAGCTGAACAAGCTGGACGGCGTGACCGCGACGGTCAACTACGCCACCGAGAAGGCGAAGGTCGTCTACTCTGGCGACGTCGAGCCGCGGCGGCTGGTGGAGCAGGTCGAGGCCGCGGGCTACGGCGCCACGCTGCCCACCCCGAAGACGGAGACGCCCGACGTCGGCGAGGAAGAGGATCCGACCCGCGCGCTGCGGCACCGGCTGGTCGTGTCGGCGTTGCTGTCGCTGCCCGTCGTGCTGCTGGCGATGGTTCCGGCGCTGCAGTTCACCTACTGGCAGTGGATCTCGCTGGCGCTGGCCGCGCCGGTGCTGGTGTGGGGCGCGTGGCCGTTCCACCGCGCCGCGTGGGCGAACCTGCGGCACGGCGCGGCGACGATGGACACGCTGATCTCGCTCGGAACGCTGGCCGCGTTCCTCTGGTCGCTGTACGCGCTGCTGTGGGGCAGCGCCGGCATGCCGGGCATGAAGCACCCGTTCGAGCTGACCATCGAGCGGATGGCCGGCGACGGCAACATCTACCTCGAGGTCGCGGCCGGCGTCACGACGTTCATCCTGGCCGGCCGCTACTTCGAGGCGCGCTCCAAGCGCCGCGCCGGCGCCGCCCTGCGGGCGCTGCTCGAGCTGGGCGCGAAGGACGTCGCCGTCCTGCGGGACGGCCGCGAGGAGCGCATCCCGGTCGACCGGCTGCAGGCCGGGGACCGGTTCGTCGTGCGGCCCGGCGAGAAGATCGCCACCGACGGCGTGATCGAGGACGGCAGCTCGGCGGTCGACGCCGGCATGCTCACCGGCGAAAGCGTGCCGGTCGAGGTCGGTCCCGGCGACTCCGTGGTCGGCGCGACCGTCAACGCGGGTGGCCGCCTGGTCGTGCGGGCGACCCGGATCGGGGCGGACACGCAGCTCGCGCAGATGGCGAAGCTGGTGGAGGACGCGCAGACCGGGAAAGCCCAGGTCCAGCGGCTCGCCGACCGCGTGTCGGCGGTGTTCGTCCCGATCGTGATCGCGCTCGCCGCGGGCACGCTGGCCTTCTGGCTCGGCGCGGGCGGCACGGCGTCGGCGGCCTTCACCGCCGCGGTGGCCGTGCTGATCATCGCCTGCCCCTGCGCACTCGGGCTGGCCACGCCGACCGCGTTGCTGGTCGGCACCGGGCGCGGTGCGCAGCTGGGCATCCTGATCAAGGGCCCGGAGGTGCTGGAGTCGACCCGCCGGGTGGACACCGTGGTGCTGGACAAGACCGGCACCGTCACCACCGGTCAGATGGCGCTGGTCGAGGTCCACACCGCGGACGGCGTCGAGGCGGACGAGGTGCTGCGGCTGGCCGGGGCGGTCGAGAACGCCTCCGAGCACCCGATCGCCCAGGCGATCGCCCGCGGCGCCCGGGACAAGGTCGGCGACCTGCCCGGCGTCGAAGGCTTCACGAACCTCGAAGGGCTCGGTGTCCAGGGCGTCGTGGACGGCGCGGCGGTGCTCGTCGGCCGGACGGCGCTGCTGGCGCAGTGGAGCCTGCACCTGCCTGACGAGCTGGCCTCGGTCAAGGCCGAAGCCGAGCGGCTCGGCCGGACGGTGGTCGCGGTCGGCTGGGACGGGCAGGCCCGCGCGGTGCTGGTGGTGGCGGACACGGTGAAGCCGACGTCGGCCGAGGCGATCGCGAAGCTGCGGGCGCTCGGGCTGACCCCGGTGCTGCTGACCGGGGACAACGAGGCGGTGGCGAAGGCGGTGGCCGCCGAGGTCGGGATCGAGCGGGTGGTCGCCGAGGTGCTGCCGAAGGACAAGGTCGACGTCGTCCGGCGGCTGCAGGAGGGAGGCAAGGTCGTGGCGATGGCCGGGGACGGCGTCAACGACGCCGCCGCGCTGGCCCAGGCGGACCTGGGCCTGGCGATGGGCACCGGCACGGACGTGGCGATCGAGGCCGCCGACCTGACGCTGGTGCGCGGCGACCTGCGGGCGGCGGTGGACGCGATCCGCCTGTCGCGGCGGACGCTGCGGACGATCAAGGGCAACCTGTTCTGGGCGTTCGCCTACAACGTCGCGGCGTTGCCGCTGGCCGCGGCCGGCCTGCTGAACCCGATGATCGCGGGCGCGGCGATGGCGTTCAGTTCGGTGTTCGTGGTCGCCAACAGCCTCCGCCTGCGCGGCTTCCGCGCGGCGAGCTGACTGTTCCCGTGCGGGCCGCCCACGTGCGGTGGGCGGCCCTCACGGGCAGGAGATGAGGCTGGTCGCGATCACCAGTGCCACCGCGACCGCGGCGGGCGCGACCAGCGCGGCGAACCCGCCCGCGATACCCGCCGCCCGGGTCGCGAGGCGCGGGCCGGTGTGGACGGTGAGCCGCTGCAGCCGGATTGCCGTGTCGCCGCCCGCCATGGCCAGCGATCGGCGGGGGCCTTCGACCGCGCGGATCGACAGCAACGCCGACCGCAGGGGTTCGGCGCCGCACTGCGTTGCCGCTGCCTGGTCGGCTGCCAGTTCGACCAGCAGCTGGACCGCGCCGGGCAGCTCGCGCAGCAGCGGGACGAACCCCAGCGTGCGGCCCAGGACGTCCGCCACCGCGGTGAGCAGGTGGTGCCGGCTGCGGACGTGGGCGCGTTCGTGGGCCAGGACCGCGTGCAGCTCCCGGTCCGACAGCCGGTCCTTCAACCCCGTGCTGGCGACGATCAGGGCCCGGCGGCCGCCGAGGCTGTAGGCGACCGGCTCGTCCTGCGGCAGCCAGAGGGTCGGCAGCCGCCGGCCGTCGGCCGAGCCGGACAGCTGCAGTGCCACCAGGTGGCGGCGGTGCAGGACGTTGCGACGCCGGCGGCGGCCGGCCGAAGCCAGCGCGAGCCGGGTGGCCGCGGCCAGCACGACGAGGGCCGCCACGCCCCCGGCTATCGGGTCCAGGGCGGGCAGATCGCCGTGCCCGACCGCGGCCCAGCAGTCGTGCAGCACGGCCAGGACGGCAGCAGCCGGGCCGTGTCCGGGCAGCACCAGCAAAAGCACGCCGGCGATGGTTCCGGCGATGAGCCCGGCCGCGGTCAGCAACCACCAGGCGAGGGCCGTACCGGGGCCCACCAAGGCGGAGAGCCTGCTCAGCGGCCGCGGTGACCACCAGCCGACCACGAGGACCCCGAGCAGGAGCGCCGCCGCGGTGATCACCGCTTGCGCGGCTTCCGGCGCAGCGCCTTGCGGAGGAACTCCGACTCCTCCTCCGATGCCGACCGCACGAAGTGCAGCAGCACCGACTCCCGGTCACCACCGGCGTCGAGCAGCTCGCGCAGCGTCTGCGCGGTGGCCTCTTCACGGGAGGTGACCGCGGTGTAGTGGTAGGCGCGGTTCGCCATCTCCCGGACGACCCAGCCCTTGCGGTGCAGGTTGTCCAGCACCGTCATCACGGTCGTGTAGGCCAGGTCGCGGTGCTGGTTGAGTTCGTCGAGCACCTCGCGGACCCGCATCGGTTCCGTCGCGCTCCAGAGCACGTCCATGACCGACGCCTCGAGCTCACCCAACTTCAGCATGGCACCTCCGCGCCGAAGAATACCGTTGCCGCCGGGATCACCCGACGATGCGCCGGGCGCCCAGCAGGTGGCCGTCGCCGCGCTGGGGGCGCACGTCGACCAGCTGCCCTTCGGTGGGGGCGTCGACCATCTTGCCGTCGCCGACGTACATCGCGACGTGGTGGATCGCGCCCGCGTTGCCGGTGCCGTCGTCGTAGAACAGGAGGTCGCCCGGGACGAGCTGGCTGAGCGGCACCGCCTTGCCGGCGGTGAACTGCTGGCGGCTGGTGCGCGGGATCGTGACGCCGGCCTGCTTGTACGCCCAGGACGTCAACCCGGAGCAGTCGAACTCGTCCGGCCCGGTGGCGCCCCACTCGTACTCCGAGCCACGCTTGGACAGCGCGGCCTGCAGCGCGTCGTTCGCGGCTCCGGGCGGCCCGAGGTAGGAGCCGTTGTCCTGGACCGTGCCGAGCTTCTTGCGGTCGGCGGAGGGGAGCTTGCCGAGTGCCTTGCGGACTTCGGCGATCTGCCCCTTCAGGTCCTCTTGGCGCTTGCGGACCTCGTCCAGCGCCGCGGCCGCGTCGTCGGCGGCCAGCTGGGCCGTCTTCTGCGCGTTCGCGGCGGCCGTCTTCGCGTTCTCGGCTCGGTCGACGGCAGTGCGCAGACCGCCGAGCACGACGGTCTTCTGGTCGGCCAGCATCGACAACGCCGAAGCGCGGTCGAGGAACTCTTGGCGGTTGCCGCTGTCCAGCAGCATCGCGGCGTCGTTGAGCTGTCCGCCGTCGAGCGCGGACAGCGCGATGGTGCCGACCTGCGGGCGGAACTGCGCGATGGCCGCCTGCGCCTTGCCGAGGTCTTCGTCGGCCCTGGTCGCGTCCGCGTTCGCCTTGTCGCGGTCGGCCTGCCGCGCGTTCAGCTGGTCCTGGGCGCTCAGCAGGTCTTCGTCGGCCTTGGCGGCCTGCGCGCCCAGTTCCTGGTAGCGCTGCATCGGGTCCTGGCTGCTGGTGGGTGGCGGTGCCGGCTGCGCGCTCGCGGGCAGCGTTCCCAAACCGATGAGCAGCAGCGCGGTGGTGGCGGCGAGCGGATGTCGCAGGGATCGCCGGTGCGGTGTCACGGGTGCTGACTCTCCTGACGTGGGGGTGGGGACCACTAATTTGCTTAGTACTAGCGAGGTAGTTGTCAGCGCTCTGTGAAGGAATGTGACGGCCACCCCGGGGAAGCCCGGGGTGGCCGTCGCGGAACCCGGAACTCAGTTCTGCGAAAGCAGGCCCTGCATCTCGGTGATCTCCGCCTGCTGGGCGTCGATGATCTTGTGGGCGAGCGCCTTGGCGTCGGCGTCGCCGCCCTTGGTGATCTCGGTCTTGGCCATCTCGACCGCACCCTGGTGGTGCCGGATCATCATGTCGAGCCACATCTTGTCGAACTCGGCGCCCTTGGCCTGCTCGAGCTTCTGCATGTCGGCGCCGGACATCATGCCCGGCATCGACCCGCTCATGCCCGGCATCGACCCGTGGTCCATGCCGGGCATCGACGACGCCGGGGGCGCGCCCCAGGTGGTCAGCCAGCCCTGCATCTGCCGGATCTCCGGGTCCTGGGCCTTCTCGATCCGGCTCGCCAGGTCGACGACCTTGGGGTTGGTGCTGCGGGAAGGCACCAGCTTCGCCATGTCGAGGGCCTGGCTGTGGTGCGGAACCATCTGCTGGGCGAACGCGATGTCGTCGGCGTTGTGGCCGGCGGCCTGCCCGCTCGGGGCCGGAGCCGGCGCGGACGAGCTGGAGCTCATCTCCGGCATGGACGCGTGGTCGCTGCTGCTGCACGCGCTCAGCACGAGCGCGGACACGACGGCGATGCCGCCGGCGAGCAGGTTTTTGGGCATGACAAATCCTTCTCTGTGAGTTGCTGCTGTAAGACCGATGAGGACCGCGGAGAACGCGGCCGGTCAGGTCCGCAGGACGCAGAGAGAAGTGAGGATCAGCCGGCCACGTCTGTCGGGTGGCCGCTCGGGACGTGGGGAGCCTCGAGGACTCGCCGGTGCGGCGACCGCCGCCGGTCGCGACCGGGCGAATGCCGCGAGCGCGAGGAAAAGGGCCACCACGGCGGAGACGACGGCCAGGCAGAGGTGGAGGAGGTCGTGGGCGCCGTCCGGCGTGCCGGGATGCTGCTCACCGGAGCCCGCGTCGACGACCGCGGCCTGGGCGGCCGGCATGGCCGGCATCGCGGAGGTGCCCTGAAGATTCATCGCCGTGCTGACGTGGTGCATGGCGACAACGCACAGCGCGAGCGCGCACAGCAGGAGGACCTGCCGCGCCTTGCCGAGCCGGGGCGTTGCCATGCCCCTACGGTACTCAACCCGCATCGGTCGTGGAGAACCGGTCTGCTGACCGCGGTAGTACGAAGCGGGGTAGTGGACGGCGCACGGCGAACCGGCGCGTTGTGAACGTCGGCCGTTCACAACGCGCCGTCGCCCGTTCCGTCAGCTCTTGGAGACCATGCCCTGCATCTCGGTGATCTCGGCCTGCTGGGCGTCGATGATCTTCTGGGCCAGTGTCTTCGCCTCCGGGCTCGCGCCCTTGCCCAGCTCGGTCTTCGCCATGTCGATCGCGCCCTGGTGGTGCCGGATCATCATGTCGAGCCACATCTTGTCGAACTCGCTGCCCTTGGCCTGCTCGAGCTGCTTCGTCTCGTCGGCGGACATCATCCCGGGCATCGAACCGCCGGACATGCCGGGCATCGAGCCGTCGCCCATGCCGGGCATCGACGCGTTCCAGGCCGAAAGCCAGCCCTGCATCTGCTGGATCTCGGGGGCCTGGCCCTGCTCGATCCGGCTCGCCAGCTCGAGCACCTTCGGGTTCTTGCTGCGGCTCGGCGCCAGTTTCGCCATGGTCACGGCGTCGGTGTGGTGGGGGATCATCTGCTGGACGAACGTCACGTCGTCCGGGTTGTGCCCGGCCTGCTGACCGGCCGCCGCGGCCGGTGCGGAGGACTGCATCCCCGGCATGGAAGAGCTGCCGGAGTCGGTGCCGCAGGCGCCGAGGAACAGGGCCGAGGCCAGGGTGATGCCACTGATGAGGATGGTTTTGCGCACGTCAATTCCTTCTCTGCTGCGTCAAGGGAGCCGATCGAGGTCTCGCGGAGGACCGGATCGATCACACTCGCAGTACGCAAAGAGAAGTGAGGGCCGCTCGCCCGTGCAGGTCCGGCGGACGGCCGGGCCGGGGAGCGCCGCGGGGGTTCGGCGCCGCCGGCGCGCCGACCGCGGAGAACGCGGCGAACGCCAGCAGGGCCAGCAGCGTTCCGTCCAGGACGGCCAGGCACACGTGCGTCATCTCGTGGATATCGCAGTGGTCGCAGGCGTGGTGCGGCTCGGCGGCCTGGAACGCGGCGGCCGGACTCGGTTCCCCGGCGACTGTTTCCACCGCGCCGGGCATCGCACCGGGGCCATCGACGTGGTGCATGAGGAGGACGCCGAAAGCGAGCGCGCACAGCAGGAACAGCCGCTGTGTCCTGCTGAGCGCGCCCGCCGGCATGGCATCTCCGAACGACGACCCCGGGCCGGTCCCGGGACACGCCTCCTACACGGGTGCCGGGGCGAGCCGGTTCATCGCGCCCAGCGCGCGAAGGCACCACGCGCAGCCCGCGCCGAGCGCGGCGAGGGCAAGCCATGGTGCGGCGGGAAATCCGGCGTCCCGCGCGAGGTCGAGCACACTGCCGGTGAAGAGGTTGCCCAGCAGGATTCCCACGCCCACCACGGTGTTGTAGAGCCCGTAGTGCGTGGCGACGAGCCGGCCGCCGGAGAGCGCGACGATCGTGTCCATCTCGAACGGGAACACCACGATGGTTCCGAGCGAGAGCAGGACGGCGGACACGATCAGCGGAATCCAGGTCAGCACACCGGAGCCGGCGGAGCCCGCGGTGAGCGCGGGCGGCAGGAACGCGGCGGCCATCAGCACCAGACCGGTGGCCAGGCACCGGCCCGCGCTCCACCGGCTTCGGCACCAGGCCGTGATCCGGAGCTGCCCGGCGATGGCCAGCGCGCCGGAGAGTCCGAAAAGGACGGTGGTGAGCGCGGTGCCGCCGAACCCGGGGCCGGCGAGCCGCCCCGCCTCCAGGGGCAGGGCGAGGTAGATCTGGAACGAGAGCACGTACGAGCCGATCATCGCGAGGGAGAACAGCACGAACGAACGGTTCCCGATCACGACGCCCCAGTCCCGGCGGACCGACCGGGCCCCCGGTGCCCCGGCGCCGGACCGCGCGGGCAGAGCCCGGATCTGGAGCACGGTGAGCACGGCGAAGACGGCGGCCGCGGTGAGGCACGTCAGCTTGAAGTCCACGCTGGTGAGGGCCAGGCCGACGACCGGCCCGAGCAGGATCCCGGTCTGGTAGAAGACGTTGAACAGGGCGAAGGCCTCGACCCGCCGGTCACCCGCGTCGTCGGCGAGGTACGCGCGGACGGCCGGGTTGAACAGGGCGCCGGCGAACCCGGTCGCGGCCGACGCGACGATCAGCGCGGGCACCGAGCCGACCAGCCCGAGCAGGGCGAACCCGCCGGTGCGCAGGGCGCAGCCGGCGATGATCAGCGGCTTGTAGCCGAGCCGGTCGGCGAGCGTGCCGCCGATGAGGAACATGCCCTGCTGGGAGAAGTTGCGGACGCCCATGACGAGCCCGACGACCCAGCCGGCCAGCGCCAGGTCGCCGGAGAGGTGGGTGGCCAGGTAGGGCATCAGCATGTAGAAGCCGAGGTTGATGGTGAGCTGGTTCAGCATCAGCAGGCGGGCCGGCCGGTCGAAGGACCGGTACCGGGACAGCAGCGACGTCACCGGCGCACCGCCTCGGCCGGCGCGACGACCCGGGTGCAGCGGGTCCAGCGGTCGACGACCCGCTCGGCCGGGTGGGCGAGCACCTCCGGTTCTTCGCCCGGCGGGCTGTCGAGGAGGCCGTGGCGGGCGCAGTACTCGTCGTTGTACACGGTGTCGAAGTAGCGGTGCGGTCCGTCGGGGAACACCGCGGCGATCCGGGCGTCGGCCGGCTCGGTGCGGGCCAGCCAGCCGGCGACGAGCGCGACCGCACCGACGCTCCAGCCGCCGGTCGCGTGCTGCGACGCGGCGAGCCGGCGGCAGGTCCACACCGATTCCGCCGGGGAGACCCAGTGGACTTCGTCGAACACGGCGTAGTCGACGTTGCGCGGGTGGATGCTCGAACCGAGCCCGCGCATCAGCCGCGTCCGCGCGGGCTGGCCGAAGATGGTCGAACCGACGGTGTCGACCCCCACCACCTTCAGGTGCGGGAAGTACTGGCGCAGCACGCGGGAAACGCCCGCGGAATGGCCTCCGGTGCCGACGGAGCAGACGAGCACGTCGACGCGGCCGAGCTGGGCGACGAGCTCCAGCGCCAAGGGCGCGTAGGCCGCGATGTTGTCGGGGTTGTGGTACTGGTCCGGGCAGTACGCACCGGGCTGGTCCGCGAGGAGTTCCTGCACGCGCTCGCGCCGGGCCTGCTGCCACCCGCCGGTGGGATGCGGCCGGGTGACGAGGTCCACCCGGGCACCGTGCGCGGTGAGCATCCGGTGCACGATCGGCTCCAGGCCGGGATCGGTGACCACGGTCAGCGGATGGCCGTGCACGATGCCCGCCAGCGCGAGCCCCAAGCCGAGGGTGCCGCTGGTCGATTCGACGATCGGGGCGCCGGGCGCGAGTTCGCCCCGGAGCCGGGCCTGCTCGATCATGTGCAGGGCCGGCCGGTCCTTCATGCCGCCGGGGTTGAAGCCTTCGAGTTTCGCCCAGTAGCCGCGGCCCGTGGCCGCCCCGGGCTCGTCGATCCAGAGCACCGGGGTGTTGCCGACGGCGCTGGCCGGGTTCTGGCAGCGTGCCGCGGTGGTGAGCAGCCGGGGTGGCGTTTCGAGGCTGGGCAGGGTGATCCGCATCGAGCTCTCTTTCGCGTGTGCGCCGCACGGGGCGGCGGGGGACGTGAACAGGCCGGGTTCGCCGGGCAGATCACGTCCGCGAAACGCAGAGCTCGAGGAGATGGCGCTTTCCCGATCCGGCCACCGGTGGGTCGGCGGTGGGGCGCAGGTGCCGGGCCGGCACCGCCCCGCGGAGCGGCCAAGCCGCGGCCATCGTGGGGGCGGGCAGCCAGGAACTGTCCGTGTGGAGCCGGAATCCGCGGTACACGGCGTCGCCGGTGCTGGGGGAGGGGTGGTGACCGTGCGCCGGGTCGCAGCCGTCGTCGTGCTCCGGCAACGGTTGCGCGTGCTGGACGACGACCGTGGCGACCCGGCCGGAAGCCGGGGCGTGTTCCGGGTGTCCCGTCGGACAGTGCGGCGCGAGGTGCAGCGCAAGGAAGCCGAACAGCACGACCAGGAGCCAACGCGCGTGACCGGTGTTGCGACAGCTCGTAGCCGGAAGACCCCTCACAGTTACCCGACCGTAGCAGCGACGCTCTCCGGCTTGCCACTTCCTGGCGGGCGATCTTCGGGAGTTTGCCGGGAATTCACCCGTTTCGAGCAGCTACTACTTCAGGTAGTTCAATCCGGTGTGAAGCCGTCCCGGCGAGTTCCGGACGGCACGACGGCTGCCTCATTCCACATAGGACACGACTGTCATCATGGTCGACTCGCCGTGGTAGGCGTTGTGGCAGTGGGTGAGCCACTGTCCGGGGTTGTCGGCGTCGAAGTCCACCTCGACCGTCCGCCGGGGGAGGACGAGCACGGTGTCCTTGCGTGGTCCGGGTGCGTGCTGCCCGCGCACCTGGAAGGTGTGGCCGTGCAGGTGCATCGGGTGGTACATGTCGGAGTCGTTGACGAACCGGAGCCGGACCCGCTGGCCCTGCCGGACCGGGAGGCCGTCGGCCGGGTCGTACGGCTTTCCGTTGATGGTCCAGTCGTACTTCGCGCCCGGTCCGGCCAGTCTCAGGTCGTGCGTGACGTCGGGTACGCGGTTCTCGAGGTCGACCTGCGGCGCTGCCGAGAAGTCCGCCGCCGTTTGCGCTTTCGCCTTCTTGAGCAGTTCGGCGGCGCTGTCGTTCGCCGTGCCGGCCCGGCTGTTCCCGGCGTGCACGAGGACCTGGGCGTAGCCGCCCTTGCCCTCGGCGAGGGCGAGGACCGGGACGCCGCCGGCCGGCACGGTGATCACGGCGTCGATCCGCTCGCCCATGCCGAGCAGCACGGCCTCGGCGTCGCCGGACGCTGTGGCGGGGAACCCGTCGGTGTGGGTGACGCGCAGCGGGACGCCGGGCACGCCGATCCGGAACGCGGTGTCGGCGCCCGCGTTGATCAGGCGCAGCCGGATGCGCTGCCCCGGCTTGGCCGCGAACGACGCCGGGGCGGTGGCGGTCCTGCCGTTGGCGAGGAAGTGCGGGTAGGTGACGTCACCGGCGTCGCCGCCGAGGAGGTCGGACTTCGGCATCCCGCTCATGTGGCCCATGCCGGGCATGTCCGGCATGCCACCCATGTTCATGCCGTTCTGCTTGAGGTTCGCCAGCACGGCGTCGGGATCGGTGCCGGTGCCGTCGAGCCAGTCGTCGAGGACGATCACGAGTTCGGTGTCGTAGTCGCCGCCCTCGGCCGGGTCCTCCACGACGAGCGGGGCGTAGAGGCCGCGGTCGAGCTGCACGCCGACGTGCGGGTGGAACCAGAAGGTGCCCGCTTCGGGGACGGTGAACTCGTAGGTGAAGTCGCCGCCCGCGGCGATCGCGGGCTGGGTGAGGTCCGGTACGCCGTCCATGTCGTTGCGCAGGGCCAGGCCGTGCCAGTGGATCGTGGTCGGCTGGGGCAGCCGGTTGCTCAGCTTGGCCTGGAGCACCTCGCCGCGCTTGAGCCGGATCTCCTTGCCGGGCAGGCTGCCGAAGCTCCATGTCCGCACCGGAACGCCGCCGAGGTCCAGGTCGCCGACCTGGGCGGTCAGGTCGACCGTGCGGACGACGGCGCCGGCCGGCCGCCGCGCGGCTTCGGCGCGGGCGACCAGCGGTGACGTCGGCCCGACCTTGGTCTGCGACGCCGGTGAGGTGCCGGGCGAGCACGCCGCCAGCCCGAGCGCGGTGGCCGCGCCGGCGCCCAGGGTGAGGAAACGGCGCCGGCCGAGCAGGTGGCCGGGAGCCGGTGATCGGTCGGCAGGCGTCATGGTGTCCCTCTGCGGACGATGGATGTCTACTATTGTAAATAGTAGACAGTCCGGGGTCACATCGTCGTGAAGTCACTCCGGAACGCGGCGAGCAGGAGGCCGGACAGCGGCCCGAGTGCCAGCGATCCCACCGTGGCCGCGTACGCGGTGGTGGCGGCCCAGCGGTCGGCGACGGCGGCTTCCGGCGCGTCGGCGGAGCGCATGGCGGGGGCGATCCAGCGGAGGTAGTAGAAGAGGCTGGCCACGGTGTTGACGGCGGCCACGACGACGAGCCAGCCGTATCCGCCGTCGAGAGCCGCGGTGAAGACGGTCAGCTTCCCGGCGAAGACGGCGGTCGGCGGGGTGCCGACGAGCCCGAGCAGGCAGACCACCAGGCTGACGGCGAGCCACGGCCGGTGGCGCAGCAGCCCGCGGTACTCGTCGATCAGCCTGCGTTTCGGCAGGGCGCAGACGACCGCGAAGGCGCCGAGGTTCGTCACCGCGTAGGCCGCGAGGTAGAGCAGCGTGCTCGGGAGGGCCAGCGGGCTGCGGCCGGCCACGACGACGGCCATCAGCAGGTAGCCGACCTGGCTGATCGTCGAATAACCGAGCAGCCGGCGCACATCGCGCTGGAAGAACGCGGCCAGGTTGCCCAGCGTCATGGTGACCGCGGCGATCAGCGCGAGCAGCAGCGGCCAGTCGACGGCCGAGCCGGACATCGCCGTCGCGGCCAGCCGGTACGCGGCGACGACGCCGCCGATTTTCGGGACGGTCGTGAGGAACGCCGCCGCCGGGGGCCGGGTGCCTTCGGTGACGTCCGGGATCCAGAAGTGCGCCGGGACGGCCCCCATCTTGAACAGCAGCCCGGCGAGCACGCCGACGAACCCGGCCGCGACCGCGGCGGAGGGTGCGGCACCGAGCGGCTTCTGCAGTTCGGCGTAGGTGGTCGCGCCGCCCACGCCGAAGAGGACGGTGGCGCCGGCCAGCATCGTGATGCCGAGCAGCGCGCCGAGGAGGTAGAACTTCAGCGCGCCCTCCGTGCCGAGGTCGTCCTTGGCGAACCCGGCGATCGCGTACAGCGGGATGCTGGCCAGCAGGTACGCGGCCACGAGCAGGAGCAGGTCGTTCGCGCCGGTGAGCACGATCGTGCCGAGGGCCGCGAGCAGCACCAGGACGTACAGTTCGCTTTCGCGCGGCGACGACCGGAACTCGCCGGCGCTGACCCCGAGCGTGAGCAGCACGGCGACCAGAACGATGACGCGTCCGGCGTTCGTGGCGACGTCGATGGCGTAGCTGTCCCCGAACACCGTGCGGGCCGGGTCGTTCCAGAACACCACGGTGGCGACCAAGGAGGCCGCGCAGGCGAGGGCGGTGAGGAGCCGGACCGGCCATTGGCGCTGCCGGGGCAGGTAGGACCCGAGGAGCAGCCCGGCGACCGCGGCCACGGCGAGGATGATCTCGGGCAGCAGCGCCAGGGGGTCCTCGTTCATCATCTCCACGGCGCGGTCACCGGGCCAGCAGGTTCAGGACCGACCGCGATGCGGGTTCGATCAGGTCGAGCAGGAACCGCGGGAAGACGCCGACGACGACGGCCAGCACCAGCAGCGGCGCGATCGAGGCGCCCTCGGCAACGGTGAGGTCGGTCGCAGGCGTGTTCGCCTTGCCGAGGAACACCTTTTGGAACGCGCGGAGGAACAACGCGGCCGTCACCAGGATGCCGAGGAAGGCCAGCACAGTGGCGACCGGTGCCGCGCCGAGCGAGCCGGTGAAGATCTGGAACTCCGCGATGAACCCGGAGAACCCGGGCAGCCCGAGCGAAGCGAACGCCGCCGCGGCCGTCAGCCCGGCGAACCGGGGCGCGCTGGCCGCCAGGCCGCCGTAGCGGTCCAGGTCGTAGGTGCCGCCGCGCTCGTAGAGCACTCCGGCGAGGAGGAACAGCGCTCCGGTGATCAGCCCATGGCTGACCATCTGCGTCACGGCACCGGTGACGGCGAGCTGACGCGCTTCGGCGTCCGAATTCGCGAAGAGCCCGGCCGCGCCGACGGCCAGGACGATGTATCCCATGTGGTTGACCGACGTGTAGGCGATCATCCGCTTGAAGTCCCGTTGTCCCAGCGCGACCAGCGCTCCATAAAGGACACTCACGACGCCCACGACGACGAACACGACCGCGTAGCGGCGCCAGGTGTCCGGCAGGATCGGCATCGCGATCCGCACGAAGCCGTAGGTGCCCATCTTCAGCAGCACGCCGGCCAGGATGGCCGACCCGGCCGCGGGTGCTTCGGTGTGCGCGGGCGGCAGCCAGGTGTGGAACGGCACGGTCGGGGTCTTGATCGCGAACCCGACGCCGAGCGCGAGCAGCACCAGCCCGGCGGCCCACCCGCCGCCGGCCAGGGGCGTCCGGCGGGTCAGCTCCACGATGTCGAAGGTGTGCGGCGACGCCGTGACGTACAGCGCGATGAACCCGACCAGCAGCGCCAGCGAACCGACGAACGTGTAGAGGAAGAACTTCAGCGCGGCGCGCGCGGCGTCGCGGTGGCCCCAGCCGGCGATCACGAAGTACATGCCGACGATGGACAGGTCGAAGAAGACGAAGAACAGGATCAGGTCGAGCGAGACGAACAACCCGAGGCAGACGGACTCGAGGAACAGGAACAGCACGGCGAAGGACCGGACGCGGTGGTCCTGCCGCAGCGAGTACACCGCGCAGGCGAGGAACAGCACCGCCGTCAGGGCCAGCAGCGGCAGGCTGAGGCCGTCGACGCCGAGGTGGTAACCCGAGCTGATGCTGGGAATCCAGCGCAGGTTGACCTCGTAGGCGTAGCCGTCGCCGCCGGGGTGGCCGATCCAGAGCGCGATGACCAGGGCCAGGTCCGCCGCGGCGACGGCGATCCACCACCAGCGGACGAACCGGGCGCCGGCGCGCGGCAGCGCGAGCGGCACCACCGCGGCCACCAGGGGCAGGAACACCACGACGCTGAGCACGCGCTACCTCTCGTTCCTCACAGGATGATCAACAACACGGCCAGGACGCCCAGCGCGACCGCGGCCTGGGCGTAGTAGTGGTGCAGCTGCCCGGTCTGCGGCCGCGGCGCCAGCCGCCCGAGCGCGCGAGCTCCCCGGGACACCCCGCGGACGAGGGCGTCGATCGACACCTCCACGCGGACGTCGGCCAGCTTCCCGAGCGCCGCTCCGGTCGCGGCGGCCGCGCGCACGCCGCCGTCCACGACCTGGTCGTCGAACCGGGCCAGCCCTCGGGCGAGCCGCATCGCCGGCGTCGCCACCGCCACGTGGGCGATCCGCTCCAGCCGCAGCCAGCCGGCGAGAACTCCCGCCTCCGGCAGCGCTCGTCGTCGGACCCAGAGCGCGGCCCCGGCGACACCGGCGATCGCGAGCAGTCCGGACCCGAGCAGCTCGGCCCAGCCGGGCGTGACTTCCGGGGCGCCGACGAGCCCGGCGAACCGGTGCGCGAAGTCCGGCAGGCCGCCGATCCCGAGCAGCGCGGCCGCCGCGGCGAGCACCGGCAGCGGCCCGAGCAGCAGCGGGCTCAGCCGTCGCTCGGCCACCTCGGCGGGCTGCCACAGGATCGCCAGCACCCGGCCGACGTACGCGCCGCTGACCAGCGCGGCCGCCAGCCCGGCCACGTACAGCGCGGGGGAGCCGGCCAGTGCCGCGGCGAGCACGGCGTCCTTGGTCACCCAGATCGACAGCGGCGGCACCCCGGCCAGGGTGAGCGCCCCGATCGTGAACAGCACGCCGAGCAGCGGATACCGGCGCGCGGCACCGCGAAGCCGGTCGAGATCCTTGGTGCCGAGGGCGACCAGCCACGCTCCGGCGCCGAGGAACAGCAGGCTCTTGGTCGCCGCGTGGGCCACGAGCTGGCCCGTCCCGGCGGTCCCGCCGCCGACGCCCGCGGCCAGCACCATGAACCCGAGCTGCGAACACGTCGACGCGGCCAGCACCTGCTTGAGGTCCCGCTGCACCACGGCGACCGCGCCGAGCACCAGCGCGGTCAGCACCCCGGCCCAGGCCACGGTGTCCGCGGCCCACCCGGTCGCGGCCAGCAGCGGCTCGACGCGGATCAGCAGGTACGCCCCCGCCGCGACCATGGTCGCCGAGTGCAGCAGCGCCGAGACCGGGCTCGGGCCGTCCATCGCGCGGGAGAGCCAGAAGCTGAACGGCAGCTGCGCGGACTTCCCGAGCGCGGCCAGCACGATCCCGGCCGCCACGGCGTCCCGCCAGCCACCGGCCGCCGACGGCAACCCGGCCAGGCTCAGCCCCGCGACGCCGCCCGCGAGCGCGGCCCCGGCCGCGAGGTACAGGCCGAGGTCGGCCGAACGCGTGGTGAGGAACGCGATCGCGCCCGAGCCGACGCGGTGGTCCTCGCGCCACCAGAACCCGATGAGGGCGTACGAGCAGGCGCCCATGACCTCCCAGGCCATCAGCAGCACCACGAGGTCCCGGGCGGTGACGGTGACCAGCATGGCCCCCGCGAAGACGAGCATCAGGCCGTGGAACCGGGCCCGTGACTCCGCCGCCCCGAACTCCCCGGCGGCGAAGACCAGCACCGCCACCAGGACCACCGCGACCGTGACGACCATGACCGCGGACAGCCCGTCCACGGCGAGCGCGACCGGCAGCCGGGCCAGCAGCGGAGCCGACACCTCGGGCCGGACGACCGCGGCGGCGACCGCCAGGGCGAGCGTGCCGACGGCCGTTCCGACCCCGGCCACCGGTGCGACGCGGTCGGCGGCGCGACCGGCGAGCAGCAGCCCGGCACCGGCGACGACGGGGAGGGCGATCAGCAGCCAGAGGGTCATCGGCTCAGCCCTTGAGGTCCGCGGCGGAGTCGGTCAGGTCGACGTCACGGCGCCGGAAGATCGCCGTGACCACCGCGAACCCGATCGCCATGTCGACCGCCATCAGCGTCACCGCGACCAGCACGACGACCTGGCCGTCCGGCCGCGTCGGCGAGGCGAAGTACCAGAACGCGGCCCCGGCGACGATCACCGCGTTGGCCATCAGCTCCAGGCCCATCATGATCATCACGATGGACTGCTGGGAGAGCGCGCCGTAGAGCCCGACGCTGAACAGCGCCGCGGCCAGGAGCAGAAACGCCTGCAGGGTCACCGGTCCAGCCCTCCCCGGATCGGGTCCGTGGGCCGCTTCTCGCGGAGCCGGTCGCCGTAGCGGTCGTAGCGGCCGCGGTGCGTGGCCAGCACGACGGTGGCGACGATCGTGGCGAACAGGCATAGCCCGAGCACCATCATCACCAGCATTTTCGAGCCCATCAGGGCTTCACCCAGCGCCCGCGTCGGATCGGCCGGGCGCGGCGCGTTCGACGTCGGCCAGTGCACGAGGAAGATCCCGGCGGCGAGCGCGGCGAACACCCCGCCCGCGATCGCCAAGGAGCCCTTCTGGTTGTGCACCATGGTCATCGGCATCAGGCCGGCCGGGTTCATCATGTACATGATCATGAAGACGACCATGACGACCATCTCCATGATCATCATCAGGATCACGAGCACGCCCAGGTAGGCGAGGTTCAGCAGGAGAACGGTACCCGCGGCGAAGACGAACGAAGCGAGCAGCGCAAAGGTCGCGCGCGCCATCGAGTCGACCCGGAACACCGCGATGCCGGTCGCCACCGCACCGGCCGCGCACACCCAGAAGGCCACTTGCGTCCACATGCGACTGATCCTCCTAACGGGCGAGCACGATGACGGCGACGACGAGGGCCTGCACCAGCGTCAGCGGGATGAGCACGACCCAGGCGATCTCCTGGTAACGCTCCATCCGCAGCGTCGGGAGCCGGCTCTTGGCCCACACCAGCACCGCGAGCACGGCCAGGGTCTTCACCACCGACCACAGCCACGCGGGCAGCAGCGGCCCGGAACCGCCGCCGAGGAACAGCGGCACCGCGAACGCCGCGCCCGACGTCAGCAGCAGCCACCGGGCGCCCTGGAAGACGAGCCGGTCGGCACCGGACAGCTCGGCGGCCGCGCCGCCCGCCGTGTCGGCGCCGACCGGGTGGCCGAACGGACCCCAGAACGCCATCGCGAGCACCGAAAGCAGGTGGACGACGAAGGCGACGGGCATCCACACCACGAACCACAGCGAGTCCTGCGCGGCCACGACGTCGGCCACCCGCAGCGAACCGGCACCGAGCGCGGCCGTGATCAGTGCGAACATGTGCGGCAGCTCGTAGGCCAAGCCCTGCGCGATGAAGCGGTAGCCCCCCACCAGGCCGTACGCCGAGTTCGCGCCCCAGCCGACCAGCCAGACGGCGGCCCAGGCCACGGCCTCCATCGCGTTGAACCAGACGATCCCGATCGACAGGTCCGCCACCGCCCACCGGCCGAGCGGCGTCACGAGCGAGGCGAGCACCGCGGCCGGCAGCAGCGCGAGTGCCCCGCCGCGCCCGAGCAGGACGTCGGCCGCGATCGTGCGGCGGCGTTGCTGGACGAGCAGCCCACCGGCCTGGCGCAGGGGCAGTGTCACCGCCGGCCGGATGGGACCGCCGCTCGCGCGTGCCCGCAGGACCGCGTCCCCCGAGGCGGTCGCCGTCGCCAGGACCGCGAGCACCACGGGCAGCAGCAGACCGCCCCACCACGGGAGTACGTCAACCATGGGAGACCCGCAGGCGTTCGAGGTCGGGATCGAAGCTCGCCACGACCAGCCGGGCCGTCGCGAGCTCGGTGCCGGCCAGCAGTGCCGGCAGGGCGTCGAGGATCTCGGCGGGGTCCTCGACGGCCGGGCTCGCGGCCTCGTCGATCCAGCGGATCAGCCGGTCCCACGCGTCACCGGAGCCGGCCTGGGCGCCGATGCCGGTCAGCGACCAGCGCAGGACCCGCGAGCGGCGGACCCGGTTCGCCCAGCGCGTGAACCGCGGGCCCGGGTCCTGCCCGGCGAGCAGGTCGTCCCGCAGCCGCGCGGCGACGACGGCGGCGTGCTCCCAGCCCGCGACGGTCAGCAGCCGCACGCAGCTGTCGAGCCGGCGTGCGGGGAGCCGGGCCTCGTTGTCCCAGAACGCGCGCGTCGCGGGCCGCGGGGTCAGGACGGTTTCGACGGTCGCCTCCTGCACGACGTCGCCCTGCAGCAAAGTGCGGACGAGCAGGCCGGCCGGCCAAGCCGGGAGTATCGGGCCGAGCGGGACGGTCAGGCGGTCGAGTTTCAGGCCGTCGCGGTCTTCGGTCCGGTCGGCCATCGGAATGCCGCCGGGCATCGCCATGCCGCTCATGTCGTGGCCGTGGTGGTGATCGTGCTCGCCGTGTCCGGAATGGTCCGGTGCGACGTGCTCATGGTGCGGCGCATGCCCTTCGTGCTCGCTGCTCGCCGGGGGCAGGTTGTGGTGGGCCGGCGAGCGCAGCCGCCGCTCGGCCTCGGAAAGGGCGGCCGCGACGTCGGCGGCGTCCGCGAGCTGGAGCCGCACGCGCGGCACGGGGACCAGCCGCCACACCGCGTCGACGAACGGTGCCGTCGCCGGGTCGTCCGGCCCCGCGGCCACCAGGAGGTTCGCCTCCGCGGGGTTCAGCGCGGGCCGCCAGCCGCGCAGGCGCATCTCCCGCTCGACGGCCAGGCGGACACCGGTCCCGCCGACCGCGGTGGCGACCAGCGGCCGGACGGGCGTCCGGCCGAGCAGCCAGGCCGTCAGGTCCATCGGAAGGCGCCTTCTCGCCACGCGTACCAGACGCCGGCGAACAGCACGGCCAGGAAGGCGAACATCTCGACCACGGCCGGGGTCCCGACCTCCGCGACGACGAGCGTCCACGGGTACATGAACACCATCTCCATGTCGAAGGCCAGGAAGACCATGGTGACGGTGTACCACCGGACGTGGTAGCGGGAGACCGCGTGTTCGGCCGGGGAGCCGCCCGAGAGGTACGGCGGAACGTCCCGGGCCGTCGACGTCAGCCGCACCAGCCGCGCGACGCCGTAGACCGCCGCGGCGAGCACGAGGACTCCGGCGAGCACCACGAGCGCACCCAGCACCGCGCCTCCCGTCGGCCACGTCGACCTACTAAGCAGCCTAGCGGACCGGAATCGGCGAGGCAGCTCGAAATCGGATCATACATACGGGTAGGGGGTAACGCTATATGTGTGCCGAGCCGGACCGGGCGGCGTGGCCTGGTCCGGCTTGAAGCGGTGCCGTTTTTCGTTGGCGGATCAGCACATTCACCCGGCGGGACGCTGTGTTTCAGGCGGCGGTGTCCGGCCCGGTCGCGGTGGTGACGAGGTCGGGTAGCGGCCGGCTGCAGATCTCGTGGGCTTCGGCGGCGCTGAGGCCGAGCATCCGCAGCAAGTCCTCGGTCACCTGGTCGGTCGTCGCGGCGTCGTCGCGCTCGGGCCGGCAGTGCAGCAGGTGGCCGAGGCCGAGTGCGGTCCCGGCCACCGTGACCATGGCGAGTTCGGTGTCCTGGACGGTGAAGCGGCCGGCTCGTACGGCGGCCTCGATGTCGCGGCGGGCGCGGGGAGCCAGTCCGGTCTTCGCGGTGGCGAGTTCGAGACCGTGGTGCAGGAGGACCTTGCTGAGTTCGGGGTGCATCCGGTGCAGGCGCCCGGTCAGCCGGAAGCTCTGCGCGAAGACCTGTGCCGGGTCGTCGAGGTCGGTGGTCAGCTCGTCCAGCAGGGTGCCGTGGACGTCGAGGGCGTCCTCGATCGCCGCCTGGTAGAGCTGCTCCTTCGTTTCGAAGTGGTTGTAGAACGACCCCATTCCGACGTCCGCGGCCTGGGTGATCTCCAGGATCGGCACCGCCGTCCTGCCCTCGGCGATGAGTACCTGGGCCGCCCGGACCAGGGCCGCGCGGGTGCGCGCCTTGCGCCGTTCCAGGCGGCTCGGAGCGTGCTCCGGCATCTGCGCTCCCCTCTTCGCCGGTCGTCGCCGCATCGTAGCCCATGGCGTCACTGGTGAGGAAATCGTCAGAAACTCTTGACTGATGACATGTTCGTAACTGACGATGTCGTCATCATCGTGGATGGAGGGAGCCGCCGTGGGAGATCCGCACAGCGGGCTGCACAGCGAGCGCGGCGCACTCGCGGGTGAGCACCCCGGCCGGGCGGCGAACCCGGTGATCAAGGTGCACGACCTGGCGTGGCTGGAGTTCGAGAAGCCGGATCTGCGGCGCGCGGAGGTGTTCGCCCGGGCCTTCGGGTTCACCACCGTGCTCAGCACCGGCCGCGAGCTGCACCTGCGGGGCACCGACGCCGGCGCGCCGTGCGTGCTCATCCGCAAGGGCGCCCGGTCGAAGTTCCTCGGACCGGCGTTCCTGGCCGCGACCCCGGGCGATGTCCTGCGGCTGGCCGAAGCCACCGGCCGGCCGGTCGCCAGGCTGCCGGAGACGCTGGGCGGCGTCGTCGTGGACCTGCCCGACCCGAGCGGCCTGCGGGTCCGGGTCGTCTCGGACACCCACGAGCTGCCCGCGCTGCCGCCGCGGGAGCCGCACCTGTTCAACTTCGGGCACGAAGTCCGGCGGGTCAACGCCACGCAACGCCCGCCCCGGGCGCCGGCGCCGGCGCAGCGGCTCGGGCACGTGGTGCTGCAGACGACCCGCTACCGCGAGGCCCTGGACTGGTACCTGGAACACCTGGGCCTGATCGTCAGCGACTTCCTGTACTACCCGGGGCAGCGCGAGCGCGGGCCGGTGATGAGCTTCATCCGGTGCGACCGGGGTGCCACCCCGGCCGACCACCACACGCTGGCCATGGTGCTCGGCCCGGCCGACCGCTACGTGCACTCGGCCTACCAGGTCGCCGACCTCGACGCGCTGGCCGCGGGCGGCGAGTACCTGCGCGAGCACGGCTATCACCATTCGTGGGGCATCGGCAGGCACGTCGAGGGCAGCCAGCTCTTCGACTACTGGCGTGACCCGGACGGGTTCATGGTCGAGCACTTCAGCGACGGCGACCTGTTCGACAACACCCTCGAGCCCGGCTGGGCCCCCATGACCGCCTCCGGGCTGGCCCAGTGGGGGCCGCCCGCCACCGCCGACTTCCTCGGCGTCAAACCCGGCAAGGAATCCCTGCGCGAACTGCGCGCGGTGTTCTCCGCACTCCGCGAAGACAACGAATTCGGCGCCCGGCGCTTGCTGGGCCTGCTGAAGGTGGCCCGCTCATGAACGAGCTTGCGAGTGAATCATTCAACACCGCGCTTCCGGCTCAGGCGGCACCGAGCGCCGGCGAGGTGTGCGCATGAGCCTCACCGTCCTGCGCACCGCCGACGCCTGGTACCTCGCCACGCCGTCCGGTGCGGCGAAGATCCCGACGGCCGCGAAGACCACCGCCGAACTGCTCGCCGACCGCCCGGCGATCACGGCCGCGGCTGCGGACACCGTGCCGGTGGCCTCGCTCGACCTGGTCTCCCCGGTCACCGCGCCCTGCCGCGTGGTCGCCCAGATGACCAACTTCACCTCGCACGTCACCGATGCCGGGATGGACCCGAAGACCGTGCCGTTGACGTTCTTCCGCAAGGCGTCCGGCTCGATCAGCGGCCCGTTCGACGACGTCGTCAAGCCGGCCCACGTGAACCTGCTCGACTACGAAGTGGAGATCGGGCTCGTCATCGGCCGGGAGATCCCGGTCGGCAGCGAGATCACCGCCGCGGACGGATACGTGGCGGGCCTGGTCGTGACCAACGACGTCTCCGCCCGGGACATCCAGCTGCCGCAGACCCAGTTCTACGAGGCCAAGTCGTACCCGACGTTCACCCCGGCCGGGCCTGCCCTCGTGCTCTTGGCGGCCGGCGAGCTGAAGCGGTTCGCCGACCTGCGATTGCGGCTGTCGGTCAACGGCGTGGTCCGCCAGAACGCGGTCGTCGGGGAGGACATGATCTACCGCCCGCTCGAGGCCCTGCGGGCCTTGGCCCGGTTCCAGCGGCTGGATCCCGGCGATCTGGTGCTGACCGGGACCCCGGTCGGCACCGCGTTGTCCGCACCGCCGAAAGCCGTGGAAAAGATCGCCGCGCTGCTGCCCCCGGCCCTGAAGTGGAAGCTGTTCTTCAAGGGCCAGGCGAAAAACCCGAAGTACCTCGCCGACGGAGACGTGGTCGAGGCGTCCGTCGCCACCGACGACGGCGCGCTCGACCTGGGCACCCAGCGCACGATCGTGCGGTACCGGCGATGAGCGGCGCTTCGCTCTGGCCGCGTTACGCCGAGCCCGCCGACCTGGCCGCGATCGAAGCCGTCCCGCTCGCCGACCGGGGCCTGCCGGAGTCGACGTACGCCCTGCTGCGGCGGGCTGCCGGATGGTGGCCGGAGCACCCGGCGACCACCGTGCTGCCCGGGGCCGCGCGGTGGCGCGAGCCGGTCCGGCGCACCTTCGCCGAGCTGCTCGCCGATGTCCACCGCTACGCGAACCTGCTGCGCGAGCTCGGGGTCCGGCGGGGCGACGCGGTGGCGTTGATGTCGCCGAACTGCGCCGACCTGGTTCCGGCGACCCTGGCCGCGCAGCTCGCCGGGGTCGCGGCCCCGCTGAACGGCGGCCTGTCCCGCGGCCACCTCGGCGAACTCCTTCGCCTGTCCGGCGCGCGCGTGCTGATCACCGCCGGGCCGGACCTCGCGCCGGAAGTCTGGGACACCGCCCGGACGCTGGCCGCCGAGCTGGACGTCGTCCTCGTGCTGCGCCCGACCGGCGGCGAACCGGCCGCGTTGCCCGCCATCGAGGGGGTGCGTGTCGGCTACCTCGCCGAGCTGTCCTCCACAATGGACGCTTCCGGGTTCGCCGGTGCACCCCCGGTGGCATCGGACCTGGCCGCGTTGTTCCACACCGGCGGCACCACCGGGGCACCGAAGCTGGCCGCGCACACGCACGCCAACGAGGTCGCCGACGCGTGGATGATCGCGGCCAACTCGCTGCTCGACGTCGGCTCGGTCGTGTTCGCCGCGCTGCCGCTGTTCCACGTCAACGCGCTGGTGGTCACGCTGCTCGCGCCGCTGTTCAAGGGCCAGCACGCGGTGTGGGCGGGCCCGCTCGGCTACCGCGAACCCGCGCTGTACGGGCAGTTCTGGCAGATCGTCGAGCACCACCGGGTCGCCGCGATGAGCGCGGTGCCGACCGTGTACGCGGTGCTCGCGCAGTGCCCGGTCGACGCCGACATCTCGAGCCTGCGGTTCGCCATGGTCGGCGCGTCGCCGCTACCCGCCGCCGTGCGGGAGGGGTTCCAGGCCCACACCGGCGTCACCCTGGTCGAAGGCTACGGGCTGACCGAAGCCACCTGCGCCAGCGCGCGCAGCTTCCCCGACGTCCCGCGCCCCGGCACCGTCGGGCAGCGCCTGCCGTACCAGCGGATGAAGGTCGTCCACCCGGAAACCGGGGAGGAACTGCCCAGCGGCGAGACCGGGGTGCTGGCCATCAGCGGCCCCACGGTGTTCCCCGGCTACGTCGTCGGACACGACGAGAACGGCTACGTCCTGGACGGCCTCGGCAAACTCCACGACGGCTGGCTGAACACCGGTGACCTGGCCCGGCTGGACGCCGGCGGATTCGTGCACCTGGCCGGCCGGGCCAAGGACCTCATCATCCGCGGCGGGCACAACATCGACCCGGCCATGATCGAGGACGCCTTGCTGGCCCACCCGCAAGTGACCGCGGCCGGGGCGGTCGGCCGTCCGGACGAGCATTCCGGAGAGGTCCCCGTCGCGTATGTCACCCTTGCTCCCGGAACCACGGCGACCGAGGCCGGCCTGCTCGCGTGGGCCGCCGAGCGAGTACCCGAGCGCGCCGCCGCGCCGAAGGCGGTCACGGTGCTCGACGCGCTGCCCGTGACCGACGTCGGCAAGCCCTACAAGCTCGCCCTGCGCGCCGACGCCACCCGCCGCGCGATCACCGAGGCACTGGCGGCGTTCGACGGCGTGACCGTCGACGCGGTGATCGAGGACGGCACCGTGGTCGCCGCCGTCACCATTCCGTCCGAAGTGGACGAACCGAAGGTGGCCGCGACTCTCGCCCGCTACACCGTGCCCACCCGGCTGACCTGCCAAGGAAACTCATGTTGAGCACACTGTCCGTCCTGGCGGCGGTCATCTTCCTCGTTTTCGGCGCGGCCAAGGTGTTCGCGCTCGCGCCCATGCGGGAACGCGCCACGCAGGCCGGATTCTCCGTCATGGCCTACCGCGGCATCGGCGCGCTGGAGATCGCCGGCGCCGCCGGTCTCCTGCTCGGCTTGACCGTGCCGGTGCTCGGCGCCCTGGCCGGCGCCGGCCTGCTCCTCCTGCTCGGCGGAGCCGTCATCACGCACGTGCGCAACCACGACCGGGGCCGCGACGTCGTGCCGGCGCTGGTCTGCGCAGTGCTCGTCGCCGGCTACCTGGTGGCCCTCGGGGTGTCGCCGTGAGGGTGCCCGTCGTCATCGTCGGGGCGGGCCCGACCGGGCTGACCGCCGCGGCGCTGCTCGGCCGGTACGGCGTCGGATGCCTGGTGCTGGAGCGGTGGGAGTCGGTCTACCCGCAGCCGCGCGCGGTGCACCTGGACGACGAGGTGCACCGCATCCTCGGCCGGCTCGGGCTGGCCGGGGAGTTCGCCGCCATCTCCCGGCCCTGCCACGGACTGCGGCTGCTCGATCCGGACCTGCGCGTGCTGGCGGAGTTCCGCCGTTCGCCGGGCGGCGGCCGCCACGGCTACCCGGAGGCGAACATGTTCGACCAACCCGACCTGGAGCACCTGCTCCGCGCCCACCTGGCGACGATCGGCGCGGTCACCCTGCGCGGCAACACCGAGGTCACCGGTGTCCGGCAGGACGGGACCGGCGTGCGGGTCGACGTGACCGACCGCGGCACCGGTGCGCGCGAGACGATCCACGCGGACTACGTCCTGGGCTGCGACGGCGCCAACAGCCTCACCCGGACGGCGATCGGCGCGACGACGGCGGACCTGAAGTTCGACCAGCGCTGGCTCGTGGTCGACATCGCCACCACCGCCGACCTCGGCCACTGGGAAGGCGTGCACCAGGTCTGCGACCCGGCCCGCGCCGCGACCTACATGCGCATCGGGAAGACCCGCTACCGCTGGGAATTCCGGCTGCTGCCGGGGGAGACCGCCGACGACTTCCACCGCCCGGACCGGCTGTTCCCGCTGATCGCGCCGTGGACCAGGGACGTTCCGGCCGCGGAGCTGGAGATCGTCCGCGTCGCCGAGTACACCTTCCGTGCACGGGTCGCGGACCGGTGGCGTGACCGCCGTGTGTTCCTGCTCGGCGACGCCGCCCACCTCACCCCGCCGTTCATCGGGCAGGGCATGGGCGCCGGGTTGCGCGACGCCGTCAACCTCGCCTGGAAACTCGCCGGTGTCCTCGACGGGACCCTGTCCGTCAGCGCACTCGACAGCTATGAGGCGGAACGCAAGCCGCACGCGCGGGCCATGATCCGGCGGGCCGTGCTGGTCGGCAAGGCCATGACCGAAGGCGGGCGGTTCGGCGACCTGATCCGCCGGGTGGTGGCGCCGCGCCTGAGCGGGCGCGTCCTCGACAGCGCGACGCCGGGACTGCACCGCTCGGACCTGGTCGTGCGGCCCCGCTTCGGGCGGTCCTTGGCGGGACGGCTGTGCCCCAACGCCCTCCTCGACGACGGAACCCGCTTCGACGACGTCGCCGGCGGCCGTTTCGCCGTCGTCACCACGATCACGCCGTCGGAGACCGAGCGAGCCGCCATCCGGGAGTCCGGCGCGGTCCTCGTCAGCACGCGGCGTTCCGGTGAGCTGCACCGCTGGCTGCGTACCGGCACGGCCGTCGTCCGTCCGGACGGGACGGTGCTGAGCGCCGGTCGCCGCCTCTCCCGGTGCCGGTATTTCTGACAAGGAGCAACGATGCCCCGACGCCACGACGTGCCGGTCTACCGGCCGGACATCTATTCGCCGCAGGCGATCCTGGACCCCTACCCGCACTACGCGAACCTGCGCGAACTCGGTCCGGTCGTGTGGCTGCCCGAGCAGAAGGTCCACGCGCTGCCCCGCTACGCCGAATGCAAGGCCGTGCTGCTGGACGACAAGACCTTCGTCTCCGGCTCTGGCGTGGCGCTCAACCTCATCGCCAACCGGCTCTCCCGGGGCACGACCCTCAACAGCGACGGCGAAGACCACGCCCGCCGCCGGGCCCTGGTCGCGCACCGGCTGACCCCCCGGGCGCTGCGCGCGATGCGGGAGGTGGTGGAACGCCAGGCGGCCGAGATCGTCGAGGCCGCACTCGCCCGGCGCACCGTCGACGGCGTCGAAGTCGCGGGCGCACTGCCCGCCGCGGTGGTCCCCGACCTCGTCGGGTGGCCGGCGGAGGGGCGGGAGCACCTGCTGCGGTGGGGCGCGGCCACCTTCGACGTCCTGGGGCCCTTGAACGGCCAGGCGGTGCAGGCGGTCCCCGCCGGCCTGGGCATGATGCGCTTCGCGCACACCGTCGCGAAGCAGCGGAAGGTCCTGCCCGGCAGCATGGGTGACGACCTGCTGCGCGCGGCCGACGCGGGCGAACTCGCTCACGCCGAGTGCCCGGCGCTGATGATCGACTACCTGGCGCCGTCCCTGGACACCACCCTCAGCGCGATCGCGAGCGCCCTGCACCTGTTCGCCACCCACCCCGCCCAGTGGCAGCTCCTCAAGGAGGACCCGGGCCTGATCCCCAACGCGGTCAACGAGGTCGTCCGGTTCGAATCCCCGCTGCGCGCGTTCAGCCGCAAGGTCGCGCGCGACACCGAGGTGGCCGGCACCGCGCTGCCCGCGGGCTCCCGGGTCCTGGTCCTCTACGCCTCCGCCAACCGCGACGCGCTGGCGTGGGACGACCCGGACACGTTCGACATCCGCCGGGACGCCGCCCGCCAGCTGGGCTTCGGCCACGGCACGCACGGCTGCGCCGGGCAAGGCCTCGCCCGCCTGGAAACCCAGTCGATGCTGCGCGCACTGGTGGCCCGCGTCGACCGGATAGAGCCGGCCGGCCCGCCGGAGTGGGCCCGCAACAACATCATCCACCGCCTCGGGCGGCTCCCGATCGAACTCATCCCGGCCTGAAAGGGGACACCCGGTGAAGATCTTCGCCGATCACAACCGCTGCGAAGGCCACGGCCTGTGCACCGAACAGGCGCCCGCGATCTTCGAACTCGACGACGACGCCGAACTCGTCCACCACTTCGAAGGCACCGACATCCCGCCGGAGCAACTCGCCGCAGCGCGGGCGGCCGTCACCTCGTGCCCGGTCGCCGCGCTGCGGGAACTCCCGTGACACCACCGGGCTCGATCGTCGTCGCCGCTCTCGCCGCCGGCTTCCTCGGCCCGCTCGTGTCCGAGGCGATCGTCGTCGTCACCGGCTGACCGGGTCCGCCGACGCCCGGCTGCGACCGGAGCATCGCCGAACTCCCGGCCGCCCGGCACATCGCGGCCGACCGAGGCCGAGTACCGGCACGGTCACTCCGCTTGGGCCCACCATCCGGGCGGCGCGCCATGCTGCTCACGAAGGTCCAGCTTGCCGTTCGACCGGGACGGGCGGTTCGAACGGCGCAGCCGTGAAAACAAGAAAAGGGATGATGTCGTGTCCGACATCTCTCCCGTTCCCTGGGAGTGCCAGTCTGGGTGGCGCCGCTCGTCGCACCGGCGGTCGATCTCTGGTGGTCCTGCAACTGCACAACGCCGGACTGCTGTGACGACTGGCTGGCTGCTTTTGGCTTTTCCTGAAACGACCCAGGGCCTGTGTCTGTCTCCTCGACGACGCGGGTGTAAAGATCCGCGGCGACATCGCTGTTGCATATCCTGCTGCGTCGAAGCGTGATGGTGATCGAACGGCCCGGCGATCTGGTTCCTGCCCGGCGTCGTTGCCGGACGCACTCGGCGTGTCCGCCCTGCGGTCGGCGGGGCGTGCCGGTGTAGAACAGGATCGGTGGTGCCGGACGGCGCGGCCGAAGGGGGGGCGGGATGACGCAGACGACGCCGAGGTACGTGGTCGAGCCGGGCACCGACGGCAGCTGGCTGATCGTCGACCGTGGCGAGGACCGCGCCGGCCGCCGCGCGATCGAACGCCTCACCGACGAACCGGCCGCCCGCCGCGAGGCCGAGGCGCTCGCGCGGCTGGAGGACCTCAGTGCGGCGCCGGCCACCGGGGCGCCTGACGATGAGTTCGACGCGATGTTCGCCGCGGCGCTTGAGCACGGCCAGGCCGTCGACGTCGTCCACAACTTCGACCACCTGCTGCAGCCCCAGCCGTGACCGGGCAGGAACCGGAGATCCAGCCGGATCTGCTGGCCGTGTGCGACGTGTGCCTGCAGCTGATCGCCGACGGCGACGGCGCCGTGTGGTGCCGACCGGACACCGCCGTGCCGGCGCCGCCGCCGGACGAAGGGCAGTTCCTGCTGGACGAATTGCTCGCCGCGCCCGACACCCGCACCCACTGGCGGGTTACCCACGACAGCTGCGAGCCCGGTCAGGGCTACCGGATCGCGGTGGAGCGGATCCGGACCTGGCCGGCCTACCTGCACTGGACCGCGCACCTGATGGGCAAGGGCTGGCTCGCCGGCACCGACTGGGACGACTTGGTCCTCAACACACTCGACCCGGCCAGCACCCAGCCCGGGATCCGGCCGCGGACCGCGCGCGATCCCGGCCACCGCCACGTCGGCGACTGACCGGGCACACCCGCCCTGGCCCCGCGAACCGTTCACAGGTCCTAAGGGTGCCGACCGGGGCGGAACTCGATATCCACAGCGGTGAGGAACTCCAGCCTGTCCCCGGCGCCGGGCGATGGCGGTTGGTCGGGGGTGCCGTCGCCGTTGTAGAGCAGGTTGGTCAGCGGTTCTCCGCCACGGACCAGACGACCAGGTGGGCCGGTATAAGCAGCAGTGAGCGGCTCGAGGTGGTGCGCAACGAAGGTAGCGAGGACTTCGGCATACATGTGGTCGAGCAGGTGCGCGATGAGCACGACGACGCGTGCACGGTCGGAAGCAGACTTGCGGCGCAGCTGCTCGGCGGCGGTGCCGATCATCTCGCGGCCGGGGACCGGCGACGATGTCGTTCGCCGACCCGACCCGCATCATCGCTTAAGCGGATCTAAATATCCCGCGAATGCCCTATGCAGCTCTGTGTCGGTCAATGGCCCGCCGTGGTTGGCCGGGTAAGACGCGAATCGGCCCCTACCGCGTTCTCGCTGGTAGGGGCCGGTTTTGCGTGATCAAAAGGGGTGCCCTCGGCAGGATTCGAACCTGCGACACCTGCCTCCGGAGGGCAGTGCTCTATCCCCTGAGCTACGAGGGCCCATCGCTGGGCGACTCCGAAAGCTTAGCGCATGCCCCGCGACCCGCCTCCCGCAGGTGGTCCCATGAACGTTCCGCCTGGTCAGGGTCATGAAGTTGATCGATTCGGGCGAACGTCGCTAGCGTGGGAAGCCCACCTGAAGGAGCCGAGATGGCCGAGCCGTTCCAGGTAGTCCTCGATGAGGGCGATGTCGCCGATCTGCGGGAGCGGTTGCGGCGTACCCGGTGGCCGGAGGCCGAGACCGTCGATGACTGGTCGCAGGGTGTCCCGCTCGCCTACGTGCGCGAGATCTGCCGTGACTGGGGCGAGGAGTACGACTTCGGGTTCGCGCGCCGGCTCAATGCCTTTCCGCAGTTCCGGGCCACCGTCGATGGGGTGGGGCTGCACTTCCTGCACGTCCGGTCGCCCGAGGCCGAGGCGCTGCCGCTCGTTCTCACCCACGGGTGGCCCGGGTCCGTTCTCGAATTCCTCGACGTTCTCGGGCCGCTCACCGATCCCGCGAAGCACGGGGGCGACCCCGCCGATGCCTTCCACGTCGTCGCGCCGTCGCTGCCCGGGTTCGGGTGGAGTGACAAGCCCGCGCTGAAGATCGGGCGGGTTGCCGAGCTGTGGGACGAGCTGATGACGTCGCTCGGCTACGACCGCTACGGCGCCCAGGGTGGCGACTGGGGTGCCGCCGTCACGAACGCACTGGCGCGGTCCGGCCACGTCGCCGGCGTGCACGTCAACTTCGCTCCCGTGCCGATGCACGCCGCCGATCCGACGCCCGGGGAGCGCCGGGCGCTCGCCGATCTCGAGGAGTTCCGGCGGAGCGGCAGTGGTTACTCCGCCCAGCAGGGCACCCGGCCGCAGACGCTCGGCTACGGCCTCACCGACTCGCCCGCCGGCCAGGCCGCCTGGATCGCCGAGAAGTTCTGGGCCTGGACCGACCACAAGGGCCGTCCGGAGGACGCCGTCGACCGGCGGCGCATCCTGGACGCGATCTCCGTCTACTGGTTCACCGCGACCGCCGTCTCTTCCGCGCGGATGTACTGGGAGAACAACGACCGCGATATGTCCACTGTGGACGTTCCGGCCGGGGTTTCGGTGTTCCCGAAGGAGATCGTGCGGCCGTCGCGGCGGCAGGCCGAGCAGCGCTACACCGATCTGCGCTGGTTCGAGGAGCTGCCCGTCGGCGGGCACTTCGCCGCGCTGGAGCAGCCGGAGCTGTTCGTCGAGCAGGTGCGCGGGTTCTTCCGGCTGGTGCGCTAGGCGAGCCAGCCGCGCGTCATCCGCTGCACGGCCGCGCCGTCGCGGTCGGCGAGCTTGGTGGCGGTGAAGTCCTCGGCCCACTTCGACGTCTGGATCCGGAAGGCCGGCGCCTCGGCGGTCATCGCGTCCAGGATCACCTCGGCGACCTCGTCGGCCGTCTGCGCGCCCTGGAACGACTGCGTGACGTTGGCGATGTACTTCCGCAGGGACTCGGCGTACGGGCCGGCCTGGGCGAAGAGCCGCTCGTCGACCCCGACGTTGTTGACGAACTCCGTGGCGACCGCGCCCGGCTCGACGACGCACACCGTGACGCCCTGGGCCGCGGCGACCGGCGCCAGCGACTCCAGCATGCCTTCGACGGCGAACTTCGCCGCGCAGTAGGCCTCGTTGAAGGGCTGGCCGACCACGCCGCCGACGCTGCTCACCGTGATCACGCGGCCGCCGCTCGCGCGCAGGGCCGGCATCGCGGCCCGGGTGGTCTCGGCGACGCCGAAGAAGTTGACCTCCATGGTCTCGCGGACCGCCGAGAGCGGCTCCTGCTCGAGGGTGCCGAGGTGACCGGCGCCGGCATTGTTGACCAGGACGTCGAGGCGGCCGTAGTCGGCGAGCACGCCTTCGAGCGCCGCGCCGACCGAGCGGGCGTCGGTGACGTCGAGCTGGCGGACGTCCAGTTCGACCCCGGCGTCGGCGGCGGCCTTGCGCAGGCGGTCCGCGCGGCCGGTGTCGCGCAGCGTGGCGACCGTGCGGAAGCCGCGCCGGGCCGCCAGCACCGCCGTGGCCAGGCCGATCCCGGTGGACGTGCCGGTGATCAGGGCGACGCGCTCGTTGCTCATCGGGGAACCTCGATCCGTTCAGGAGAATGATGGTTAATGTAGTGAACTAAAATGACTATAGGCATGGATGGTTCACGTAGTCAACTATCGGCATACACTCGGCGGATGAGCGCTGACCCGGTCACCGAAGACGTCGTCGCCCTGCTGGGCCGGATCGTCGACCGGTTCGTCGGGTCGTACGAGTCCGCGGCGGCGGCGCAGGGGCTGACGACAGTGCAGGCGAAGGTGCTCGCCGCGCTCGACGAACCGCTGCCCATGCACCGGATCGCCGAGAAGCTGAAGTCCGAGCGGTCCAACGTGACCGGGATCATCGACCGGCTCGAAGCCCGCGGCCTGGTGGAACGCCGTCCGGGTGAACGTGACCGGCGGATCAAGAACATCGTCGCCACGCCCGCGGGTGCCGAGCTGGCGCGCAACTTCCAGGGTGCGCTGGGTTTCGCGGCCGAACCGCTGGCCGCGCTCACGCCGGAGGAGCGCGTCCGGCTGCGTGGCCTGCTGGAGCGCATGGTCGACGCCGAAGCGTGACAGGTCCGCCTGGCGGGACACCCCGCCTGGTGGATTGGGCGGCTTTGCCGCGCGCGGTAGCTTGCCGGGGAGTGATCTTAGGCTGACCTCTGTTGTACATATGCGCATCTGACTATATGTTTGACCCGACGGCGAACCGGGAACGGAGGCGGAATGGGTCAGGGACACGGGCACGGGCACGCGATCGCGCCGGCGAGCGCGTCGGGGCGCCACGTGCGGGGCCTGGCCATCGCCCTGGGCATCGGCGCCGGCTTCATGGTGCTCGAGTTCGTCGTCAGCCTGACGACCGGCTCGCTGGCCCTGATGTCGGACGCGGCGCACATGTTCACCGACGTCCTCGGCGTCGGCATGGCACTGGCCGCGATCATGCTGGCGCGCCGAAGCGCCCCGACGGTCGGCCGCACGTTCGGGCTCTACCGCGCGGAGGTGCTGGCCGCGCTGGCGAACGCGGTGCTGCTGTTCGGCGTCGCGGGGTACGTCCTGATCGAGGCGATCGGTCGCATCGGCGACCCGCCGGCGGTCCCGGGCCTGCCGGTGCTGCTCGCCGCGGCGGCCGGCCTGGTGGCCAACCTGGTGTCGTTCGCGGTGCTGCGCGCGGGTGCGAAGGAGAGCCTCAACGTCCGCGGCGCGTACCTGGAGGTCCTGGCCGACCTGATCGGCTCGGTCGGCGTCCTGGTCAGCGGCGCGGTGACGCTGCTGACGGGCTGGCGCTACGCCGACCCGATCATCGGTGTCGCGATCGGGCTGTGGGTGCTGCCCCGCACGTGGACGCTGGCGCGCCGGGCGCTGCGCATCCTCTTCCAGCACGCGCCCCAGGGGGTCGACGTCGGGGCGATCAACGCCGAGCTCTCGGCGCTGCCGGGCGTGGCGGACGTGCACGACCTGCACGTGTGGACGCTGACCTCCGGCATGGAGGTGGCTTCGGCGCACCTGACGCTGGCGCCCCCGGCGAAGCAGTCGGACGTGCTCACCGAGGCGCAGAACCTGCTGTCGTCGCGGTACGCGATCGAGCACGCCACGCTGCAGGTGGAGGCGCCGCAGTGCGCCCGCCGCTGTCAGGAGCTGTCCTGGTGACGATCGAGGCGGTGGAACTGGTGGTGACGGCGCTGGCGGCGGGCGCGGCCGCCGGGGCGAAGGACACGGCGACGACCGCGGTGAAAGACGCTTACGCAGGCTTGAAGTCCGGCGTACGGCGTCTCCTCGGCCGCGACGAACTACCGGACGATCCCGAGGAGCTGGCGGCGGAGCTGACCGAGGCGAACGTCGGTGACGACGCCGAGGTGCTCGAAGCCGCGCGGGCCGTGCTGCGCGAGACGGAACCGCACGGGAAGTACCACGTCACGGTGACGGACTCAAAGGGCGTCCAGATCGGCGACGGCAACACGATGAACGTCGGCTAAGCGGGCAGCGGCTGGGCGCCCCGGCCCGAAAGCATCAGCTTGATCTGGTCCATCTCCGCGCCCTGCGACGTCAGGATGCTGTTCACCAGCGCCTTCAACGCCGGCAGCGTCGAATGCGCGGCCGCGTACTGGGCCATCGACGTCCCGCCCTCGTGGTGGCGGAGCATCAGCTGCAGGAAGAACACGTCGAACTCGCGGCCCGACAGCGAGCGCAGCTTCTTCAGGTCCGCGTCCGTCGCCATGCCCGGCATCAGCGGGCCGCCCGCCGGGTCGACCGAGCCCGGGGCCGACATTCCCGGCATGCCACCGTGACCCGGCATCGGTTCCGTCATCCACTGCATCGGGGCGCCGATCGGCTGCTCGGGCTGGTCCCACAGCATGAGCCAGCCCTTCATGCGGCCGACCTGCTCCAGCTGCGTGCGCTCGATGTCGAACGACAGCTGCTTGATCTCCGGGTCGGTCGTGCGGTCGCGGGCGATGCCCGCCATCGTCACCGCCTGGAGGTGGTGCGTCGACATGTCCTGGGCGAAGCCGACCTCGACCGACCCGGCCGCCGGCACCGCGGCCGCCGGGTCTTCGTCGATGGCGCGGGTGAGGAACATCCCCGCCGTCGCGCCGATCAGCAGGACCGCGAGGAGCGTCCCGCCGATGATCACCCAGCGCGACCAGGTCGGCTGTTCGGTGACCTCTTCGGTGTCGAGGCCGGCTTCGGACATCACTTGGTCGGCGTGGGGGAAGCGGGGGTGGACGCCGGAGCGGACGACGCCGGCATGCCGTTCTCACCCTGCGCGGCCGTGCTGCCCTTGTAGTCCATCGGCTTCGCGTCCGGACCCGGCTTCGACGGGTCGAACGGCGGCGGGTTGTCCGGGTCGAACTGGCCCGGGACCGCGTCGCAGGACGCGCCGACCTCGGGGTACACGCCGTTCGGGTTGCTCCGCAGCGCCGCGATGAACTCGTCGATCCGGGCGTCGTTGGCGTCGTCCAGCTTCAGCTGGTGGCCCCACGACTGCAGCGAGATCGGCTTGTCGAGGCCCGGGTACGGCGACAGCATCGTGTACGGCTTGCCCTTGGCGCGCACGCTCAGCAGGTTCAGCGCGTCACCCGAGATCTGCTGCGGGTTGTAGGCGATCCAGACGGCGCCGTGCTCCAGCGCGTGCACCATGTTCTCGGTGCGGACGGCGGTCGGGTACACGGTGCCGGTGCAGGTGGCCCACGTCTGGTCGTGCGGGCCGCCGAAGGGCGGGGTCTTGTCGTAGGCGACGCGCTCGGTCGGGAGCACGTGGACGCTGCCCGTGTAGGTCGCGGTCACCACGCCGGGGATGCGCTTCGAGGGGTCCGGGTCCTGCGCGGACGGCGCGAAGGACGCGGCGGCGGCCTCACGGTCGGCCTGCGCCCGCTTCGGCGCGGACTGCACCATGTAGTAGATGATCACCGAGGCGGCCAGCGCCACGACGGCGACGACGGCGATGATCGTGCCCCACGGCGTCCCCTTCTTGCTCACCACGGAACCACGGGCCGCCTTCACCGCCGACCCCTTTTTCCGAGTTGTCCCGTTCGCCATGGCTCCCGCGTTCTCCCTCTGGTGGCTGCGGACGGATTCCCGCCCGGGCCAGTCTAGGGGCCACCCGTCTGATCACCGTTAACACCTCACACGACAGCCGTCCGTGACGTGTTCGAGACCGATGAAAGCCCTCGACCAGGACACACCTAGAATTCGACGAGTGACTCCCGCCGCTCTCGCCGACCTGGTCCGCAGCTCCGCCGTGCAGGTGCTCGCCGCACGCGGCATCGACGACGCCGTGCTGCCGGAGCAGGTGACCATCGAACGCCCGCGCAACCCCGAACACGGCGATTACGCGACGAACCTCGCCCTCCAGGTGGCCAAGAAGGCCGGCCTCAAGCCGCGCGACTTCGCCGAGGCGCTCGCCGAGGCGGTTTCGGCGGACGACGGCGTCGCCTCGGCCGAGGTCGCCGGCCCCGGCTTCCTCAACTTCCGGCTCGCGGCGGCCGCGCAGGGCGACATCGTGCGCCAGGTCCTCGACGCCGGCGCCGCGTACGGCCGCGGAGACGCGCTGGCCGGCACCCGGATCAACCTCGAGTTCGTCTCGGCGAACCCGACCGGCCCGATCCACCTCGGCGGCACCCGCTGGGCCGCGGTCGGCGACGCGCTGGGCCGCGTGCTGGCCGCCCAGGGCGGCGACGTCACGCGCGAGTACTACTTCAACGACGCCGGTGCCCAGATCGACCGGTTCGTCCGGTCGCTGATCGCCGCCGCGAAGGGCGAGCCCGCCCCGGAGGACGGCTACGCGGGCGGCTACATCAACGACATCGCCGCCGAGGTCATCAAGGCCGAGCCGAGCGCGCTGTCGCTGCCGGAGGCCGAGCGGCACGAGACGTTCCGCCGGATCGGCATCGAGCTGATGTTCTCCGAGATCAAGCAGAGCCTGCACGAGTTCGGCACCGACTTCGACGTCTACTTCCACGAGAACTCGCTGCACGAGTCCGGCGCGGTCGACGCCGCCGTGCAGCAGCTGAAGGACTCCGGAAACCTGTACTTCGACGAGGGCGCCTGGTGGCTGAAGTCGTCGGAGTACGGCGACGACAAGGACCGCGTCGTCATCAAGCAGGACGGCAACCCGGCCTACATCGCCGGCGACCTGGCCTACTTCAAGGACAAGCGCAACCGCGGCTTCGACCTGTGCATCTACATGCTGGGCGCGGACCACCACGGCTACATCGCCCGGCTCAAGGCCGCCGCCGCCGCGTTCGGCGACGACCCGGCCACCGTCGAGGTGCTGATCGGCCAGATGGTCAACCTGGTCAGCGACGGCAAGCCGGTGCGGATGTCCAAGCGCGCGGGCACCGTGATCACCATGGAGGACCTCGTCGAGGCCGTCGGCGTCGACCCGGCCCGCTACGAGCTGATCCGCTACTCCGTCGACTCCACTTTGGACGTCGACCTGGACCTGCTGCGCAAGCACTCCAACGACAACCCCGTCTACTACGTCCAGTACGCCCACGCGCGGCTGGCTTCCTTGCAGCGCAACGCGGCCGATCTCGGCCTGAAGTCCACTGAGTCCACTTCGGACGTCGACTTCGGACTCTTGACCCTGCCCGCCGAGGGCGACCTGATCCGCACCATCGGCGAGTTCCCGGAAACCGTGCGCCGCGCCGCCGAAATGCGGGAGCCGCACCGGATCGCGCGCTACCTCGAAGAACTCGCGGGCGCCTACCACAAGTTCTACACCGTGGGCCGCGTGCTGCCCATGGGCGACGAAGAGGCGACCCCTCTGACGTACGCCCGGCTCGCGCTGTGCGAGGCCGCCCGCCAGGTGCTGGCGAACGGCCTCGCCCTCCTCGGTGTCTCCGCTCCGGAACGGATGTAAGAAATGGCGCACCCCGCGGGCCCACGGCACGCCGACGTCTACCCCCACGCCGACACCTCCGGGCTCCAGCCGTCCGGGGCCGAGGAGCTCGACAAGCTGCCCGCGAAAGTGTGGCCGCGCAACACCTTCCGCGCCGCCGACGGTGTCGTCCGGATCGCCGGCGTCGACGTCCGCGAGCTCGCCGAGCAGCACGGCACGCCGCTGTTCGTCGTCGACGAAGCGGACTTCAAGTCCCGCTGCGCGGACTACGCCGAGGCCTTCGACGACCCGTCGCTGGTGCACTACGCGTCCAAGGCGTTCCTGTCGATCGAGGTCGCCCGCTGGGTGGCCGAGCAGGGGCTGAGCCTGGATGTCTGCAGCGGCGGCGAGCTCGCCGTGGCGCAGCGCGCGGACTTCCCGGCCGAGCGGATCACCTTCCACGGCAACAACAAGTCGCCCGCGGAGCTCGAAGCCGCGGTCGTCGCCGGCGTCGGCACGGTCGTGCTCGACTCCTACTTCGAGATCGCCCGGCTGGCCGACATCGCCGCGCGCCACGACGTCGTGCAGCCGGTGCTGATCCGGGTCACCGTCGGCGTCGAGGCGCACACGCACGAATTCATCGCCACCGCGCACGAGGACCAGAAGTTCGGCTTCTCCCTCGCGAGTGGCGACGCCGCCGAGGCGGTGCGCCGGGTGCTCAACGCGCGTTCCCTCAAGCTCGTCGGCCTGCACAGCCACATCGGCTCGCAGATCTTCGACGCCGACGGCTTCGAGGTCGCCGCCCGCCGCGTCGTCGGGCTGCTCGCCGACCTGGCCAAGGAACACGGCACCGAACTGCTCGACCAGCTGAGCCTGGTCGACCTCGGCGGCGGCTTCGGCATCGCCTACACCGAGAAGGACAACCCGCCGCCGCCCGCGCAGATGATCACGCAGATCCGCGAGATCGTCCGCAAGGAGTGCGCGTACGCGGGCCTGCCGGTGCCGCGGATCGCCGGTGAGCCGGGCCGCGCGATCGCCGGTCCCGGCACGATCACGCTGTACGAGGTCGGCACCATCAAGGACGTCTCGCTCGGCGACGAGTCCGCGCGGCGGTACGTCAGCGTCGACGGCGGGATGAGCGACAACATCCGGACCGCGCTCTACGACGCCGTGTACGACGTCCGGGTGGTTTCCCGCTCCGCGGGCGACAATGATCAGCCGGTGCAGGCCGTGTTGTCCCGGGTCGTGGGAAAACACTGTGAGTCCGGCGACATCGTCGTACGAGACTGCTGGCTGCCCGACACGCTGGCTCCCGGCGACCTGCTGGCGGTCGCGGCGACCGGCGCGTACTGCTACTCGATGGCGAGCACGTACAACCGGATGCCCCGCCCGGCCGTGGTCGCCGTGCGCAACGGCAGTTCGCGGCTGCTGCTGCGGCGGGAGACGACCGACGACATGCTGCGCCTGGAGGTCTGAACACAGTGGCTGCCCCTGAGGAACGCCCGGCCATCCGCGTCGCCCTGCTCGGCTGCGGGACCGTCGGCGGCGAGGTCGCCCGGCTGCTCACCGAGCAGGCCGGAGAGCTGGCCGCGCGGGCGGGCGCGCCGGTCGAGCTGGCCGGCATCGCCGTCCGCCGCCCGGACAAGCACCCCGAGCTGCCGCCGGAGCTGCTGACCGCCGACGCCGAGAAGCTGGTGACCAGTGACGACGTCGACGTCGTCGTCGAGCTGGTCGGCGGCATCGAGCCGGTGCGCGGCTGGCTGCTCGCCGCGCTGAAGGCGGGCAAGTCCGTCGTCACGGCGAACAAAGCGCTGCTGGCCGAGCACTCCGCGGACCTGTTCGAGGCGGCCGACGCCGCGGGCGCCGACCTGTACTTCGAGGCCGCGGTCGCCGGGGCCATCCCGCTGCTGCGCCCGCTGCGGGAGTCACTGGCCGGCGACCGGATCACCCGCGTGATGGGCATCGTCAACGGCACCACGAACTACATCCTGTCCGCGATGGACTCCACCGGCGCCGGCTACGCCGAGACGCTCGACGAGGCCAGCCGCCTCGGGTACGCCGAGGCCGACCCGACCGCCGACGTCGACGGCTACGACGCCGCGTCGAAGGCCGCGATCCTGGCTTCGCTGGCCTTCCACACCCGTGTGACGGCGTCGGACGTGCACCGCGAGGGCATCGCCGACGTCACCGCCTCCGACCTCGCGGCGGCCAGGGGGCTCGGGCGCACGGTGAAGCTGCTGGCCATCTGCGAGCGCGTCACCGACGACGACGGCGTCGAGTCGGTGTCCGCCCGCGTGCACCCGGTGATGATCCCGCGCAGCCACCAGCTCGCGGGTGTCGGCGGCGCGTTCAACGCCGTCTACGTCGAGGCCGACGCCGCGGGCGAGCTGATGTTCTACGGCCAGGGCGCGGGCGGCGCGCCCACCGCCAGCGCGGTGCTCGGCGACCTCGTCGCGGTGGCCCGCAACCGGGTCGTCGGCGGCCGCGGCCCGCGCGAATCCGCGCACGCGGCCCTGCCGGTGCGGCCGATGGGCCAGACGCCGACCCGGTACCACGTAAGTCTTTCCGTGGCCGACCGCGCCGGTGTGCTCGCCCAGGTGGCGCAGGCGTTCGCCGACCACGGGGTCAGCATCGCGGCGGTGCGGCAGAGCGACGTCGGCGACCGCGCGAGCCTGGTCGTGGTGACGCACCAGGCGCCCGATGCGGCCTTGCAGTCCACTGTGGACGAGATCGCGCGGCTCGACGTCGTGCACGAAGTTGTCAGCGTGATGCGGGTGGAAGGCGAAGACCAGTGAGCGACGCTTGCGAGCGAACCATAGACATCATGCGCCAAAAGGGATCAAACACTGTCTCGCGAAGCGAGGCGATCGCATGATCAGGCAGCCCTGGCCGGGACTCATCGAGGCTTATCGGGACCGCGTCCCGGTGCCGGACGGCGCTCGGGTCGTCACGCTCGGGGAGGGCAACACGCCGCTGCTGCCCGCCCACCACCTGTCCGAGCTGACCGGCTGCGAGGTCCACCTCAAGGTCGAGGGCGCCAACCCGACCGGCTCGTTCAAGGACCGCGGGATGACCGTGGCCATCACGCACGCGCTCGCCAGCGGCCTCAAGGCGGTGATCTGCGCGTCGACCGGCAACACGTCCGCCTCGGCCGCCGCCTACGCCGCCCGCGCCGGGCTCACCTGCGCGGTGCTGGTGCCCCAGGGCAAGATCGCGATGGGCAAGCTCGCCCAGGCCGTGCTGCACGGCGCGCGGATCCTGCAGGTCGACGGCAACTTCGACGACTGCCTCGAGCTGGCCCGCAAGACCGCGGCCGACTACCCGGTCACGCTGGTCAACTCGGTCAACCCGGTGCGCATCGCCGGCCAGAAGACCGCCGCGTTCGAGATCTGCGACGTGCTCGGCACGGCGCCGGACATCCACTGCCTGCCGGTCGGCAACGCCGGCAACATCACCGCCTACTGGGCGGGGTATTCGGAGTACGCGGCCGACGGTGTGGTGAAGAACACGCCGCGGATGTTCGGCTTCCAGGCGGCCGGCGCGGCGCCGCTGGTGCACGGCGAGCCGGTGGCGGACCCGGAGACGGTCGCGACCGCCATCCGGATCGGCAGCCCGGCGTCGTGGACCGCCGCGGTGAAGGCGAAGGACGAGTCCGACGGGCTCTTCGAGGCCGTCACCGACGAGAAGATCCTCGAGGCCTACCGGCTGCTGGCCGGCCGCGAAGGCGTCTTCGTCGAGCCGGCGTCGGCCACCAGCGTGGCGGGCCTGCTGGCCACGGCCGCCGACGGCCGGCTCCCGAAGGGGTCGCGCGTGGTCTGCACGGTCACCGGGCACGGCCTGAAGGACCCGCAGACGGCCCTGGCGGGCAACGTCGAGGTCGAACCCCTCGCGGTGGACCCCTCGGCGGTCGCGGCGGCGCTGGACCTGCGGTGAGCGCCTTCAAGGTCACCGTTCCCGCGTCCACGGCGAACCTCGGGCCGGGTTTCGACGCCTTCGGCATGGCGCTGAGCCTGTACGACGTCGTCGAAGTGCGGGCCACCGACACCGGGCTCAAGGTCGAGGTGATCGACGCCGGCGCGGGCGGGGTCGAGGACGTCCCGACCGACGAGACCCACCTGGTGGTGCGGGCGATCCACGCGACCTGCGCGCACCTCGGCGTCGAGCTGCCCGGCCTGCACCTGCGCTGCTTCAACGCGATCCCGCACGCGCGCGGCCTCGGCTCGTCCGCGGCCGCGGTGGTGTCCGGCGTCGCCGCCGGGTACGCCCTCGCCGGCCGGGAAATCGACGCGTTCGACGCGCTGCAGCTGGCCGCCGGGTTCGAAGGACACGCCGACAACGCCGCCGCGAGCCTGCTCGGCGGGCTGGTTCTGGCCTGGTGCGAGGGCGGGCGCTTCCACGTCGAACGGCTCACGCCGCACCCGTCGATCCGGCCGGTGGTCGCGGTGCCGTCGGTGCGCTCGGCCACCGCGACCACGCGCGGCCTGCTGCCGGCGACCGTGCCGCACGCCGACGCCGCGCACAACGCCGGCCGCGCCGCGCTCGCCGTCCACGCGCTCACGGCGAAGCCGGAGCTCCTGGTCGCGGCCACCGAGGACCGGCTGCACCAGCACTACCGTGCCCCCGCGTACCCGGCCAGCGCGGAGCTGGTGGCGACGCTGCGTGCACAGGGAGTAGCCGCCGCCGTTTCCGGCGCCGGTCCGACGGTGCTCGCGCTGACGACCGCGGGAATACTTCCGCCTGACGTGCGCGTTGATGGTTTCGACGTCCTCGAGCTGCCCGTGGATCTCACGGGCGTGCAGGTTGCGGCTCAGTAAAGGGTGGGTCACGTGCCTGCCGCCAGGCCCGCCACGCGGGGGGTGGTTGTTGCACCCAGCAGCGCCGCGGTCTACCCTCGGGGGCGTTCGATCACCGTGCGTTTCCGCACCCGATGCCGGTCCCGGGAAATCCTGGGGATCGCATCCTTCGTCGATCCGCCGAATCCGCACCGCCTGGCACGCGGGGTAACGCGGAAGGACGCAGGCGGGTTTCCGGTCTCGGCGGTGCCGAATTCCGTGTCCTCCGTTTGGAGGACGCAAACCCCTGTGGTGGAGGCGCTCCAGCTGTGTTTCGCACGGCCGAAGAGCTCATCTCGCGTATCGGGGGGCAACTACGCCGGTTCGCGATCAGAAGCGAGCGGCAGTCCGCTGATCCACCTGGAGGCGTGGATCGGTCAGGAAGGACATGTGTGAGCAACACCGATCTTTTGAGCGACGTGAGCGGCACGGCCGAGACGAACGGCACCGCCCCCGCTCCCAAGCGGACGGTCGGCGGGCTGACCGGTAAGACCGTCGCGGAGCTGCGTTCGCTGGCTGGGGAGCTCGGCGTCGGCGAGACGACGGGCATGCGCAAGGGCGACCTGATCGCCGCGATCCGCGAGCGCCAGGGCAAGTCCCGCAAGCCGCGTGCGGCGGCCGAGACGCTGCCACTGGAGGGCGTCGGCGAGCCGCCGAAGGCCCCCAAGGCCGAGGCGAAGGCCGAAGCCCCCGCCGCCCCGGCGGAGACCAAGCCGGAGCCGAAGGCCGAGGCGCCCGCCTCCGCGCCGTCGGACGACCGGCCGCAGGCCGAGCGCCCGCAGCAGGACCGGCAGGACGGCCAGGACGGCCAGCCCGAGGAGGGCGGCCGCAGCCGGCGTCGCCGCGGTTCCAACCGCGCCGCCGGGGCCCCGGACGGCCAGCAGGGCGGCGACCGCCAGCAGGGCCAGGGCGACCGCCAGCAGGGCGGCGACCGGCAGCAGGGTCAGGGTGGCGACCGCCAGCAGGGCGACCGCAACCGCGACCAGCAGCGCCAGGGCGGCGGCAACCGCGGTGACAACCGCCAGGACGGCAACCGCGGCGACCGCCAGCGCAACCAGCAGCAGGACGGCAACCGCGGCGACGGTAACCGCGGTGACAACCGCAACCAGCAGCCGGACGACGACGAGGAAGGCGGCCGTCGCGGCCGTCGCTTCCGCGACCGCCGTCGCCGGGGCAGCGGTGGCGGCCGGGGCGAAGGCGGTTCGCCGGACACCGAGATCCGCGAGGACGACGTCCTGCTGCCCGTCGCGGGCATCCTGGACGTGCTGGACAACTACGCGTTCGTGCGGACTTCCGGCTACCTCGCCGGCCCGAACGACGTGTACGTCTCGCTTTCGCTGGTCCGCAAGTACGGCCTGCGCCGCGGTGACGCCATCACCGGTGTCGTGCGCCAGCCGCGCGAGGGCGAGCAGCAGCGGCAGAAGTTCAACCCGCTGGTGCGCGTCGACTCGATCAACGGCCTGGAGCCGGACGAGGCCAAGCGGCGTCCCGACTTCACCAAGCTGACCCCGCTGTACCCCAACGAGCGCCTGCGGCTGGAGACCGAGTCGCACAAGCTCACCACCCGCGTGATCGACCTGATCATGCCGGTCGGCAAGGGGCAGCGCGCCCTGATCGTGTCGCCGCCGAAGGCCGGCAAGACCACGATCATGCAGGACATCGCGAACGCGATCTCCACGAACAACCCCGAGTGCCACCTGATGGTCGTCCTGGTCGACGAGCGTCCGGAAGAGGTCACCGACATGCAGCGCTCGGTGAAGGGCGAGGTCATCGCCTCGACCTTCGACCGGCCGCCGTCCGACCACACCTCGGTCGCGGAGCTGTCGATCGAGCGGGCCAAGCGCCTGGTCGAGATGGGCCACGACGTCGTCGTGCTGCTCGACTCGATCACCCGCCTCGGCCGCGCGTACAACCTGGCGGCCCCGGCGTCCGGCCGGATCCTGTCCGGTGGTGTCGACTCGACCGCGCTGTACCCGCCGAAGCGGTTCCTGGGTGCGGCCCGCAACATCGAGAACGGCGGCTCGCTGACCATCTTCGCCACGGCGATGGTCGAGACCGGCTCGACGATGGACACGGTCATCTTCGAGGAGTTCAAGGGCACCGGCAACGCCGAGCTCAAGCTGGACCGGAAGATCGCCGAGCGCCGCGTGTTCCCGGCGGTCGACGTCAACCCGTCCGGTACCCGCAAGGACGAGCTGCTGCTCTCGCCGGACGAGCTCGCGGTCACCGTGAAGCTGAGCCGGGTGCTGCACGCGCTCGACTCGCAGCAGGCCATCGACCTGCTGATCTCGCGGCTGCGCAAGACGAAGACGAACGTCGAGTTCCTCATGCAGGTCTCGAAGACCGCCCTCGGCGGCAACGAAGACGACTGAGCGCGCTCATCGCCAGGCCTCCCCGCTTCGCCGCGGGGAGGCCTCCGGCGCGTTCGGAATACCTGGTCAGCGGGGTGCGTTCCAGTGAGCGTCTGCCCGTCTGGCAGAATTACCCGCTGAAGTCCGGCGCCGGTTCACCCCGTGGAACGACTGGGGACCCGGAGCCAACGAGAGAGGACACCATGAAGAGCGGTATTCACCCCGAGTACGTGGTCACGAACGTGAACTGCGACTGCGGCAACAGCTTCACCACGCGCAGCACCAAGACCAGCGGCAACATCCACGTCGAGATCTGCTCGAACTGCCACCCGTTCTACACGGGCAAGCAGAAGATCATGGACACCGGTGGCCGGGTCGCGCGCTTCGAGGCTCGCTACGGCAAGCGGCAGAAGAAGGACGCCGACGCCAAGTAGCTTTTCGCACGGCGCCCATCCGGGACTCCCGGGTGGGCGCCGTCGCTTTGTTTTCCCCCGGGCTGAGAGGTGGCAGAGGTGGATTCGAGCTCGCTCAAGGGGCTGCTCGCCGAGCACGCGGAGCTGGAGCAGCAGCTGGCGGACCCGGCGGTGCACGCCGACCAGGCGCGCGCCCGCAAGCTCGGCCGCCGCTACGCCGAGCTGACGCCCGTGGTGCGCGCGGTCCACGAGCTCGACACGGCCCGCGACGACCTCGCGGCGGCGCGGGAGATGGCTTCGGAGGACGCGGAGTTCGCCGCGGAGGCCGACGAGCTGGCCGCGAAGATCCCCGAGCTCGAGTCGAAGCTCACCGAGCTGCTCCTGCCGCGTGACCCGTACGACGGCTCCGACGTCGTGATGGAGATCAAGTCCGGTGAGGGCGGCGAGGAGTCGGCCCTGTTCGCCGGCGACCTCCTGCGCATGTACCTGCGCTACGCCGAGCGCCACGGCTGGAAGGCCGAGGTCCTCGACTCGGTCGACTCCGACCTGGGCGGCTTCAAGGACGTCACGCTGTCGATCAAGACCAAGGCGGCCGACGTCGACGGCGTGTGGTCCCGCCTGAAGTTCGAAGGTGGCGTGCACCGCGTCCAGCGCGTGCCGGCGACGGAGTCCCAGGGCCGCATCCACACGTCGGCGTCCGGCGTGCTGATCTACCCGGAACCCGAGGAGGTCGAGGTCGAGATCGACCCGAACGACCTGCGCATCGACGTGTTCCGGTCGTCGGGCCCGGGCGGGCAGAGCGTCAACACGACCGACTCGGCGGTCCGGATCACCCACCTGCCGACCGGCATCGTGGTGTCCTGCCAGAACGAGAAGTCCCAGATCCAGAACCGCGCCCGCGCCCTGCAGGTGCTCCAGGCCCGGCTGCAGGCGATCGCGGAGGAGGAGGCGGCGGCGAAGGCGTCGGACGCCCGCAAGTCCCAGGTCCGCACGGTCGACCGGTCGGAGCGCATCCGCACGTACAACTTCCCGGAGAACCGCATCTCGGACCACCGGGTGAACTACAAGGCGTACAACCTGGACCAGGTCCTGGACGGCGACCTGGACGGTGTCCTGGACGCGCTGGCGACCGCGGACCGCGAAGAGCGCCTGGCGGCCCAGTCCGGCTGACGGCCCCTGCCGGGGATCAGCCGGACCAGAAGCCGGTGATGAAGCGGAGGTAGATCATTCCGCAGATCAGCGCGTTCGCGTACAGGACCACGTGCACCGCGCCGCGCAGCTTCGGGCGGCGCTCGCCGAACAGCACCAGCGCCACGTACATCACCAGGCACGGCAGCAGGTAGCGGTGCACCGACACCACGTTGCTGTTCATCGTCAGCATCACGATCGACGCGAACCCGAACAGCGCCAGCGGGACGCCCTTCGCGCGCAGCGCCACCAGGACGTACACCGAGGACGCGAACAGCAGGGCCAGGCCGATCATCGGCAGCACGTGGCTCATCAGCGTCCACGCGTCCATCTTGGTGTCGCCGAGGAGCGCGTGGCCGGTGAGCTTGGCTTCGAACCACAGCGTTTCGAAGATGTCCGGGTTGAACCGGTGGTACGACCACTCCCGCACGCCCTTGAGCGCGTTGAAACTGGCGAAGAAGTCGCCGGTCTGGAGCTTCATGGCGACCAGCACGCCGCCGAGGCCGAGGAACGCCGCCGGGAACCACAGCAGGTGCCACGACAGCAGGCCGCGCACCTTCCAGCCCTTCGACCGCCAGAACTCCAGGAAGCACAGGCCGACGAACACCGCGGCCGTGATGCGGGAGGCCGTCAGCGGGATGAGCGTCAGCCCCATCCAGAGCCATTGGCGGCGCAGCGCGAACAGGTAGGCCCAGAAGCCCAGCGCGCAGAACACCGCTTCGCTGTAGAACGAGTGCAGGAAGAACGCGGCGGGCGCGGTGAGGAACGCCGCGACGACCAGCCACGGGGCCCGCTCGCCGTCGAAGAAGTGGCGGCCGATCTTCAGCAGCGCGACCGCGGCGAGCCAGGTGGCCACCAGGTTGACCACGAACCCGGCGGCGAGCAGGCCGAGCGTGCCGAAGCTGACCGTCTGCACCAGCCAGACCAGGAGCGGGAACACCGGGTAGAACGCCCGTGTCGGGGCGTAGCTGCCGGTGTAGGCGTGCATGGCGATTTCGCCGTAGTTGCCGGCGTCCCAGCGGTAGGTGTGCGCCAGCAGGCTCATGGTGGAGCCGATGCCGGTCTTCGGGATGCCCTCGTCGACCGGGCTGGAGGGGGCGAACAGGTACGCCAGCGCGATCAGCACCACGTTCCAGGCGAGCACCACGGCGAAGACGCGGGCGTAGTCGCCGTTCACCCAGGCCCAGCGGTTGACGCGGGCCTCTTCCGTGCGTTCCGGCTCGACCTGATCGGCGACCCGGGACGGCACGGCCGTGCTAGTCATGCGTGACCTCGGCGACCGGCGGCCCGGCGACCGGCGGCTCGGCCGCCGCGGGGCGCTGCCGGAAGACGACCTTGTGGTAGAGGACGTAGTTCCAGACCAGGCCGACCGCGATCCCGGCGAACTTCGGGATCAGCACGTTGATGCCGGGGAACGCCGCGGTGACGGCGAAGATGATCGCCGCCTGCACCACCCACAGCCCGAACGCGGTGACGGCGAAGAACAGCAGCGCCTGGCGGCGGACGTCGCCGTCCTTGGCGCGGAACGTGAAGTTCCGGTTCAGGGTGAAGCTGAGCAGCATGCCGGAGGTGGTCGAGATGAAGTTCGCCACGAACAGCGGGACGCCCAGGGTCACCAGCAGCGCGTAGCCGAGGGCGTCGACGAGGGTGTTCGCCACGCCGACGATCCCGAAGCGCAGCTGGGTCGCCGAGATCAGCTTCACCGGGCGCTTCTTCCCGCTTCGGCGCTTTCGCGGGCCTCGGCGGGCCTCCCGGGGCCGGTGCGCACCGACGCGACGCCGTAGAGCGGCCGGTTCTGCACCTGCGAGTACGTGCGGCCGATGTAGCTGCCGAGCACGCCGAGCATGATGATCTGGATGCCGCCGAGGAAGAACATCGCGATCCCGAGGAAGGCCCAGCCGGGCACCGCCGTCGCCGGGGCGAACAGCTTGACGCCGCCGACGTAGAGGATCCCGAGGAAGCTCAGGAACGAGATCAGGTACCCCATGCGCGTGATCATCCGCAGCGGCGTCACCGAGAAGCCGAGGATGCCGTCGGCGGCGAAGCGCAGCATCTTGCGCAGCGGGTAGCCCGTGACGCCGGCGTGCCGCTTGTCGCGGTCGAACAGCACGGCCGTCTGCTTGAACCCGATGTAGCTGACCAGCCCGCGCAGGAAGCGGTCGCGCTCGCGGTACTTGCGCAGCTCGTCGACCACCTTGCGGTCGATCAGCCGGAAGTCGCCGGTGTTCTTCGGGATGTCGACCGCGGCCATCTTCCGCAGGAACCAGTAGAACCCGCCGGCGGTGAGCTTCTTGAACGCCGAGTCCTGCCGCGAGCGCCGCTGCGCGTAGACGACGTCGAAGCCCTCTTCCCACTTCTCGATCAGCTCGAGCGCCACCCGCGGCGGGTCCTGCATGTCGCTGTCCATGATGATGACGGCGTCCGCGTCGACCAGGTCCAGCCCGGCGGTGACCGCCATCTGGTGCCCGAAGTTCCGGGACAGCTCGACCACGGTGACGCGCTCGTCGCGGGCGCTGAGCTCGGTGAGCTTGGCCAGCGAGCCGTCGCGGCTGCCGTCGTCGACGTAGAGGAAGCTGAAGTCGTACTTCCCGGCGAGGGGGGCGGTCACCTCGTCCACTGTCCGGTGCAGCAGGTCGATGTTCTCTTCCTCGTTGTAGATCGGGAAGATGAACGCCACCCGGCGGGTGATCGGCTCTGTGGGCACTGCTGGGCTCCCCGGAGTTTCGGTGTGAAGGGCTCGGGCGACGTCATCGAGCAGGCATCCCCGCCCCCGGTGCCCTGCATCCTAGAAGATCCGGCCGGCCCGTATTCCGGGACCCGGGGTCAGCCCACCGCCGCGGCCAGTTCGATCATCCGGCTTTCGGTGCCCTCGTGGCCGCCGAAATGGACGACCACCGCGTCGGCGGCGGTCGTCCGGGCGTCGACCCGCCACTGCGCCCGCGCCGCCGCCCGGACGGCCCGCCCGCCGTCCAGCTGCCGCAGGACCGCGACCCGCTCGCCGAACTCGGCGGGGGACAGGCCGGCGCTCTGCCAGGCCGTGCCGATCCGGGCCGCGCGCCGCAACGCGGCCGTCGAGTTGCCCCCGACGGTGACCGGCACCGGGCCCGCGGGACGCGGCTCGAAGTACCCGCCGCCGGGCCCGCGGCCGGTGCGGAACAGCTCGGCGAGCAGGTCGAGGGTGGCGTCGGTCTGCCTGCCCCTGGTGCCGAAGTCCGCGCCGACCTCGGCGAACTCCGGCTCGTTCCAGCCGGTGCCGACGCCGAGGCCGAACCGCCGGCCGGACAGCCGGTCGAGTGTGGCGACCTGCTTGGCCAGCGCGAACGGCTCCCGCAGCGGCACGATCAGCACCGACGTCCCGAGCCGGATGCGGCTGGTCCGCGCCGCGATGTAGGCCAGGGTGACCAGCGGCTCGTGGACACCACCGGACACCTCGCCGTAGGGGGCGGGCGGCAGCAGGTGGTCGGGCAGCCAGGCGGTGCGGTAGCCGAGGTCTTCGGCGAGCCGGGCCGGCTCGGCGAGCCGGGTGGGGTCGAGGTCCGGCTGCTCGTTCGGCAGCACGGCGTCCAGGAAATGTCCGGTCATGCCGGCGACGTCAGGCCTTCACATCAGTGTGAAGGTCAACTTGCCGGGGGCACGTGCGGATCGGGGCGCCGGACCGCGCCGGCGGGGTACTTGTCGGCCGATCCGTGCGGGTGCCTCGATACGCTGGACCGCGTGGGACCGGCGCGTGTCCTCACGGGGGAGTTCCGCCTGGTGTGCCAGGCTCGACGAGGTGAAGGACGACGAGTGAATCGGCAGCCGCTGCGCTTGGCCATCATCGAGGCCACCCGGATCCTCGAGCGCGCGGGCGTCGCGTCGCCGCGGTTCGACGCCGAGGTGATCGCCGCGCACGTGCTCGGGGTCGAACGCGGCCGGCTGCCGATGGTGCCGCTGGTCGACCCGCCGGTCATCGAGGCCATCGGCCAGCTCGTCCAGCAGCGCGCCAAGCGCATCCCCCTGCAGTACCTGACCGGCTGGGCCGCCCTCGGGGACATCACGGTCGCGGTCGGCGCCGGGGTGTTCGTCCCGCGGCCGGAGACCGAGCTGCTGCTCGAGTGGGGGGTCAAGTTCCTGCAGGGCCGGGAGTTCCCGGTGGTGGTGGACCTGTGCACGGGCTCCGGAGCGCTGGCGCTGGCGGTGGCCCACGCCCGCCCCGACGCGGTGGTCTACGCGGTGGACATCGACCCGCAGGCGCTGGCCTGGGCCCGCCACAACGCGGACGTCCACGCCGACGCGGGCAACACGCCGATCAGGCTGTACTCGGGCGACATCGGCGACCCGACGATGTTCGCCGAGCTCGACGGCCTGGTCGACCTGGTGCTGTGCAACCCGCCGTACGTCCCGGAGGGCACCCCGGTGCCCCCGGAGGTGGCGGAGCACGACCCGCCGCGCGCGGTGTTCGCGGAGGAGAGCGGCCTGGCGGTGATCCGCCACGCGATCGCGGCGGGCGCCCGCCTGCTGCGCCCCGGCGGCGGCCTGGCGATCGAGCACGACGACACCCACGGCTCGGCGGTGCCGGCGCTGGTCCGGGCCCGGCGGGTGCTGACCGGCGTCGAGGACCACGCGGACCTGACCGGCCGGGCTCGCTTCGTCACGGCGCGCCGGCTGGGCTGAGCCCGCGGGGGCGCCCCCCGGGTCCAGCGTATCGGCGCCGTCCGACGAAAAGCCGGGGAAATCGGCAGTCCCGGTCTCGCTGTCCACATCATCGCGGCCCTGTGGAAACCTCGGGCGAAGCCGGCTTGCGACCTCACCCCGGGCGGTCCCGCTCGGTCTGGCGTGGCTGCCGAGCGAAGCCGGTCGAGGACGCCGAGCTGGTCTCGATGGTCGAGCAGGCGGAAGTCGCGCCGGACGCCGCTGAGTTGTTCGACCTGAGCCGCATCGACGGGGAATTTCCAAGGACGCCAAGAGCCGCGGACCGCGCGAGCCGCTTGAGTCGCTGAGCCGCTTGAGCCGCTCAACCTGCGTGAGCCGGTGAGCCGGTGGGCCGCTGAGCCGCCGAGCCGCCTTGGGGGCGCCCCCCGTTTTCCACGCTACCGGGCAGCACCGACAGTTCTGGTGCCGCCGGACGCCGGAGGGGGCTGCTTATCCACAACCCCCTCCGGAGCGGAGGCTAGAAGCCGAACGCCGTGCAGCTCGCCGTCGCGGTCTTCGACGGGTCGCTCACCGACGTCGCCGTCAGCTTCACCCGCGCCGCCAGGTCGCCGCCCTGGCTGCGCTTGGCGTACGCCGGCACCTTCACGTGGCCGCCGAACTTCGCCGTTGTCAGCTCGTTCGGCAGGCGAACCTCCCAGCCGCGGGCGTCCGTCGACGCGCTCAGCCGGTACGTGTCCGTGTCGTACGGGGCCGCCGCGCCGCGGGCCGAACCCGTGTTGAGCAGGCCGAAGTCGCACGTCGCCAGGCCTCCGCGGGCGACCGACGGCAGGGCCGGCGTCAGCGCCGCGCCGCGGGCCTGGCTGCCCGCGCCGTCCAGCGAGGCCACCGTCACCGTGTACGACAGGATGCCCCGGCGGTCCCTGGCCAGGTCGGTGACCAGGAACCGCAGCCGGTTCGCCTGGTCGGTGTACTCGTACGGGCTCGCCGCCTCGGTGCCCGCCTTGAACAGGGCGTCGTTGAGCTGCCGGTAGTCGCCGATGGTGATCTTCACCGGCGTGCCGTCCGCCTTCGTGTAGTCGGTGATGCCGATGTCCTGCGGGTTCGCGTCGATCACCCACTCGAAGGGCGCGTTGTCCTTGTTCTTGGTCTTGGCGATCAGCACCCCGGAGTCCGGGGCGAACGAGTCCGCGCCCATCCGGTCGACGACCTCGACGGTGTAGTTGTCGTAGCCGCCGCCGTCGCAGAACGGGTCTGTCGCCCGGTCGCACGCCGGGCTCTTGTCCCCGCCGGTCAGCTTGATGTTCAGCCCGGTGAACGCGCCGGGCTGCGCCTCGGCCTCACGCGCCGTGATGCGCGCCGACACCGGGCCGGACGTGGCCAAGGCGTTCCGGTCGAGCTGCAGGACGTCGGCGGGGTCGACGATGCCGAGCTTCAGCTTGTTGCGCAGCATGTGCTGGGCACCCATCGAGCTGCCCTGCGTCGCCGGGATCTGCCAGCGCGTGTGCGGCCCGCCCGGCCCGTTGAACGTGCCGCGCGAAAGCATTTCCCACGCGCCGGAGTAGTCACGCCACGGCGGGATGCCGAACGGGTTGTTGTAGTTGTCGCCGATGCCCAGGATGTGGCTGAACTCGTGGGCGTAGGTCGACTGGCCGGAGCTTTCGGCCTGCACCGAGCTGCCGCTCTGGGCGTTGGGCCAGATGCTGGCGGCCGACGCCCACGACGTCCACGGCACGTACCGGGTGGCCGCGTAGTTGGGCAGGTCGTGGTTCGGCGGGCCGAAGCTGTCGGGCACGTTCTCCTTCGTCCCGAACTTCATCTCGCCGAACTCCTGCCAGGTCGAGCTCTCGTCCTGGCCGGCGGAGAGGTAGAAGACGAAGTCGAACTGCTTCGCGGTGTCGCCGACGTCGGCGCGCCAGGCGTCGCCGGCGTCCTTGCGGAGGTCACGGGCGCAGTTCGCGCCGGGCGGGCATGCGCTCGGCTGGAACTCCATGCCGTACTCGTAGGACTTCCCGGGCATCCGGTACGGCCCGAACGCGGTCAGCTGCACGCCGAACCGGCCGCCGGAGTCCTCCATCCAGTACTCGTTGATGGTGTGGCCGTTGTTGAGGGCCTCGGGCTTGTTGAGGAAGTCCTGGTAGTACTGCGCGACGCCGGCCCGCGGGATGTTCGCGGCGGCGGGGCCGGGATTGCCGAAGATGGTCGACTTCGCCGGCTTCGTGACGACGAAGTCCTGGTCCGGGTAGTCGGCGAGGACGACCGCGCCCTTGAAGGTGCGCTGGGTGGGCTTGAGGCTCGGGTCGGCCCAGTTGGTGCCGGGAACCTTGCGGTAGTCGGACCAGGTCATGTGGTCCTGGTTCTCCCAGTGCGCGGCATCGATCGGGGCGGGCCAGCCACGGGTGAGCGGCTCGGCCGCGGCGGTCCCGGCACCGAGCCCGCCAAGCACGGCGACGGCGGCGAGCAGGGCGAGCGCTTTCGGGGTTCTGGGGCGCATCTGCGGCTCCTTCACTGGGAACCCACGGGGGTGGTGGTTCCCGAAGATCGACCGTATTGAGCCCCGCTGTCGCGGTTCTGCCTCGCGGCGAGGTTTACCCGCTTGCCCCACGACGAAAGTCTGGCCGGTCCGGCACCTCCCGCCTGCGGCGAACGCGCGATCGGTTCTCGCCTGAGCGTTGTGGACAACTCCGGCTCCGGGCACCGGGATCGCCGGGAACTGTCGGTGGTCGCCGGTAGCGTGGAAGACGGGGGCGCCCCCAGGGGCCCGGCAAGGTCGGAGGACCCTTTCAGGTGACTCACCGGCGTGAGCGGCTGGCTGACCGGCGTGAGTGGCAGCGGCAGGCTGCTGGTCTGGCTGGCACCAGCCCAGACTTCCCCCGCCGCCCCGATCCGAAGCCAGAACGCGGCCGGTAGTGCCGGGTCAAGGCACGCTTTCCCGCCTTGACGCGGTGCTGCCGGCCGTAGTCACAATTCCGGCTTCGGGGTGGTGGGCATCGACTCGGGTTTCGGGTGGCCCCGAAGAGCCGATCCCACCGCGCCGAGTCCCCGACGGCAGCCACCCCGCCGGGCCGGGTGTGACGCCCACCGCCGTTCCGGTGTGACGCCGCGAACGTCCCCGCCAAGCGCCGGACTACGCTTGGCGTCCATGAGCGTGGTCTACGACTGCAGCAAGCGGGAGACCCGGGCCGACGGGCTGGCCGCCGCGGCCGGGGCGGTGCGGTCCAGCAGGCTGGTCGTCCTGCCGACCGACACGGTCTACGGGATCGGTGCCGACGCCTTCGACGCCGGGGCCGTGCAGGCGCTGCTGCGTGCCAAGAACCGCGGCCCGGACATGCCCGTCGGTGTGCTCGTCGGCTCGTGGTCCACTGTGGACGGCCTGGTGCTCGGGGTGCCGCCGCAGGCGCGGGCGCTCATCGAAGCCTTCTGGCCCGGCGACCTCTCCATCGTGCTGCCGCACGCGCCGAGCCTGCAGTGGAACCTCGGCGACGCCCGCGGCACCGTCATGCTGCGGATGCCGCTGCACCCCGTTGCCCTCGAGCTGCTGCGTGACGTCGGCCCGATGGCCGTCTCGAGCGCGAACGTCTCCGGGCGGCCGCCGGCCAGCACCGCGCAGGAAGCTCAGGAACAGCTCGGCGATTCGGTCGCGGTGTACCTCGACGGCGGGTCGAGCGGTGCGCCCGTCGCTTCGAGCATCGTGGACCTGACCGGCACCGAACCGGTCGTGCTGCGCGAGGGCGCGGTCGGCAAGGAAGCCATCGCGGAGGTGCTCGGTGTGCCCGCGGAATCGTTGGCCTGAAGCCGGATCACGGGCGGAACCGCGGCACGATAGCGTGTCGCGGGTGACCCCGACCCCGCGAGCGTGACGTCCCCGTGCCGCCCACATCCGGTCTCCTCCCCATCCGGGAATACATCCTCGTCGCGCTGACCGCGACGGCCGTGACCTACCTGCTCACCGGTGTCGTGCGCCGGATCGCGATCCGGGTCGGCGCGATCGCCAACCCGCGTGCCCGCGACGTGCACGTCGCCCCGATCCCGCGGATGGGCGGGGTCGGCATCTACCTCGGCGTCGCCGGCGCGATGGGCCTGGCCCACCAGCTGCCCGCGCTGTCACACGGCTTCGACGCCTCCTTCGACTCGGTCGGCGTGCTGCTGGCGGCCGGTGTCATCTCCCTGATCGGCGCGCTCGACGACCGGTTCGAACTGGACGCCTGGACGAAGCTGGCCGGCCAGGTCATGTGCGCCGGGATCCTGGTCATCTTCGGTGTGCAGTGGGTGTCGTTCTGGGTGCCGTGGGGCGGCACCGGCGCCTCGTTCGGCTCCGTGCTGGTGCTCGACAAGAACCAGGGCGCGCTGCTCACCGTCGTGATGGTCGTGGTCATGGTCAACGCGATGAACTTCGTCGACGGCCTCGACGGGCTGGCCGGCGGCCTCGGCTTCATCGCGGCCGCCGCCACCTGCGCGTTCTCGCTCGGGCTGCTCGACAGCTCCGGCGGCGACGTCGGCACCTACCCGCCCGCGCTGATCGCGGCCACGCTCGCCGGCGCCTGTCTGGGGTTCCTGCCGTACAACTTCCAACCCGCGAAGATCTTCATGGGCGACTCCGGCTCGATGATGATCGGCCTGATGCTCGCCGGCGCGACGACGTCGGCGTCCGGGCGCGTGCCGTACCCGCAGTTCAGCGGCAAGGACGCCATCGCGCTGCTCTCGCCGCTCGTCGTCGTGGCGGCGGTGTTGTTCGTGCCGATGCTCGACCTGATCATGGCCGTCGTCCGGCGCACGCGCCGCGGCGAAAGCCCGTTCGCGGCCGACAAGATGCACCTGCACCACCGCCTGCTGGAGATCGGCCACTCCCAGCGCCGCGCGGTCCTGCTGATCTACTTGTGGGCCGGCATCCTCGCCTTCGGCGCGGTGTCGGTGACGCTGTTCGACGACGCCGCGGCGCTGTGGATCATCGGCGTCGGGCTGGTGTTCGCGGTGGTGGTTTCGATCGTCCCGCGGCTGCGCTCGCGCAACCAGCCGGGAACGTGACCCGCGGGGGTCTCTACACTCGGGGGCAACCGAGCAGGGAGCCAGGTGTGAGCGAAGCCGAAACGCACGAGCAGGAGAACCCGCACGCCGAGGTGGTGCTGCGGGCCGCCCGCGCGATGACGAAGGCTTCGCTGCTGGTGACCCCGCCCGCGGTGCTCGTCTGCATCGCGTTGTTCAGCATCCTGAACGGCCTGCCGGGATTCCTCGGTTCGCTGGTCGGTGGCGTGCTCGCGATGCTGGCGTCGCTGTCCACACTGGGCATGATGAAGTTCAGCGCGGGCCAGGACCCGATGTTCGTCATGGTCATCGCGCTCGGCGGGTACGTCGTGAAGGTCGTCCTGCTCTTCGGGGCGCTGACGCTGCTGAAGGGCGTGACCGCGCTGCACCCGATGTCGCTCGGCATCACGATGATCGTGGCCATCATGCTCGCCGCCGCGGCCGAGTTCGCCGCCTTCCGCAAGACGAAGATCCCGACGATCATCCCCTCCTGACGCCGTCCGGTTCGTCGCGGGCTTCCATTACTCTTCGTGCACCCACCTGCGGCCGCTTGAGTGTGACCGGGACCACAAAAGTGCGCTTTCGTGCGCGGCTGCGAACGGTGACCGGGACCGCGCCGACGCCGGTGCCTGCGACGTTCCGGACGCGGTCCCGGCCCGCACCGGACCTGGGTCCCGGGACGACCCGGGACCTAAGTCCTGGGCTGATCGGTTGGTTAGGAGTACGGCTGTCCGGCACGGATTGACCTGCTGGTATGGTCCGCGTCAAGGGTGGCGGCCTCGGCCGCGCGCTTCCCGAGACGAACCGCGATCAGCAGTGTGGCGACCGTGTAGTTCCGCCTTCCGGCCGCTGGTCCGAAGTAGACCGCAGGGCAGTGTTCAAGCGAGACAACCCCGTGTGCGGAACGTGAAGGTGTGTTCTGCGGACGGTGGGGTAGCCGCCTCCGACGTCCCGATACGTATCGGGTACGTTAAGTCCAGATCGTGACGATTCCCCCGGCGGAGTGAACGCCGGCCGGGAGAACCGGAAGGAGCCCAGTGGGCGCGCTGGTATTGGCCGAGGGTGCGACGTTCGCGCCGCCCGGCGCCGAAAGCTTCGAGTTGCCGGCGCTGTTCGGCAATGTCACCAAGCCGATGCTGCTCGTCGTGCTTTCGGTTGTCATCATCGCGACGTACTTCCTGCTGGCCACCCGCAAGCTGCAGGTCGTGCCGGGCAAGGGGCAGTTCGTCGCGGAGTCGATCTACGACTTCACCCGCAACAACATCGCGCGCGAGCAGATCGGTTCGAAGGATTTCAAGCCGTTCGTGCCGCTCGTTTTCTCGCTGTTCACCTTCGTACTGGTGAACAACCTCTACGGGATCATCCCGTTCCTGCAGTTCCCGACCATGGCGCGGTTCGGCTTCCCGGCCGCGCTCGCGGTCCTCGTCGTCTACCCGGTGTACCACTACGTCGGGTTCAAGCGGCACGGCTTCAAGGGCTACTTCAAGAAGGAACTCGCGCCGCCGGGCGTGCCGGGCCCGGTGCTGCCGCTCTTCGCGCTGATCGAGTTCGCGGAGAAGTTCTTCCTCAACCCGCTCACGCTCGCCATCCGTGTTTTCGCCGCCATGTTCGCGGGTCACCTGATCCTGGCGGTGTTCACCCTCGGCGGCACCTTCCTGCTGACCGAGACCTCGGGCTGGGCGCTGAAGCCGGTTTCCCTGGTGGCGTGGATCTTCGCCATCGGGATGACGTTCCTCGAGGCCTTCATCCAGGTGCTGCAGGCCTACATCTTCGCCCTGCTGTCGGCCGGGTACATCGGCGCCGCGCTGGCGTCGGAGCACTGAGAACACAAGCCCCCGATCCACGCGAGCGCGTGGACCGAAGTGAAGGGAAATGCACGTGAGCAACATCGTTCTGGCCCAGGCCGCGGAGCAGGCTGCCAACATCAACCCCGGCCTCGCCGCCATCGGTTACGGCCTGGGTGCGATCGGCCCGGGCATCGGTGTGGGTCTGATCTTCGCCGCCGCCATCAACGGCACCGCCCGCCAGCCGGAGGCGCAGGGCAAGCTGCAGGGCATCGGCTTCTCGACCTTCGTTCTGACCGAGGTGCTCGCCCTGATCGGCATCGTCATCTACTTCATCGCCTCCGCCGGCTGAGTAACCCTCACCTCGCTTAAGGAGACGCCGTGCTGAACAGTGCCTTGGTCCTCGCCGCAGAGGGCGAAACGCACAACCCGATCATCCCCGACATCTCGGAGCTGATCCTCGGCATCGTCGCCTTCCTGATCCTGCTGTTCATCCTCAAGAAGTACGTCGTCCCTCGCTTCGAGGCCGCGTACGAAGAGCGTGCGCAGAAGATCGAGGGAGGCATCGAGAAGGCCGAGCGGGCCCAGGCCGAGGCCGAAGAGGCGCTGGCCAAGTACAAGGCCCAGCTGCAGGAAGCCCGCACCGAAGCCGCGAAGATCCGCGACGACGCCCGGCTCGAAGCCGAGCAGATCAAGGCGGAGCTGCGGGCCGAGGCGGAGGCCGAGTCCCAGCGCATCGTCGCCCAGGGCCAGGCCCAGCTGCAGGCCCAGAAGGCGCAGATCATCGCGGAGCTGCGGGCCGACATGGGCCGCAACGCCGTCGAGCTGGCGAGCCGCATCGTCGGCGAGTCGCTCGAGGACGAGGCGCGCCGCCGCGGCACCGTCGACCGGTTCCTGGCGGAGCTCGAAACCGCCGGTGCCTACCGTGCCTGATTCGGAAGCGGGGAAGTAACCAGAAATGACGCTGCATGCTGCGAGCCGTGAAGCGCTCGGCCTCGCCGAGGAACGCCTCGGCGAGGTTCTGGCCGACGCCGACGCGACAGTGTCCTCCTCGGTCGGCGACGAGCTGCTCTCGGTCGTCGACCTGCTGGACCGGGAAATCGGCCTGCGCCGGGCGGTGAGCGATGCTTCGGCGACGGCGGAGTCGCGCACCGCGCTGGTGCGCCGGCTGTTCGACGGCAAGCTGTCCGAACCGGCCCTGAAGGTGCTCGACGCCGTGGCGGGCAGCCGCTGGTCCAGCCCCCGCGAGCTGACCGACGGGCTCGAGTCGCTCGGCCGCTCGGCCCTGCTCACCGCGGCGGAGAAGACCGGGAACGTCGACACCGTCGAATCCCAGCTCTTCCAGGTCGCCCGAGTCGTGGCCAACCACCCGGAGCTCGAGAAGGCGCTGTCGGACCTGACCGGTTCCGCCGACGCGAAGCGCACCCTGGTGCGCGGGCTGTTCGCCGACAAGGTGGACGTGGTCACCGAGACCCTCGTCGAGCAGGTCGTCCGCCGGGCCAAGGGCCGCGGCGTCGGCGTCGGGCTCGACAAGCTGGTCAAGCTGGCCGCGGAGCGGCGTCAGCGCTCGGTGGCCTACGTGACCAGCGCGAACGCCCTGAGCGACGAGCAGATCGCCCAGCTGGGCGCGAAGCTCGACGCCATCTACGGGCGGCCGATCGCGCTGCACGTCGAGATCGACCCCCGGCTAGGCGGCGGGCTCGTCGTCCGCGTCGGCGACGAGGTCATCGACGGGAGCGCGGCGGGGCAGCTCGCGGCGTTGCGCAGGCGGCTGGCCCGGGCATAGCCGCGAGGCTCACACAAGACTTTGCATACTGGCAAGAACGAAGCGAGAGCGGGAAAGACATGGCCGAGCTGACGATCTCCTCGGATGAGATCCGTAGCGCGATCGAGAACTACGTCTCGAGTTACGCCCCGGACGTGAGCCGGGAAGAAGTTGGCACCGTGGTGGACGCCGGCGACGGCATCGCCCACGTCGAGGGCCTGCCCTCGGCCATGGCCAACGAGCTGCTCGAGTTCCCCGGCGGCGTCCTGGGCGTCGCACTGAACCTGGACGCGCGCTCCATCGGTGCCGCGATCCTCGGTGACTTCGAAAGCATCGAAGAGGGCCAGCAGGTCAAGCGCACCGGCCAGGTCCTGTCGGTGCCGGTCGGCGACGGCTACCTCGGCCGCGTCGTCAACCCGCTGGGCCAGGCGATCGACGGCCTCGGCGACATCGAGACCACCGAGCGCCGCGCGCTGGAGCTGAAGGCCGCCTCGGTGGTCGAGCGCCAGCCGGTGTCGGAGCCGCTGCAGACCGGCATCACCGCCATCGACGCGATGACCCCGATCGGCCGCGGCCAGCGCCAGCTGATCATCGGTGACCGCAAGACGGGCAAGACCGCCGTCGCCGTGGACACGATCATCAACCAGAAGGCCAACTGGGAGACCGGCGACCCGAAGAAGCAGGTCCGCTGCATCTACGTCGCGGTCGGCCAGAAGGGCTCCACGATCGCCGCCGTGAAGAAGTCCCTCGAGGACGCCGGCGCGCTGGAGTACACCACCATCGTCGCGGCCCCCGCGTCCGACTCGGCCGGCTTCAAGTGGATCGCGCCGTACACCGGCTCGGCCATCGGCCAGCACTGGATGTACGAGGGCAAGCACGTCCTCATCGTGTTCGACGACCTGACCAAGCAGGCCGACGCCTACCGCGCGATCTCGCTGCTGCTGCGCCGCCCGCCGGGCCGCGAGGCGTTCCCCGGCGACGTCTTCTACTTGCACTCCCGCCTGCTGGAGCGCTGCGCGAAGCTGTCGGACGAGCTGGGCGCCGGCTCGCTGACCGGTCTCCCGATCATCGAGACCAAGGCGAACGACGTGTCGGCCTACATCCCGACCAACGTCATCTCGATCACCGACGGCCAGTGCTTCTTCCAGTCGGACCTGTTCAACGCCGGCCAGCGCCCGGCCATCGACGTGGGTATCTCGGTGTCCCGCGTGGGTGGTGCCGCGCAGGTCAAGGCGATGAAGTCGGTCTCCGGCTCGCTCCGGATCGACCTGTCGCAGTACCGCGAGCTGGAGGCCTTCGCGGCCTTCGCCTCGGACCTCGACGACGCGTCGAAGGCGCAGCTCGAGCGCGGTGCCCGCCTGTACGAGGTGCTCAAGCAGCCGCAGTACTCGCCGATCCCGGTCGAGGAGCAGGTCTGCACGGTGTGGCTCGGCACGAACGGCCACTACGACTCGGTCCCGACCGAGGATGTGCGCCGCTTCAACCTCGAGTTCCTCGACTCGGCCCGCCGCAAGCACCAGGACGTCCTGGGCGCGATCCGCGACTCCGGGAAGTTCGAGGACGAGACGGCCGACAAGCTGGTCGCCGCGGTGAACGAGTTCAAGAAGGAGTTCACCACCTCCGAGGGCAAGCCGCTCGTGGAGAACGCGGACGCCATGGAAGCCGACAAGGTCGGGCAGGAGACCGTCAAGGTCAACAAGCCCGCGCCGAAGAAGTGAGCTGGTAGCTCATGGCCGCACAACTCCGGGAACTCCGGTCGCGTATCAAGGCGACCAAGTCGATCGGCAAGATCACCAAGGCGATGGAGCTCATCGCCACCGCGCGCATCACCAAGGCGCGGGCTCGGGTCGCCGCTTCCCGGCCGTACGCGGACGAGATCACCAAGGTGCTCTCGGCGCTGGCCGGCGCGGCCACCACGCTCGACCACCCCATGCTGGTCGAGCGCCCGAACCCGAAGCGGGCCGCGGTGCTGGTCGTGACCAGCGACAAGGGCCAGTGCGGTGGGTACAACTCCAACGTGCTGCGCGCGACCGAAGAGCTGCTGGCCCTCCTCCGCTCGGAGGGCAAGGAGCCGCAGGTCTACGTCACCGGCAACAAGGGGCTGAACTACTACCGGTTCCGGGGCCGCGAGGTCGTGGACGGCTGGACGGGCTTCTCCGACCAGCCGGGCTACGCCAACGCGGTCGCGGCGGGTGACGCCCTGGTGGAGTCGTTCATGCGGGGCGTCGACGATGACCACGGCAACGCCGACGGCATCACGGGTGTCGACGAGATCCACATCGTCTACACCGAGTTCGTGTCGATGCTGACGCAGCGGCCGACCGCCAAGCGCGTCGCCCCGCTGGAGGTCGAGTACTCCGAGGACGAGGAGCAGAAGCCCGCCGGGCTGCTCCCCAGCTACGAGTTCGAGCCCAGTGCCGACAAGCTGCTGGACGCGCTCCTGCCGAAGTACATCAACACGCGGCTCTACGCGGCCCTCCTCGAGTCCGCGGCGTCCGAGCTGGCCGCCCGCCGGACCGCGATGAAGGCCGCGTCGGACAACGCGAACGAACTCGTGGGCAACCTGACGCGGGAGATGAACCAGGCCCGCCAGGCGCAGATCACCCAGGAGATCTCCGAAATCGTCGGTGGCGCGAACGCGCTCACCGCAGCAGGAAGTGATGATTGATGACCAGTACTGAAGCCCCGCGCGCCAAGGGGCGCATCGTGTCGGTGACCGGTCCGGTCGTCGACGTCGAGTTCCCGCGCGGTTCCGTGCCCGACCAGTTCAACGCGCTCAAGGTCGAGATCGAGTTCGAGCAGCTGCGCAAGACGGTGACCCTCGAGGTCGCCAGCCACCTCGGCGACAACCTCGTCCGCACCATCTCCCTCCAGCCGCAGGACGGCCTGGTCCGGGGCGCCGAGGTCACCGACACCGGCGGCCCGATCACGGTCCCGGTCGGCGACAAGGTCAAGGGCCACGTCTACAACGCCCTCGGCGAGTGCCTCGACGAGCCCGGCTACGGCGAGGACCTCGAGCGCTGGGGCATCCACCGCAGCGCCCCGTCCTTCGACCAGCTCGAAGGCAAGACCGAGATGCTGGAGACCGGCCTCAAGGTCGTCGACCTGCTCACCCCGTACGTCCAGGGTGGCAAGATCGGCCTGTTCGGCGGTGCCGGCGTCGGCAAGACGGTGCTCATCAAGGAGATGATCACCCGCGTCGCCCGGAACTTCGGTGGTACCTCGGTGTTCGCCGGCGTCGGCGAGCGCACCCGTGAGGGCAACGACCTCTTCCTGGAGATGTCCGAGGACGGCGTCATCAACGACACCGCCCTCATCTTCGGCCAGATGGACGAGCCGCCGGGCACCCGCATGCGGGTCGCGCTGTCCGCGCTGACCATGGCGGAGTACTTCCGCGACGTCCAGAACCAGGACGTGCTGCTGTTCATCGACAACATCTTCCGGTTCACCCAGGCCGGCTCGGAGGTGTCGACCCTGCTGGGCCGCATGCCGTCCGCCGTGGGTTACCAGCCGACGCTGGCCGACGAGATGGGGCAGCTGCAGGAGCGGATCACCTCGACCCGTGGCCGGTCGATCACCTCGATGCAGGCGATCTACGTCCCCGCGGACGACTACACCGACCCGGCCCCGGCCGCGACGTTCGCCCACCTGGACGCCACCACCGAGCTCTCCCGGTCGGTGTTCCAGAAGGGCATTTTCCCGGCGGTGGACCCGCTGGCGTCGACGTCGACGATCCTCGACCCGGCCATCGTCGGTGAGGACCACTACCGCGTCGCCTCCGAGGTCATCCGGATCCTGCAGAAGTACAAGGAGCTGCAGGACATCATCGCGATCCTCGGTATGGACGAGCTGTCGGAAGAGGACAAGCTGACCGTTCAGCGCGCGCGCCGCATCGAGCGGTTCCTGTCGCAGAACATGCTGGTCGCCGAGGCGTTCACGCAGATCCCGGGTTCGACGGTGCCGCTGTCGGAGACCATCGAGTCGTTCGACCGCATCACCAAGGGTGACTTCGACCACTACCCGGAGCAGGCGTTCCTGGGTATCGGTGGCCTCGAGGACCTCGAGAAGAAGTACAAGGAAATCACCAAGAAGTGATCTCGTGAGCACGGCGGGGGCAGCGTCCTATGTGGACCGGCGCCCCCGCCGTTCTCATAGCGGGAGACAGACCTATTACACTCGGTGGTAACACCCCGAGCGAAGGAGTGCACGTGGCTGAGATGTCCGTGGAGCTGGTGGCCGTCGAGCGCCGTCTCTGGTCGGGTACTGCCACTTTCGTGGTGGCCCAGACCACCGAGGGTGAGATCGGCATCATGGCCGGTCACGAACCCGTGCTCGGGCAGCTGGTCGAGGGTGGCGTGGTCAAGGTGACGACCACCGACGGTGAGACGGTGTGCGCCGCCGTGCACGGCGGCTTCCTCTCCGTGACCGGCACCGGGGTGAGCATCCTCGCCGAGAGCGCCGAGCTCTCCGACGAGATCGACGTCGAGGCGGCCAAGGCGGCCCTGACCGGGGACGACGAGACCGAGCGGGCGAGGGCCTCGGCCCAGCTCCGCGCAGCGGGCCAGACGGCCTGAGCGCGAGACGGGCAGGAGCCGGGCCGTGAAGATCACCGTGGTCGTAGTCGGGCTCCTGATCGTGCTCGCGGTGCTGGCCGCCTGGTACGGCCAGCGCTGGATCCGGATGCGCCGCGGTGGCGGCGTGAGCGTCGCGCTGCGGTGGCGTCCGGACAACCCGCGGTCCAGCTGGCACCTGGGGCTGGGCCGCTACGAGGGCGACGAGTTCGTCTGGTACCGGGTGTGGAGCCTGCGCACCGGCGCCGACCGCGTCTTCCAGCGGGAAAGCATGCAGATCGCCGACCGCCGCGACCCGTCCGGCACCGAGGCCTACGCCGTGCCCGAGGGCTCGACGGTCCTGCGCTGCGAGTCGGAGACTCAGGAAGCGATCGAGATCGCCATGGGGCCGGGGGCGCTGACGGGCTTCCTTTCGTGGCTCGAATCCGCCCCACCCGGGCGGCGTCTTCCGCGCGCCTCGTGAACCCTATGGCTAACTGTCCCAAGTTTGAGGCAGTTAGCCATAGGGTCTTTGGCCTACCGTTGAGGGCATGATTCTCATCGTGGTCAAGTGGCCGGTGAAGCCCGAGTACGCGGACTCCTGGCTCGACATCGTCGGGGACTTCACCCGCAGCACGCGGGCCGAGGCGGGCAACAAGTTCTTCGAGTGGTCCCGCAGCGTCGACGACAAGAACACGTACGTGCTGGTCGAGGGCTTCGAAGGCCAGGACGCGGCCGTCGCGCACGTCAGCTCGGAGCACTTCAAGACCGCCGTCGCGACGCTGGGTGAGTACATCTCCGACAACCCGCGGATCATCAACGTCCAGGACGCCTCCGACTGGGGCCCGATGGCCGAGATCTCGCCGCACTAAACTTGCCTGGTGACCCTCGTCGAGATCCCCGGCTCCAAGTCCGTCACCGCCCGCGGCCTGTTCCTGGCCGCCGCCGCGCACGGCACCACCACCCTCGGCCGTCCACTGCATTCGGACGACACCGAGGGCTTCGCCGAGGGCTTGGTCAAGCTCGGCTACCGGGTCGACCGGCAGGCGGACGCGTGGGCCATCGAGGGCAGGCCGGCGGGCCCGGGGGTGGCCGAGGCCGACGTCTTCTGCCGCGACGGCGCCACCACGGCCCGGTTCCTGCCTGCCCTGGCCGCGGCCGGCACGGGCACGTTCCGCTTCGACGCGTCCGGCCAGATGCGCCGCCGCCCGCTCGGGCCGCTGACCGACGCCCTGCAGGAGCTGGGTGTCGACCTCGAGTTCGGCGGCGAGCCGGGCCACCACCCGCTGACGGTTCGCGCGAACGGCATCAAGGGTGGTGAGCTGACCCTGGACGCCGGGCTGTCGTCGCAGTTCCTGACGGCGCTGCTGCTGGTCGGGCCGCTCACCGCGGAGGGCCTGCGGATCACGGTGACCGATCTCGTGTCGGTGCCGTACGTCGAGATCACCTTGGAGATGATGCGCCGCTTCGGCGTCGACGTCCGCCGCGAGGGCCGGACGTTCGTGGTCCCGGCCCAGCCGTACCAGGCGTGCGAATACCCGGTGGAGCCGGACGCGTCGACGGCGAGCTACTTCCTGGCCGCGGCGGCGGTCACCGGCCGCACGGTGACCATCCCGGGCCTCGGTTCGGACGCCCTCCAGGGCGACGTGAAGTTCGCCGACGTCCTGCGCGAGATGGGCGCGCACGTGGAGCTGTCGCCGGACTCGGTGACGGTCGCGGGCCCGTCGGACGGCCTGCGCGGGCTCACGGTGAACATGCGCGACATCTCGGACACGGTCCCGACCCTGGCGGCGATCGCGCCGTTCGCGTCCGGCCCGGTGCGCATCGAGGACGTCTACAACACGCGCATCAAGGAGTGCGACCGGCTCGACGCGTGCGAGGAGAACCTGCGAGCGATGGGCATCGAGGTCGAGACGGGCCGCGACTGGATCGAGATCCAGCCGGGGGAGCCGACGGGCACGCTGGTGTCCTGCCGCCGCGACCACCGGATCGCGATGGCGTTCAGCATCACGGGTTTGCTGACCGAGGGCATCACACTGGACGACCCGGACTGCGTGAAGAAGACGTTCCCGGGCTTCCACCAGGCGCTGGGCGCGCTGCGGGAGAGCTGGGGGATCTAGGGCTGCCCGCCCGGCTGCCACAGCACGTCGCCGTCCGGATTGGCCAGCCGGGCCAGGATGAACAGCAGGTCCGACAGGCGGTTCAGGTACTTCACCGCGATCGGGTTCGTCGCCTCGGGCTCGGCCTCGTGCAGGGCCCAGGCCGACCGCTCCGCGCGCCGCGCCACCGTGCGCGCCTGGTGCAGGAAAGCCGCCCCCGGTGTGCCGCCCGGCAGGATGAACGACGTCAGCTTCGGCAGGCGCTCGTTGAACTCGTCGCACCAGCCTTCCAGGCGCTCGACGTACTTCTCGGTGATCCGCAGCGGCGGGTACGGCGGGTCGTCGGAGATCGGCAGGCAGAGGTCGGCCCCGACGTCGAAAAGATCGTTCTGGACCGTACGCAGCACGTCCGTCACTTCGGACGGCAGTGCGCCGACCGCGATCGCCAGGCCGAGCACCGAGTTCGTCTCGTCGGTGTCCGCGTACGCGCTCAGCCGCGGGGACGTCTTCGGCACGCGGGACCCGTCGCCGAGCGCGGTCGTGCCGTTGTCGCCGACCTTCGTGTACACGCGGTTGATGCGAACGACCATGAACCCACCATAGCGGCCCCCGCCCGGGCCGAATCCGGGTGAGAGGGCATGATTGGCGGCCATGAGCGAGCACTTCGACGTGCATGGTGGTGCCCGGCTGGTCGGCGAGGTCGACGTGGTCGGCGCCAAGAACAGCGTGCTGAAGCTGATGGCCGCCGCCCTCCTCGCGGAGGGCACCACGACCATCACGAACTGCCCGCAGATCCTCGACGTCCCGCTGATGGGCGACGTGCTGCGGAGCGTCGGCTGCGAGGTCGTCATCGAGGGCGACACCGCCACCATCACGACGCCGGCCGAGCTGTCGCACCGCGCGGACTCGGCGGCGATGGGCAAGCTGCGCGCGTCCGTCTGCGTGCTGGGGCCGCTGGTCGGCCGGCTGAAGCAGGCCGTCGTGGCGTTGCCGGGCGGTGACGCGATCGGCTCGCGCCCGCTGGACATGCACCAGAACGGCCTGCGCAAGCTGGGCGCGACGAGCACGATCGAGCACGGCTGCGTCGTCGCGAAGGCGGAGACGCTGGTGGGCGCGCAGATCTGGCTGGATTTCCCGAGCGTCGGCGCGACCGAGAACATCCTGATGGCGGCCGTGCTGGCCGAAGGCACCACGGTCATCGACAACTGCGCGCGCGAGCCGGAGATCGTCGACATCTGCACGATGCTCACCGAGATGGGCGCGAAGATCGAAGGCGCCGGGACGTCGACGCTGACCGTGCACGGCGTGGAGCAGCTGCACCCGACGACGCACAGCGTGATCGGCGACCGGATCGTGGGTGCCACCTGGGCGTTCGCCGCCTCGATGACCCGCGGCGACATCACCGTGCGCGGAGTCAACCCGCACCACCTCGACCTGGTGCTGAACAAGCTGCAGCTGGCCGGCGCGGACGTCGAAACGTTCGGTGACAAGGGTTTCCGCGTGGTCCAGCCGGAGCGCCCGAAGGCGGTCGACTGGGTGACGCTGCCGTACCCCGGCTTCGCGACCGACCTGCAGCCGTTCGCGGTGGCGCTGTCGGCGGTGTCCGAAGGCACGTCGATGATCACGGAAAACGTCTACGAGGCGCGGTTCCGGTTCATCGAGGAGATGGTCCGGTTGTCGGGCGACGCCCGCACGGACGGCCACCACGCGGTGGTCCGCGGCGTCGAGAAGCTCTCGAGCGCGCCGGTCTGGGCGTCGGACATCCGCGCGGGCGCCGGGCTGGTGCTGGCGGGCCTGTGCGCGGACGGCGTCACCGAGGTCTGGGACGTCTTCCACATCGACCGCGGCTACCCGCACTTCGTCGAGAACCTGAACCGCCTGGGCGCGAACATCAAGCGCGTCGCGGGGGAGCCCGACCGGAGTTGAGTCAGGCGCCCTGCGCGCCCAGTGCGCGCAGGGCGTACGCCACCAGCCGGTCCACGTAGTCCGGTTCGGCTTCGGCCTGCCGGACCACCAGGCGCCAGTAGATCGGCGCCGCCAGGACGTCCAGCGCCATTTCCAGGTCGAGGTCCGCGGGCAGCTCGCCGCGCGCGATGGCCCGGCGCAGTGTCGCCTCGCCGGCCTCGCGCCGCAGCCCTCCGATCTGCTCGCGCGTGCTGCGGCTTCGCTCCGGGTTCCGCGCGTCCTCGGCGACCAGGTCCGGCAGGATCCGCGAGAACAGCGGGTGCGTCAGCCAGTCGATCAGGGCCTGCATGGTCTCCCGCAGGTCGCCGCGCAGTGAGCCGGTGTCCGCCTCCGCGGCCCGCGTCACGCTGAACTCCGTGACGACCGCGGCGATCATTTCGTCCTTCGACCGCCAGCGCCGGTAGAGCGCGCTCTTGCCGACGCCGGCCCGCTTGGCCACCGCCTCCATCGACAGCCGGCCGTAGCCCTGGTCGGCGAGTTCCTGCAGGACGGCGTCGGTGATCGCCTGCGTGACCTCGGGCTGGAGGACCGCGGCGCCGGTCGGGGTGCGTGCCATGGATCGCAGTCTAGCGGGTGGACGGGACGGTACCGTCCCGTCTATGGTGACTGACGTCGGGACGGTACCGTCTCGTCCGAACGTCGAGGGAGACTGTGATGCGTGACTTCGTCGAGCACGCGCTCGATCTGCTGCTCAAGCACGACATGGCCGGGTTCGCCGGGCTCTGGGCCGAGGACGGCGTCCTCGAGTTTCCGTTCGCGGGTCCGGGCTACCCCAAGCGCGTCGAGGGGCGCGACGCGATCCGCGAATACCTGCGTGACTACCCGAATCTGCTGGACATCCGCGAAATCACGGCGAAGACCGTGCACGAGACCACCGATCCGGCCGTGGTGGTGGTCGAGCTGACCGTCGCCGGGGTCGTGGTGGCGTCGCAGAAGCCGTACGAGCTGTCGTACATCGCGGTGATCACCGTCGAGGACGGCGAAATCCGGCACTACCGCGACTACTGGAGCCCCTTGGCCGCGGCCGAGGTCCTCGGCGGCGTCGAAGAGCTGACGGCGGCGTTCAGTGGCTGACGTCCTGGTCCTCGGCGGCACCGGCACGACCGGCCGGCGGGTCGTCGCGGGCCTGCGCGCGAACGGTGTCACGGCCCGCGCGGCCACGCGCAAGCCGGCCGAGCCCGGTCAGGTCCGGTTCGACTGGGCCGACCGCACCACCCACGCCGACGCGCTGCGCGGGGCCTCCGCGGTGTACCTGCTGGCCCCGATCGGCGAAGTCTCGCCCGCCGGTCTGGTGGCGCCCTTCCTGGACGACGCACGGGCCGCGGGCGTCCGGCGGGTCGTCCTGCTCAGCTCGTCGGCCGTCACCGACGACACCCCCGGGCTCGGCGAACTGCCGCGGCTGGTGCGCGCGATGCCGGAGTGGGCCGTGCTGCGGCCGTCCTGGTTCATGCAGAACTTCACCGGCGAGCACCTGGTCGCGCGGGGTGTGCGGGACGGCGAGATCGTCACGGCCACCGGCGACGCCCGGGTCGCGTTCGTCGACGCCGCCGACATCGCCGCGGTCGCCGTCCGCGCATTGACCGATCCGGTGCCGCACAACACCGAACACATCCTGACCGGCCCGGCCGCGCTGAGCTACGCCGAAGCGGCGGCGGTCGTGGCCGCGCACCTCGGCCGCCCGGTGCGGCACCGCGCCGTGGGCACCGCCGAGTTCGCCGAGCGGGTGACGGCGTCGGGGATCCCGGCCGAGTTCGCCCGCGTGCTGGCCGCCCTCGACGAGGACATCCGCCGCGGCGCCGAAGACCGCGTCACCCCGGCCGTCGAGCAGGTCACCGGGCGGCCGGCCCGTGCGTTCGAAACATTTGTGCAGGAGGAGATCCGATGAAGCAGCTGATGTTCGAAGAGGACCAGCAGTTCTGGTTCGAAACCCTGCGCCTGTTCGGTCACGCGGCTTACGGCGGCTCGGACTTCGGCGAGGTCGTCGCGGCGGCATCGACGGTGACACCGGGCGACTACGACAGCTGGCACGACGCCTACCGCGCGCTGGCCGACCGGCTGTACGCCGAAGCGGCCGAGGCCGGGCCCGTCACCGCACGCGACCTGCTGCTGCGCGCGTCGACGTACTACTTCTCGTCGGAGTTCTTCCTGCACGGCGACCCGGCGGACCCGCGCATCGCGGCGGCGTACGACCGGAGTGTCGAGTGCTTCCGGCGGGCGGAGGTCGCCGAACCGGTCGAAATCCCTTATGAGGGCACGGTTCTGCGCGGCTACCTCTACCGCGCGCCGGGTTCCGGGCCGAAGCCGTTGCTCATCATGCACAACGGCTTCGACGGCAGCGCCGAGGAATGTCACTTCATGGGCGCGGCGGCGGGCGCTTCGCACGGCTACCACGTCCTGACGTTCGACGGGCCGGGCCAGCCCAGCGCGATCCGGCACGAGAAGCTCGTGTTCCGGCCGGACTGGGAGCACGTGGTGACGCCGGTGGTGGACTTCGCGCTGGCCCTCGACGGCGTCGACCCAGCGCGGATCGCCCTGCTGGGCGTGAGTTTGGGCGGCGAGCTGGCCCCGCGCGCGGCGGCGTTCGAGCCCCGCCTGGCGGCGGTGGTCGCGGTGGACGGCGTGTACGACGCGGGTACCGCGGTGACGTCGATGCTGCCCTGGCCGCGTGCGGAGGTCGTGCGCCGGGCCCGCGCGGACCACGACGACGAGTTCGACGCGCTGCTCGCGGCGGGCCGGCAGGCCAGCCCGACGCTGCGCTGGGCGTGCGACCACGGCCGGTACGTCCTGGGCGCGGCGACCGATCGCGAGTTCATCGCGAAGTACCTGGAGTACACGCTCGAGGACGGCGTCGCGGAGAAGATCACCTGCCCGGTCCTGGTCTGCGAAGCGGCGGACGACCTCTTCTTCGGTGGCGACCGGGAGACGGAACCCCGGCGGCTGTACGCGCACCTGGAGGCACCGAAGACGCTGCTGACGTTCACGGCGGAGGAGGGCGCGGACGCGCACTGCCACGTCGGAGCCCAGCGGTTGGCCGCGGGCCGGATCTACGACTGGCTGGACCGGACGCTCCGGCCTTCGAAGCGCTAACCCTCGAGGGCGAGTGCCGCGCCGAAGCCGACCAGCGCCGCGCCCGTCGCGCCGTCCATCGCCCGCCGCACCTTCCGCTGCTGCAGCCAGCCGCGCACCCGGTGCACGAAGAACAGCAGCAGCACCTGCCACACCACGCCCAGGGCGGCCACCGTGTACGCCAGCAGAAGCGAGTCCTCGAGTGTCGAGGACGGCGTGAGGAACTGCGGCAGCACGGACAGGTACAGCACGATCACCTTCGGGTTGGTGATGTTGGACAGGAACCCTTCGCGGAACCGCCTGCCGCGGGACGCGCGGGCCCTCCGGACGTCTTCGAGGGCTTCGTAGTTCCCGCGCCAGGCGCCGCGGAGGGCCTGGATGCCGAGGAAGACCAGGTAGGCCGCGCCGAGCCACTTCACCGTTTCGAACACCGGGCGGTAGCGGGTGATCACCGCGCCCAGGCCGAGGGCGGCGGCGGTGCCCTGGAGGAAGTTCGCGACGGTGATCCCCGCGCACGCCCAGCCGCCGCCGCGGGCGCCGCCGGTCAGGGCGTTCTTCAGCACCACCATCGTGTCCGGGCCCGGCATCATCGCCAGGAAGGCCATCATCCCGGCGAAGCCGGCGTACGTGCTCCAGGTCATCAGGACTCCAAGGCCAGGGCGGCGCCGAACCCGAGCAGCGCGGTGCCGGTGACGCCGTCCAGGGCACGGCGTACCCGGCGGCGTTCCAGCCACGCGCGCACGCGGTGCACGAACACCAGCAGCACCAGCAGCCACAACACGCCCAGCACGGCGACGGTGTAGGCCAGCGCGAGCGCGTCCCACGTCGTCGTGCGCACCGGGTCGAGGAACTGCGGCAGCACGGACAGGTACAGCACCAGCACCTTCGGGTTGGTGATGTTGGAGAGGAAGCCCTCGCGGAACCGCCGGAAGCCGCCGCCCCGGCGCCGCTGGGCCGCTTCGACGGCGTGGTAGTCGCCGCGGAACGCGCCGCGCAGCGCCTGGACGCCGAGGAAGACGAGGTAGGCGGCGCCGGCCCACTTGAGCGCGAGGAACACCGGCTGCGACCGGGCGATGACGACGCCGAGCCCGAGCGCGGCGGCACTGCCCTGCACGGCGTTGCCGGCGAAGATGCCGAGCGACGCGAGCAGCCCGCCCCGGAACCCGCCGGACAGCGCGTTCTTGAGCATGACCATCGTGTCCGGCCCCGGCGCGAGGACGATCAGGACCACGATGACCAGGTAACTTCCGTACGAACTCCACGTCACGGCTGCCCACGCTAACCGATCGGTACCGGCCCGGTCTCGCGGATTTCGGTCACACGGTTCGCGGCGTAGCTTGAACGCATGAACCGGGGGGAACTCAGGCTGGCCGACGGCGAAAACCTGCTCTGGCAGTGCTCGCCCCGGCCCGTGCCGGCCGCGGAGAAGAACCGGAAGCTGCTCGTCGCGCTGTTCCTCGTGTGGTTGAGCGTGACCGGCTGGTTCGTGATCGACGGCGAAGTCGGGGGCGCCGTCTTCTCGATCGTCGTGGGCGGCATCGGCGCGTTCGCCGCCCGGCGGCGGCTGGACGCCGTCGAGCTGGTCGAGTACTTCGTGACCGACCGGCGGATCGTCGTCCACACCGACGAGGACGGCAAGTTCGAGGAGCGCGTCTACCCGATGGCCGAGCTGCCCGAGCCGACATGGGAACCGCACCCCGACGGCACCGGCACGATCACCTTCGCCGGCGCCGAAGACCGGCGGTTGCGCCGGACGGTCCACTTCGACCGGAACGCCGAACGCGATCTGGTGCTCCGCGCGATCGACCACGCACAGAGGGTGTACGACCACGTGTGCCGCGCGCGGGACTCGGCGGGAGATGCCTCGGCGGAGTAGTGTTCGGCCATGTCAGCTGGCGAAATCGAGCTTCTGCCCGGTGAACGCGTGCTCTGGGCGGGGGAGCCGGTCCACCGCCCGCTCTACGTCGCGGCCGACGGGGTGATCGCCCCGGCCGGGCTCGTCCTCGCTGCCGCCGCTCTGTGGTTCCTGCTCACCCGCGAACCGAGCGGTCCCACGATGGTCGCGGCCGTGGTCGTTCTCGCGCTCGGCCTCTACGGCGCGATCGGCCGGTCGATCGTCCGGTACCTCGCGCTCGGACGCACGACGTACGCGGTCACCGACAGCCGGATCATCGCGCGCTCGGGCCTGTTCCGGCAGAAGGAACGCTCCAGCGAGCTGGCCGGCCTGCCCACGCCGTCCCTCAAGCCGGGCCCGTCCCGCACCGGCACCCTCACGTTCGGCTCGGGCACGGTGACCCTGATCGGCGTCGGCGAGCCCAAGCGGGTCCGCGACCTGCTCACCAAGGCGATCGACGAAGCCAAGGCCCGCCAAACGCCCGAAGCCGCCTGAACTCCAGGGCAACCGGAACGGCCGTCCCCGGCGTCACCCCTGCGAACAGGAGGTCGCCGTGTACGAGCCGTTCATCGCGTTGCTGCCGGGGGAAGGACTGCTGTGGTCGGGACGGCCGCAGCGGGTGGCCCCGACCGGAATCGAATGGTTCCTTCCCGCCGCCGGCACGGTGGCGGCGGGGTTGTTCGCCTGGCTGGAGCCCGTTCCGGACCAGGAATTCCCGTTCGTCAACCTGATCGTGGCGGTCCTGACTCTCGCGGGCGTCTGGGGAAGGGTGCTCACGCGGATGTGGGTGGCGGGTCGCACGGTGTACGCGGTGACCGACCAGCGGGCCCTGATCGCCGACCGCGTGTCGGGCCGCATCCTCGGCGCGGCGGACCTCGGTCCGCACCCGCCGTCGGTCACCTGGCTCGGCCGCGCCGGCCTCGGCACGCTCACCTTCGGCGAACCCGACCTGGTCGTCGAGATCCTCGGATACTCCGTGCCCGTACGGTTCCTCGGCAGCCGGAGCCCGGTCAAGTTCGTCGCCGTGGCGGAACCCGAGCGGCTCCGCGAGCTGGTCGAGGCGGCACAGGCGGCGGACTGACGTCACCCGGACGTGTTCAACAGCACTGCCACCGTATGTTACCGGTCGGTACACTCGACGAAACGTCCACCGCCGGAGGTGTCCTGTGCCGTACCCAACGGACCGCGAGCGAGACCGACCGTGGGTGATGCGGACCTATGCGGGGCACTCCTCCGCGGCCGCGTCGAACGAGCTCTACCGGCGCAACCTCGCGAAGGGCCAGACCGGCCTCTCGGTGGCCTTCGACCTGCCCACCCAGACCGGCTACGACCCGGACCACCAGCTCTCCCGCGGCGAGGTCGGCAAGGTCGGCGTCCCGGTGTCGCACATCGGCGACATGCGACGCCTGTTCGACGGCATCCCGCTCGCCGAGGCCAACACGTCGATGACCATCAACGCGCCGGCCATGTGGCTGCTCGCGCTGTACGTCTCCGTGGCCCGGGAACAGGCCGAGGCCGAGGGGCGGGACGTCGACGAGGTGCTCGCCAAGCTCGCCGGCACCACGCAGAACGACATCATCAAGGAGTACCTGTCCCGCGGGACCTACATCTTCCCGCCGGGGCCGAGCCTGCGGCTGATCACCGACGTGATCGCCTGGACCGTGCACCACGTGCCCAAGTGGAACCCGATCAACATCTGCAGCTACCACCTGCAGGAAGCCGGGGCGACGCCGACGCAGGAGGTCGCGTACGCGCTGTGCACCGCGATCGCCGTGCTCGACGCCGTGCGCGACTCGGGGCAGGTCGACGAAGCCGACATGGCGAAGGTCGTCGCGCGGATCTCCTTCTTCGTCAACGCCGGCGTCCGGTTCGTCGAAGAGATGTCCAAGATGCGCGCGTTCACCGCGCTCTGGGACGAGCTCACGCGCGACCGTTACGGCGTAACGGATCCCAAGGCCCGCCGGCTGCGCTACGGCGTGCAGGTCAACTCGCTCGGGCTGACCGAAGCCCAGCCGGAGAACAACGTCCAGCGGATCGTGCTGGAGATGCTCGCGGTGTCGCTCTCCCGCGGCGCCCGCGCCCGCGCGATCCAGCTGCCCGCGTGGAACGAGGCCCTCGGCCTGCCGCGGCCGTGGGACCAGCAGTGGGCGCTGCGGATGCAGCAGGTGCTCGCGTTCGAGACGGACCTGCTGGAGTACGAGGACATCTTCGACGGCTCGCACGTCATCCAGGCCAAGGTCGACGAGATCATGGCCGGCGCCCGTGAAGAGATCGCCCGCGTGCAGGACCTCGGCGGCGCGGTCGCCGCGGTCGAGAGCGGCTACATGAAGTCGCAGCTGGTCGCCTCGCTGGCCGGGTACCGCCGCGAGATGGAGAACGGCGACCGGGTCCTGGTCGGGGTCAACAAGTTCGAGACGACCGAGCCGTCGCCGCTGCAGGCCGAAGGCGCGAAGGCGATCGAGACGATCGACCCCGCCGTCGAGAAGGCCGCCGTCACCGCCATCGAGGAATGGCGCTCCCAGCGGGACAACGACGCCGTCGAGCGGTCGCTGGCCACGCTGAAGGAGCGGGCGCAGACCGCGGAAAACCTCTTCGAGGCCACTGTGGACTGTGCGCGGGCCGGGGTGACCACCGGCGAGTGGGCCGGTGCGCTGCGCGAGGTGTTCGGCGAATACCGGGCGCCCACCGGGGTTTCCGCGGCGGCCGCCGGCGGTGGCGACCCGGCGCTCGAGCGCGTGCGCGAGCGGGTCCGGGCGACCGAGGCGGAGCTGGGCGAACGGCTGCGGATCCTGGTCGGCAAGCCGGGCCTGGACGGGCACTCCAACGGCGCCGAGCAGGTCGCCGTCCGGGCGCGCGACGCCGGCTTCGAGGTCGTCTACCAGGGCATCCGGCTGACGCCCGAGCAGATCGTCGCGGCCGCGGTGCAGGAAGGCGTGCACGTCGTCGGGCTTTCCGTGCTCTCCGGCTCGCACCTCGAGGTCGTCCCGCACGTCGTCGACGGCCTGCGTGCCGCGGGCGCGGGCGACGTGCCGGTGATCGTCGGCGGGATCATCCCGCCGGACGACGCCGCGCTGCTCGCCGAACGCGGCATCGCCCGGGTGTTCACGCCCAAGGACTACGAGCTCACCGGGATCATGGACGGCATCGTCAGCCTGATCCGCGAGCGGCACGGCCTCAGCTGAGCCCGGCCAGGATGTCCTTTGTGGACTGCACGGTGGCGAACCCGCCGCCGTGCAGGTTGGTCGCCGTCGCGCGGTACAGCTCGTCGGCGGCGAGGACGCTGCCGTCCGGCCCTTCGAGGTCGAACGTGAAGGTGGCGTCGAGCGCGAAAGTCACTGCGTAGCCGAGGTTCCCGCCCATCCGCGCGGTGGTTTCGCAGCAGAAGTTCGTCTGGATGCCGGCCACGACGAAGCTCGTGATGCCGCGCTTGCGCAGCCACGCGTCGAGGTCGACGTCGCCGATGAACGCCGAGTTGACCTTCTTGCCGAACACGAGGTCCGGCCGGGCGCCGTCGAGTTCGGGCTTGAAGTCGTTGCCCGGTTGCCCCGGCCGCAGCGGCGAGCCGGGCTTCGGCGAGTCGTGGCGCACGAGCACCACCGGGAGCCGCCGCTCCTGCCACGCGTCGAGCAGAGCCTTGATGTTCGCTTCGGCGCCCGGGTTGTTGCGGGGGCCCCAGAACTCCGGGGCGTCGAACCCGCGCTGGACGTCGATCAGGATGAGTGCCGTTTCGGTCATGTCGCCGAGTTTCGCGGGTTCGCGCCGGGCGAGGGGAGTGGCAGAAGATGCGCGATGCGATACTTTTCTGCCATGCGTACCATCGGCGTTCTGCTGCTCCCGGGCACCCGGATGTTCGACCTGGCGGTGATCGGCGAGGTCTGGGGCCAGGACCGGACCGACAGCGGGATCGGCCCGTTCACGCTCCGCCTGTGCAGCCCCGGCCGGGTGCGCACCGCGGCTTCGCCGTTCGGGGACATCCCGGCGACCCACGGGCTCACCGGGCTCGACGGTTGCGACCTCGTGCTGGCGCCGGGCCGCGACGACCCCCTCGCCGCGGTGCCCCCGGCGGCGGTGCGCGCGCTGCGGCGGGCGCACCGGGACGGCCGGACGGTCGCCGGGCTGTGCTCCGGCGCGTTCACCCTGGCCGCCGCCGGCCTGCTCGACGGCCGCCCGGCGACCACCCACTGGCGCGACCTCGACGGCCTCGCCCGCGTCGCGCCGCGGGCGGAGCTGCAGCGTGACGTGCTCTACACCGACGACGGCGGTGTCCTGACCTCCGCCGGCGTCGTCGGCGGCCTCGACCTCTGCCTGTACCTCGTCCGGCGCGACCACGGCGCCGACGTCGCCGCCACGCTGGCGCGCCGGCTCGTGATGCCGCCTGCGCGCGAAGGCGGGCAGCGCCAGTACGTCGACAACCCGCTGCCCGGTACCGCTGCGCAGCCCGGCCTGTCGTCCACAATGGACTGGGCGCTGGCGCGGCTCGGGGACGGCATCGGCGTCGAGGACCTGGTCGGGCACGCGCGGATGAGCGAGCGGACGTTCCACCGCGAGTTCGCCGCGGCCACCGGCGTGACACCCGGACGCTGGCTGCGCGTCCAGCGCGTCCGCTACGCGCAGCGGCTGCTGGAGACGACGTCGCTGCCGGTCGAGCGGGTCGCCGAGCGGTCCGGGCTGGGCACGGCGGCGAACCTGCGGCGGCGGATGCGCGCGGAAGCCGGCGTCGGCCCGGACAGCTACCGGCGCACATTCCGCTCGGGACGTACTACCGTCGGGGCATGACCGACTACCAGCACATCCTGGTCAAGCGCGACGGTGACACCGTCACGATCACCATGAACCGGGCAGCGCGGCGCAACTCGCTCTCCGCCGACCACCTGGCCGAGCTGCTCGCCGCGTTCCACGAGGCGGGGACGTCCGACGCGACCGGCGTCGTGCTGGCCGCCGACGGCCCGGTGTTCTCCGCCGGGCACGACTTCGCCGACGTCGCCGCGCGCGACCTGGTGGGCGTGCGAGAGCTGCTGACGCTGTGCACCGACCTGATGAAGACGATGGAGTCGATCCCGCAGGTCGTCATCGCCCGGGTGCACGGACTGGCCACCGCGGCGGGCTGCCAGCTCGTGGCGTCGTGCGACCTCGCCGTGGCGGCCGAGTCGGCGGGCTTCGCGCTGCCCGGCGGCAAGGGCGGCTGGTTCTGCCACACGCCGGCGGTCCCGGTGGCCCGCTCGATCGGCCGCAAGCGGCTGATGGAACTGGCGCTGACCGGCGACGTCATCGACGCGGCGACCGCGCTCGACTGGGGTCTGGTCAACCGGGTCGTCCCCGACGAGCGGCTCGACGACGCCGTGGCCGAGCTGCTGGCCCGGGCGACGCGCGGCAGCCGCGCCAGCAAGTCGATGGGCAAGGTGACGCTCTACGCCCAGCTGGACCGGCCCGAAGCCGACGCGTACGCGATCGCGCTGGAGGTCATGGCCGCGGCGTCCCAGCTGCCCGGCGCCCGCGAAGGCATGGCGGCGTTCCTGGAGAAGCGCAAGCCCTCCTGGCCCGACTGATCACCCCTGAGTGCGCTCGAACAGCATCAGCTGGGCCCATGCGGCGATCGACTGCGCGTCGGTGATCTCGCCGGCGAGGATCATCTTCTCGACGTCCGCGCGCGCGAACCACGCGCTGCGCATGTCCTGCTCCTCGTGCTCGCGCTCCGGCTCGCCCTCGGTGACGTCCGTGGCGAGGAACACCCAGCCGCGCTGGCTGCTCATGCCGGCCGCGACGTCGAGCTTGCCGAGCGCGACCATCGAGCCGGCGCGCAACCCGGTCTCCTCGCGCAGCTCCCGCACCGCCAGTTCGGCCGGCGGCACGTCCGCCAGGTCCGGCGCGGTGCCCTGCGGGAACTCCCAGCGGCGCTCGCCGAGCGGGTAGCGGAACTGCTCGACCAGCCGGAACCGGTCGCCGTCCTGGGCGATGACCAGCGCGTACGCCGGTTTGTCGATCACGCCGTAGATGCCCGGCGAGCCGTCGGGGCGGCGGATTTCGTCCTCCCGCACCGTCATCCAGTTGTTCCGGTACACCTCGCGGGACGCGACACGCTGAATGGGGTCCACCCGCCCAGTATCACCGACCCTGTCCTACCCTCCTCGGGTGCGTCTCGTGATCGCGCGGTGCCAGGTCGACTACGCCGGCCGGCTCACCGCCCACCTGCCGATGGCCACCCGCCTGCTGCTCGTCAAGTCCGACGGCTCGGTGTCGGTGCACTCCGACGACCGTGCGTACAAGCCGTTGAACTGGATGAGCCCGCCCTGCTGGCTGATCGAGGACGGCAAGCTCTGGATCGTCGAAAACAAGCAGGGCGAGAAGCTGGTGATCTCGATCGAAGAGGTCTTCCACGACTACTCCCAGGCCCTGGGCGCGGAACCGGGCCTGCAGAAGGACGGCGTCGAAGCGCACCTGCAGGAACTGCTGGCCGAGCACATCAAGACCCTCGGCGACGGCTACACGCTGGTCCGCCGCGAATTCCCGACGGCGATCGGCCCGGTCGACATCATGGCCCGTGACGCCGAAGGCCGGTCGGTGGCGGTCGAGATCAAGCGACGCGGCGAAATCGACGGCGTCGAGCAGCTGACGCGCTACCTGGAACTGCTCAACCGCGACCCGCTGCTGGCGCCGGTGCAGGGCGTGTTCGCGGCCCAGATCATCAAGCCGCAGGCCCGCACGCTGGCCGAGGACCGCGGCATCCGCTGCCTGACGCTCGACTACGACGAGCTGCGCGGCATCGAGTCCGACGAGTTCCGGCTGTTCTGACGTGGAGCCCGGTCGCTACGTCCACTACAAGGGCGGCGAGTACGAGGTGATCGGGGTGGCCCGGCACAGCGAGACCGAAGAGGAACTGGTGGTGTACCGCGCCCTCTACGGCGAGCGCGGGCTGTGGGTGCGCCCGGCGGCGATGTTCGCGGAGGCGGTCGAGACGCCCGCCGGCCGCGTGCCACGCTTCCGGCGGGTGGCGGACTGACCCCGGGTCGTTGAAAAATTGACCCCGCGGCCGCCCGAACGGGCGGTATCCAGGGCGATACCGAATCGATACCGAAATCGATGTATCTGATTCGGTGATTATCACTCCGCCAGGAAATCTTTGACCCGATAGGTGCCCGTGTGGTCAGCGGAAACTTTTTCACTGCGATTCCTGCGCTAATCGGGTGAGATCGGGATCCTATTCGCCGTTGCCGTGCGACACTCGATTCGAGGGGTTCCGCCGGTGTGTCCGGCGTGCCGGAGGGTGGTGCGCTCGGCCGTCTCTTCTTTGTCGTGCCAACGTTTCAGTCCGCCTTCGAGCTCGGGGTGCGCATGTCAGCCGGCCGGTGTGCGCGCATTTTGGCCTGCACGCAAGGAGGAAGTCATGCGTTATCGCCCACTCGGTTCCGATCCGGTCGACCCGCGCCTGGGCCGGTTCATTCCGGACGACTGGCGGCACGTGGAACGGTATCCGCTCGGCGCGCTGGCCGACGAAGACCGGCCCACCCGGTCGCCGGTCGTGATCGGGGTCAACTGGTACTCGGCGTTCGACCAGCCCGAGCAGGACGAGAAGTCCGGTGAGTTCTTCATCGCGAAGGCCGGCGTCAAGAAGCTCGGCCACATCCGCGGCGGCCACTGCGTGTGCCTCGAGCCGGGCGGCACCCCGGACACCGACGCCTGGTACGCGTTCTACGACCAGGGCCACGAAGGCGCCTGCGTCGGCTTCGGCTGGTCGCGGTGCATGTCGATCTTCAACGGCAGCGAGTACGCGGCCCGCTGGCTCTGGGACTCGGCCAAGAAGCGCGACGAGTGGCCCGAGACCAACCCCGGGGACGACAACGGAACGTCGGTCCGGGCCGCGGCCGAGGTGCTCAAGGACACCGGGCACGTCCTGTGGGACGACGCCTACGCGAACGACGAGTGGCAGGCGCGGGAGAAGTACACCGCCGAGGCCAAGCAGGGCATCAAGGCGTTCCGCTGGGCGAAGTCGGTCGACGACGTGCACTCCGTGCTCGCCAACCCGCGGGCCGACGAGCTCGGCGCCGTGCCGATCCTCAACTCCTGGGGCCCGGGCTTCCCGCACCGGACCTACCTGCCCGACGCCGTGCTCGCCAAGCTGATCGAGGAGGACGGCGAGATCGCGGTGCCGACCGACCGCTGATTCCAGCCGCTCCCGCGGCGCGTGTACGAGGGCGCGTTTCCCCTGGTGGTGACCGGGGGAGGCGCGCCCTTCGGCCATTGTGGACACGTCGGCGTGCCGACCCTGAATCCATGCAGTACTGTCCGGATCCGACGGGATGCTGGTGATTCCTGTCGGATCTTGTCCTGTTTCAAAGAGGAACTGCCGGAGGTGGGTCGGGTGCTCGTACTGGCCGATGCGAACCTGCGTCTCGACGCGAGCGCGATCGACTACATCGAATTGGCGTTCTACTTCGCGCTCGTGCTCGGCATCGGGTACCTGGCGCGGCGGCAGGTGTCGAGCAGCCTCGACTTCTTCCTGTCCGGCCGGTCGCTGCCCGCCTGGGTCACCGGCCTGGCGTTCATCTCGGCGAACCTCGGCGCCGTCGAGGTCATGGGCATGTCGGCCAACGGCGCCCAGTACGGCCTGCCGACCGTGCACTACTTCTGGATCGGCGCCATCCCGGCGATGCTGTTCCTCGGCATCGTGATGATGCCCTTCTACTACGGCTCCAAGGTCCGCAGCGTCCCGGAGTTCATGCGGCGGCGCTTCGGCAAGCCGGCCCACCTGGTCAACGGCATCAGCTTCGCCGCGGCCCAGATCCTCATCGCGGGCGCGAACCTCTTCCTGCTGGCCAGCGTGGTGAACCTGCTCCTGGGCTGGCCGCTGTGGGTGTCGATCATCGTCGCCGCCGCGATCGTGCTCTCCTACACCGCGCTCGGCGGCCTCTCCGCCGCCATCTACAACGAGGTCCTGCAGTTCTTCGTCATCGTCATCGCGCTGGTGCCGCTGACGATCATCGGCCTGGTCAAGGTCGGCGGCTGGCAGGGCCTGGTCGACAAGGTGACCAACAGCCCGGGCGGCACCGCGCAGCTGCACTCGTGGCCCGGTGACAACCTGACCGGCTTCGGCAACAGCCTGCTTTCGGTGCTGGGCATCGTGTTCGGCCTCGGGTTCGTGCTCTCCTTCGGTTACTGGACGACGAACTTCGTCGAGGTCCAGCGCGCGATGGCGTCGAAGAGCATGTCCGCCGCGCGGCGGACGCCGATCATCGGCGCCTTCCCGAAGATGCTCGTCCCGTTCATCGTGATCATCCCCGGCATGATCGCCGCGGTCACCGTGTCCGAGTACGTCAAGGACAAGCAGGTGCTGCTCGACGGCGGCAAGGCCGAGAGCGGCGTCACCTTCAACAACGCGCTCCTGCTGCTGATGCGCGACCTGCTGCCCAACGGCATGCTCGGCATCGCCATCGCGGGCCTGCTGGCCTCGTTCATGGCCGGCATGGCCGCGAACCTGAGCTCGTTCAACACCGTCTTCACGTACGACATCTGGCAGACGTACGTGAAGAAGGACAAGCCGGACCACTACTACCTGAACCTCGGCCGTATCGTGACGTCGGCCGGCACGATCCTCGCGATCGGCACCGCGTTCATCGCGTCGAACTCCGGCAACATCCTGAACTACCTGCAGGACCTGTTCTCCTTCTTCAACGCGCCGCTGTTCGCGACGTTCATCCTGGGCATGTTCTGGAAGCGGATGACCCCGCACGCCGGCTGGGTGGGCCTGGTGCTCGGTACGGCGTCCGCGATCACCGTCTGGGGCCTTTCCCAGGCCGGGGTGCTGGGCCTCACCGGGCAGGGCATCAGCTTCGTCGCCGCCGGGACCGCGTTCGTCGTCGACATCGTCGCCAGCGTGGTGGTGTCGCTGGCGACCAGGCCGAAGCCGGACGAGGAACTGGTCGGGCTCGTCTACTCGCTGACCCCGCGGGATTCGCTGAAGCACGACGACACCGGCGAGAACGCGGGCTGGTACCGCAAGCCGGGCCTGCTCGCGGGCATCGTGCTGGTCCTGACCATCGCCCTGAACGCCATCTTCTAGGAGGTCGGAATGGCTACCGAGTCGCAGCCGCGCGCACACAAGGCAGGCGCCTTCGACATCCGGCTGATCATCGCCCTGCTGATCGGCGTCTACGGCGTCATCCTCACCGTCATGGGCATCGGCTTCACGACCGACGAGGAGATCGCGAAGGCCGCCGGCGTGAACATCAACCTGTGGGCCGGCATCGGCATGCTGGTGGTCGCCGCGCTGTTCGTCATCTGGGCCAAGGTGCGCCCGCTCGTCGTGCCGGCCGGGACCGAGAGCGACGACACACCGGCCACGGCGGGCGAATAGCCGGGTTGTCCGGACAGCGGCGCGAGGGTGCCGCTACCGTGCATCGCGTGTTCCCAGACGCTCGGCGCCGCCGTCTTCCGAAGCTGTTCCTGCTGGTCACCGCGCTCGCGCTGCCGCTGACGGCGTGCGGGCCGGACCTCGGCAAGTCCAACTTCGCCCGGACGACGGTGCCCGCGGCGGCCGGCTCCGGCCAGGTCGCCGACGGCCCGATCACCGACCCCGCCGTCGCGGCCGGCGTGCTCCGCACGATCCAGCCGTGCCAGTTCCTGACCAAGGCCGCCCTCGGCGCCCTCGGCCTCGGCACGGTCGAGGACGACCCGGCGCCGTCGTCGATCGCCTTCGACACCTGCAGCAACAAGGTGAAGGACCCCGGCGGCAAGGTGATCCGGCTCGAGCTCGAGATCGGCAGCACGGTGGTGCCGCGGGCCGACAAGACGACCGGGGTGGCCGGCGGGCTGCCGCTGCGCGTGAACAAGACCGGCGACACCGACTGCACGGTCGCCGCGATGACGGCGCTGAACCCGGACACCGGCCTCGAGGTGACGGTCACCTACGCGGGTGACCCCTGCCGTCCCGGGCAGACGTTCGCCGAGGCCGTCGTCCAGAAACTGCACAACTCGCCGGAGAAGTACTCGACGCCGTCCGGCACCGTGCTGACCGCCGATCCGTGCGCGATGGCCGACACCGCGGCGGTGACCGCCGCCGTGCCGTCCGGGAAACCCGCGCCCTCGGGCCTGCACGCGTGCGAGTGGAAGGACCGGGGCCCGTCGGTGACGGTCGGGTTCCGGCCGGGCCTGCCCCCGCTCGCCGGCGACGGCAACTCCAAGGTGGACCTCGGCAACGGCGTGACCGGCTTCCAGAAGCAGCAGACCGGCGGTTCGGCGCGGTGCCGGGTCGAGTGGCAGCACCGGCCGTGGCAGGGCGACGACGTCGAACTGGCCCAGGTGGACTACGAGGGCTATGCCGACAACGACACCGACCCGTGCGGCAAGGCGGTGACCATCGCGAAGAACGTGGTCACCAAGCTCCCCAAACCTTGATCTGGCGGCGGGCCGCGCGGAGAGGTAGGAAGGGGGCACCCCACCCGCCGATGTGTCGGAGGCTGCCGTGAAGAAGATCATCAACGATCCGGCGAACGTGGTCGCCGAGTCGCTGCGGGGGCTCGCCGCCGCGCACGCCGACGTCCTTCGTGTCCAGTACGAACCGGACGTCGTGATCAGAGCCGACGCGCCGGTCGCGGGCAAGGTCGCCGTCATCTCCGGCGGCGGGTCCGGGCACGAACCGCTGCACGGCGGCTTCGTCGGCCACGGCATGCTCGCCGCGGCGGTGCCCGGCGCGGTGTTCACCTCGCCGACGCCGGACGCGGTGCAGGCGGCGGTCACCGCGACCACCGGCGAAGCGGGCGCGCTGCTCATCGTGAAGAACTACACCGGCGACGTGCTGAACTTCGAGACGGCCGCCGAGCTGGCCGCCGCCGAGGGCCTCGAGGTGCGCAGCGTCGTGATCGACGACGACGTCGCGGTCAAGGACTCGACGTACACCGCGGGCCGGCGCGGGGTCGGCGGCACGGTGCTGCTGGAGAAGATCACCGGCGCCGCCGCCGAGCGCGGCGACTCGCTCGACGCCGTGACCGAGCTGGCGCAGAAGGTGATCGGCCAGGTCCGGTCGATCGGCGTCGCGCTCACCGCGCCGACCGTGCCGCACGCCGGCACCCCCAGCTTCGACCTCGACGACAACGAGATCGAGTTCGGCATCGGCATCCACGGCGAGCCCGGCCGCGAGCGGATCCCGGCCGAGCCGGCCGACGCGCTGGTGGCGCGGATGGTCGAGGCGGTCGTTTCGGACCTGCCGTTCGCCTCGGGCGACCGCGTGCTGCTGTTCACCAACTCGATGGGCGGCACCCCGCTCGTCGAGCTCTACCTGGCCCACGGCATCGCCGAGCGGCTGCTGGCCGACCGGGGGATCCTGGTCGAGCGCCGGCTGGTCGGGCCGTACATCACCAGCCTCGAGATGCAGGGGATGAGCCTGACGTTGCTCAAACTGGACGACGAACTGACCGAGCTGTGGGACGCCCCGGTCAACACCGCCGCGCTGCGGTGGGGGCTCTGATGGCCTGTACCGCCGAAGGGGTCGCCGCGGCGGTGCGCGCCGCCGCGGCGGTGGTGGCCGAGCACCGCGTGGAACTGATCGACCTCGACCGCGCGATCGGCGACGGCGACCACGGCGAGAACCTCAACCGCGGCTTCGCGGCCGTCGTGGCCGCGCTCGATTCCGCGGTTCCGGACACGCCCGGCGGGGTGCTCAAGCTGGTCGCGACGACGTTGATCTCGAAGGTGGGCGGGGCCGCGGGCCCGTTGTACGGCACGGCTTTCCTGCGCGCTTCGGCCAAGCTGGGCGCGGCCAGCGAGCTGGACGTCCCGGCGCTGCTGGACGCGCTGCGCGCCGGCCTCGAAGGGGTGCAGGCCCGCGGAAAGGCCGTGGGCGGCGACGCGACCATGGTCGACGCCCTGATCCCCGCGGTGGCGGCCGCGGAGAAGGCGGCCGAGGGTGGCGGGGACATCGCCGCGGTGCTGACCGCGGCAGCCGATGCGGCCGACACCGGCGCCGAGTCCACTGTGGACCTCGTGCCGCGGAAGGGCCGGGCGTCCTACCTCGGCGAGCGCGCGGTCGGGCACCTGGATCCCGGCGCCCGCTCGTCGGCGCTGCTGCTGCGGGCGTTCGCGGAGGCCGCCCGGTGAGCGTGGGGATCGTGCTCGTGTCGCACAGCGCGAAGCTCGCCGAAGGCCTGGCCGAGCTGGCCGCCCAGATGGCGCCGGACGTCACCATCGTCCCCGCCGGCGGCCTCTCCGACGGCTCGATCGGCACGGACTACGACGAGGTCGTCGCCGCCACCCAGCGCGCCGGCTCCGGCGACGGCGTCGTGCTGCTCTACGACCTCGGCAGCGCGCAGATGACGGCCGAGCTCGCCGTCGAATCACTGGCCGACCCCTCGGCCGCGGTCGTCGCGGACGGCCCGCTGGTCGAGGGCGCGATCGCGGCGGCGGTCGCCGCGCAGGCAGGGCAGGATCGCCGCGCGGTGGCCGAAGCCGCCGCCGCGGCCGGCCTCCCCGAGGACCTGGCGCCCGTCGAGGCCCCGGCCGACGCCGCCGAGGTCGAACTGGAGCTGCACAACGAGGTCGGGCTGCACGCCCGGCCCGCCGCGGTGCTGGTGCGCACGCTCAGCGAATTCGACGCCGAAGTGACCGTGCGCCTCGGCGACCAGGAGGCCGACGGCCACAGCGTCCTGGCCCTGATGTCACTCGGCGCGCGCCAGGGCGACCGGATCCGCGTGCGGGCGCGCGGCCCGCAGGCGTCCGCGGCGCTGGAGAAGGCGAAGGAGCTGGTGGACGGCAATTTCGGCGAGTGAAGCCGACGTCGCCGACCGGGTGACTTGAGCGGTACTGACTCGATTCCGTCTGGGCTTCCGGCGGTGCGCCGTGGCAGTATCGAGGCCAATTACCAGCGAGTAACATCTCTGGAGGCCTCGATGGCGCGGGAAATCTCGACGGTCGGCGTGGTCGGCCTGGGCACCATGGGGGCCGGGATCGCCGAAGTGCTCGCGCGCAGCGGGCTCGACGTCGTCACGGTCGAGCTCGACGAAGCCGGCGTCGCCCGCGGCCGCGGCCACCTCGAGCACTCCACGGAACGGGCGCTCTCCGGCGGGAAGCTGGACGAGCCCGGGCGGGCGGCGCTGCTGGGCCGGATCAGCTACTCCACGTCGCTGTCAGACCTGTCCGAAGTGGACCTGGTGATCGAGGCGATCCCGGAGAGCCTCGAGCTGAAGGCCGACGTCTTCACCGAGCTGGACAAGATCACCCGGCCCGAGGTGGTCTTCGCGTCCAACACGTCCTCGCTGTCGATCACCGAGATCGGCGTGCACACCGCGCGGCCCGGCAAGGTCGTCGGCATGCACTTCTTCAACCCGGCGCCGGTGCTGAAGCTGGTCGAGATCGTCAAGACGGTGGTGACCGAGCCGGACGTGGTCGCCGAAGCCGTCGAGTTCGCCGAGCGCCTCGGCAAGGTGCCGGTGGTGATCGGCGACCGGGCCGGGTTCATCGCCAACGCGCTGCTGTTCGGCTACCTCAACCACGCCGTGCGGATGTACGAGCAGCGCTACGCCACGCGCGAGGACCTCGACGCGGCGATGCGCTTCGGCTGCGGCTACCCGATGGGCCCGCTGGCGCTGCTCGACCTGATCGGGCTGGACACCGCGAACGAAATCCTCGACACGATGTACCACCAGTCCCGCAACCGCCTGCACGCGCCGGCGCCGCTGCTCAAGCAGATGATCACCGCGGGCCTGCTGGGCCGCAAGACCGGCCGGGGCTTCTACACCTACGACGCCCCGGACTCGCCCACCGTGGTCCCCTCCGGTGCGGTGTCCACAGTGGAGGCGGTCCCGCCGCGCCCGGTGGCGCGGGTGGGTGTGGTCGGCACCGGGACGATGGCCACCGGCATCGCGGAGGTGTTCGCCAAGCGCGGCCTCGACGTGGTGCTGCGTGCCCGGAGCCTGGAGAAGGCGCAGGCGTCGGTGGCTCGCGTCAAGAAGTCGCTCGACAAGGCCGTGGTCAGGGGCAAGCTGTCCGAAGAGGACGCGGCGGCCGCGCTGGCCCGGATCACGCCGGTCACCGACTTCGAGGCACTGGCCGACGTCGACCTGGTCGTCGAGGCGGTGGCCGAGGAGCTCTCGGTCAAGCAGGCGGTGTTCGCCGCGCTGGACGAGGTGGTCCGCCCCGGCGCGGTGCTGGCGACGACGACGTCTTCGCTGCCGGTGATCGAGTGCGCGGCCGCGACCTCCCGGCCGTCCGACGTGGTCGGTCTCCACTTCTTCAACCCGGCCCCGGTGATGAAGCTGGTCGAGGTGGTGTCGACGATCGCGACCGCCCCGGACGTGGTGGCGACGGCGAGCGCGGTCTGCGCCGCGGTGGGCAAGCACGCGGTGCACTGCGGCGACCGCGCCGGCTTCATCGTCAACGCGCTGCTGTTCCCGTACCTCAACGACGCCGTGAAGATGCTGGAGGCCCACTACGCGGGCGCGGACGACATCGACACGGCCATGAAGGTCGGCTGCGGCCTGCCGATGGGTCCGTTCGAGCTGCTCGACGTCGTCGGCTTGGACGTCTCCCTGGCCATCCAGCGGACGCTGTACAACGAGTTCCGCGAGGAAGGCTTCGCGCCGGCGCCGCTGCTGGAGCACCTCGTGACCGCCGGCCGGCTGGGCCGCAAGACCGGCAAGGGCTTCAAGGACTACTGATCAGCTTCCCAGGCTCAGCGCGACTTTCCCGTTCCGCGCGTCTTCGGGCTGCACCATGATCCGGCCCCGGTGGGACACCTCGACGAGGTAGAACTTTTCGCTCGCCGGGACATTCGGCGCGGCGAGGGAAAACACACAGCTGCCGGCACCGTCCGGACGCCCGGTCCCGAGCGCTCCCTGAGAAAGCACGGTGCCCGCCGCGTTGTAGACGGTGACGGCCGTCCCCGTGGTGATGTCCGAGTAGCCGCCGGAGCCGCCGCACGTGCCGTAGCGGCTGTACAGCGTGAACGTGCCACGGAGATCGAACGCTGCCCCGGAGCCGCCGACCGGCGCGCTCGGCGAGTTCGAGTGGGCCAGATCCAGCCCGACCCACAGGGAACCCACCAGAGCTGCGCCCGCCGCACCCGCGCCAAGCAGGTGCCAGGGGTTCGTTCTGGTGCGCAACGGCGACACGGTCTGCTGCGGCGTCCACGGATCCGGCAGAGCAGGGTCCAACGCGTTCGTCATCGCGGCTCCTCCGTTCGGCGTTCGGGTGTTGCTCCGAACGCACGAAGGAGGTCGCGCGGCCGTGGGGGTCCGTTACCGCGGTGCCCGGATCGTGATGGCCTGGCTCAGCGCTCGGCCACCTCGCCGAGGACCGGTTTCACGTCGAGGACCGGGGTGCCGTCGATGGCCTCCAGGCCGGTGACCGTGAGCGTGCCGCCCTCGACCGCCGTCACCGTCACCGTGTGGAGGCCGATCGGGTTCGGGCGGTCCGGTGAGCGGGTCGAGAAGACCCCGGTGCTCGGGCGGTCCCGGTCGCCGCGCGGGTGGACCGACTGGACCTCGCGGTCCGCTTCGTGCAGCCACGTCAGCAGCACCAGGCGGTCGCCCGGCCGGAGGTCGGCCGCCGCCGGGGTGAACTTCGGGTCGAACACCACCCGGGACGGTGGCGCGCCCTCGTCGCCCTGCTTCGGGGCCGTCGCGCGGTCCATCAGGGGCGACTCGATGCGCGCCACCGGGCGCACCTGGTACTCCGTCACTGGTAATAGCCCTCGACCGGCACCCGGGCTTCGTCGAACAGGGCGGGGCCCTCCATCTTGTGGTGGCCCCACGTGAGCGGCGGGCGCAGGGTGAGGAACTGTTCGGTCGACAGCGCGTAGACGACGCGGCCGAGCCCGGACCGTTCGATCGCGCCGGTGCACATCCCGCACGGCTGGGTGCTGGTGAACATCGTCGTGGCCGCCGCCGTTTCCGGGTCCAGGTTCTGGGCCGCCCAGCGGGCCAGCTTCAGTTCCGGGTGCGCCGTGATGTCGTTGTCGGTCAGCGAGGTGTTGCGGTCCTCGGCCAGGATCTTCCCGTCGGCGTCGGCCAGCAGCGAGCCGAACGGTGGGTTGCCGTGTTCCTCGCGCGCTTCTCGGGCGAGCTCGATCGCCCGCCGCAGCAGGGCTTCTTCGGTGTCCTTCACAGGTTCTCCCTCCAGGACGCGGCCACTGCCGCGAGGTCTCGCCACGCCACCTCCGGGCGCAGCGTTTCGGCCGGGTCCGAGTCGAACGGGTCGAGCACGACGGTGTCCGCCCCCAGCGCCCGCAACTGCGCCAGATCGTCGAGGACCTGCTCGAGCGTGCCCTCACCGGCGCGCCGGTCCGGCCCGGTCACCGGCGCCGCCGTCAGCCGCAACAGGATCCGCGGCGCGAAGGCGGGCACCGGCCGGTCGCCCGCCAGCTTTTCCAGGCGCCCCAGCGTTTCCCGGAACCCGGCCATCGTCAGCCGCAGCGGGTGCCACGCGTCGCCGAGCTCCAGCGCCCGGCGCAGCCCGGCGTCACTGTGCCCGCCGAGCCACAGCGGGATGGGGCCCGCGCGGTAGTCGTCGCGCTCGGCCCAGGCCGCGCGGATCGCCCGCAGGTGTTCGGTGGTGAGTTTGCCGCGCTGCTCGAACGGCACGCCCAGCGCCTCGAACTCCTGCTTCGCCCAGCCGATCCCGGCGCCGAGCACGAGCCGGCCGCCGCCGCTGAGCTCGTCGAGGTTCGCCGCCATCCGCGCCACCAGCAACGGGTGCCGGTACGGCACCACCAGCACCGTGGTGCCCAGCCGTATCCGCCGGGTCACCCCGGCCAGCCACGACAACGTCGTGAACGGCTCGTAGAACGGCGCCGGGTACTGCCCGGCGACGTCCGGCGTGATGGCGACGTGGTCCGACACCATCAGCAGGTCGTAGCCGAGCCCTTCGACCGTCTGCGCCCAGGCGCGCAGCACACCGGGGTTCGTGCCGGGCCCGAAATTGGGGACGTTCACGCCGATCTTCACCCGGAAAGGCTATCGACGATTTGCCCGGATCCGGAAGGGAACGATCACGGCGTTCGGCCCGTTCCGCCGTGGATTCCACGGTATGTTCGCGGTATGACCGAGAGTCTCGATCCGACGGACTGGGCGATCCTCGTCGAGCTCCAGCGCGACGCCCGGCTGCCGCTCACCGAGCTCGGCCGCCGCGTGAACCTCAGCGCGTCCGCGGCCACCGAGCGTCTCCGGCGGCTGGAGACCGCCGGCGTGATCAGCGGCTACCGCGCGGAAATCGACCTCGGCAAGGTCGGCTACCCGGTGCTCGCCGTGGTCCGCCTCAAGTACCCGGGCAGCAGGCACGAGCCGTTGCACAAGCTGCTCGCCGAGCGTCCGGAGATCCTCGAATGCCTGCGCACCACCGGCGACGACTGCTACACGCTCAAGATCGCCGCCGCCTCGATGGCCCACCTCGAGCGCACGGTCGACGAGCTGTCCCAGTTCGGCAGCACGACCACGAACCTCGTCTACAGCCAGACCCTGCCCTACCGCGGACCGCGGGAGCCCGCCCGTGACCTCGACGCCTGACCGCATCGTCATCGTCGGGGTGACCGGTTCGGGCAAGTCGACGCTCGCGGCCCGGATCGCCGAGCGGACCGGCCTGCCCTACCACGCCGCGGACGACATCGGCTGGCAGCCGGGCTGGGTCGGCACCCCCGACGACGAACAACGCCGCCGGATCGCCGAGGTGTGCGCCCAGGAGCGCTGGGTCCTCGACGCCGTCTACAGCAAGTGGCAGGACATCGTGCTGCCGCGCACCCAGCTGGTCGTCGGCCTCGACTACCCGCGCTGGCTTTCGCTGGGCCGCTTGGTGCGCCGGACGTTCGTGCGGTCGGTGACCCGGCAGCGGATCTGCAACGGCAACGTCGAGTCGCTCCGGCAGGTGTTCTCCGCGGACTCGATCATCCGCTGGCACTTCCGGTCGTTCGCGCGCAAGCGGGCCCGCATCCGGGCGTGGGCCGCCGAGCCGCCCGGCCCGGCCGTCGTCCGGCTGACGTCCCCGCGCGAAACCCGCCGCTGGCTCGAGACGCTCTGAGCTCACGCCCCCGGTGGCAGCAGCGGGCCGCCGCTCCAGTGCTGGAACACCAGGTTCGTGTGGACGCGGGCGACCTCGTCCCGTGCGGTCAGCTCGTCGAGGACCAGGCGCTGCAGCTCGCCGGCCGAGCTGGTCGCCACGTGCGCGAGGAAGTCGTCCGGCCCGGTCAGGTGGTAGACCGCGCGCACCTCCGGCAGCGAGAGCAGGTGCTCGACGAACGGGTCCACCAGCGGCCGCCGGTGCGGGCGGACCTGGACGAACAGGAACGCCTCCAGCGGCCGGCCCAGCTTCGCCGCGTCGACCGACGCGTGCTGCCCGGTGATGACGCCGGTGTCCCGCAACCGGGCGACGCGGTCGAGGCAGGTCGACGGCGCGATGCCGACCGCGGCCGCCAGGTCCTTGTTGGTGACCCGGGCATCGTTCTGTAGCAGGCGCAGGATTTCCAGGTCGACCGGACTGAGTTCGACGGAAGCGGACATCATCGAATTATATCCGAGAGCGTTGCCCGCGACCCGGGGAAAGCTCGACCATGCTGCCATGACTTCCTCGCTGCGCACGCGGGCCGTCCACGCCGGCCGTGACGATCTCACGGACCTCGGCGTGCACGCCGCTCCGCTCGACCTGTCCACGACCTACCCGTCCCGCGACAGTGCCGCCGAAGCCGCCCGGATCGACGCCTTCGCCGCGGGCGCCGAACTCGACGGGCCGCCGATCTACGGCCGGGTGGGCAACCCGACCGTCGAACGCTTCGAGCGCGCGCTCGCCGAGCTCGAAGGCTTCGACCACGGCGTCGCGTTCGCCAGTGGCATGGCCGCCGTCTCGGCATGCCTGCTTTCCGCGGTGTCGCAAGGGAAACGGCACGTCGTCGCGGTGCGCCCGCTCTACGGCTGCAGTGACCACCTGCTCGAGTCCGGGCTACTCGGCACAGAGGTCACCTGGGCCGCGCCCGACACCGTCGCGGCCGCCCTGAGGCCGGACACCGGCCTGGTGTTCGTCGAGACGCCGGCGAACCCGACCCTGGCCGAGGCCGACATCGCCGCGTTGGCTCGTGCCTGTGGCGAGGTGCCGCTCCTGGTGGACAACACGTTCGCCACCCCGGTCCTGCAGCGCCCGGGCCGCCACGGAGCCCGCATCGTGCTGCACAGCGCGACGAAGTTCCTCGGCGGCCACGGCGACGTGATGGGCGGGATCGTCGCCTGCGACGCGCCGGAAGCCGCCCGGCTGCGGCAGATCCGCTTCGCCACCGGCGGCGTGCTGCACCCGCTCGCCGGATACCTGTTGCTGCGCGGGCTTTCCACGCTGCCGCTGCGCGTCAACGCGGCCTCGGCGACCGCGGCGACGCTGGCGTCCCGGCTCGGCGAGCACCCGGCCGTGACCGCCGTCCACTACCCGCGGATCGGCGGCCCGCTGGTGGCGTTCGAGGTCGACGGCGACCCGCACGCCCTGATCGGGGCCGTCCGGCTGATCACGCCGGCCGTCAGCCTGGGCAGCGTGGACACGCTGATCCAGCACCCGGGCTCGATCAGCCACCGGATCGTCGACGAGAACGACCGCCGCGGCGCCGGGGTGTCCGACCAGCTGATCCGGCTCTCGGCCGGCCTCGAGGACGTCGAGGACCTGTGGGCCGACCTGGAGCAGGCGCTGAAGGCGCGCTGAGCCCGGGTCAGCCGCAGCAGCCGCCGCCACAGCAGCCACCGCCACCGCCGGCCGGGGCCGCGGGACCGCTCGCGGCCCCGGTGAGGGCGACCGTGGTGAGCAGCTTGACGGTGTCGGCGTGGCCCTCCGGGCAGGCCGCCGGCGCGCTGGATTCGCTCATCGGGCGCAGGAGCTCGAAGGTCTCGGTGCACTCGCGGCAGCGATAGGCGTAGGTCGGCATGCCGCGATTATCGCCGGAGGCGCCCGGGGATGGGAAGCTGGGCGCGTGCAGCCGCCCTCGCCCGCCGACGTCCCGCACCTCGGCCAGGTCGTTCCGTCCCTGCTCGCCGCGCTCGGGGTGCCCGGCTGCGGGAACGCACTGGCCTTGCCGGAGGCCCGCAGCGCCGGGGTGCTGCTCGTCGACGGGCTCGGCTGGGAGCTGCTCGCCGAGCACGCCGCGGACGCCCCGGTGCTGACCGAGCTCGCCCGCGAGCCGCTGCGCGTCGGCTTCCCGTCGACGACGGCCGCCGGGGTGGCCGCGATCGGCACCGGGCTCGCCTCCGGCGAGCACGGGATGGTCGGCTACACCTTCGAAATGCCCGGCGCCGGCGTGCTCAACGCCTTGCGCTGGTGCAGTCACGAAGACGGCAGCGACCTGCGGGGCGCCCTCCCGCCCCGCGAGGTGCAGCCGCTGCCGACGACGTTCGAGCGCGCCGCCGCGGCCGGCATCGACGCGGCCGTGGTGTCGTCCGCCAAGTTCCGGGACACGGCCTTGACCCTGGCGACCCAGAGCGGAGCGCAGTACGCCGGGGTCCACGCGCTGGGCGACCTCGCCGCGCGGACGTTGTCGGTGCTCGACGGGCGCGCGTTCTGCTACGCCTACCACAGCGAACTCGACCTGCTGGGGCACGTCTACGGCCCCGGTTCGACCGCCTGGCGGATGCAGCTGCGGCAGATCGACCGGCTCGTCGAGTCGCTTGTGGACGGTCTGCCGGCCGGTGCGCTGCTGGCGGTGGTGGCCGACCACGGGATGGTGACCGTCGACGACAAGCTCGACCTCGAAGACGCCCCGGAGCTGCTCGCGGGTGTCCGGACGTTCGGGGGCGAGGTGCGGGCCCGGCACGTCTACACCGAGCCGGGCGCGGCCGCGGACGTCCTCGCGGCCTGGCGGGAGGTGCTGGGCGAGCGGGCCTGGGTGCGCTCCCGCGAGGAGGCTGTCGCCGAGGGCTGGTTCGGGCACACGGTGAGCGACCGGGTGCTGCCGCGCATCGGCGACGTCGTCGCCGCGGCCCGCGACCGGTTCGGGATGGTGCGGGGGCTCGCGGAGGCCGTGGAGACGTCGCTGGTCGGGCAGCACGGGTCGCTGACCAGTGCCGAGCAGCTGGTGCCGTTGGCCTTGGCCCAGGGGTAAGCCCGTACCGGAACGGCGAACTCGCGTACCCGGAGGGGCGACACGGGCGCCCGGTCTCCGGGAACGTGCCCACGCGGGAACTTTCGCCTTCCGGGCGCCGACCTGTCCACTGCGTACCGGACTGACGGGAGTGGGCGGAATGAGCGTGCTGGACGGGATCGGGGTCGTCGGAGCGGGCGGGGAGGGGCGGGCCGTCGCCGCGTACCTCGCCGCCCGGGAGCTGCCCGTGCACCTCTACACGCGGGATCTCGGGGCCGTCGGGGAGATCGCGCGTCGCCGGGAGATCGTGGCGCGCGGGGTGCTCGACGGGCGGTTCGCGCTCCGGGAGGTGACCGCCGACCCGGCCGGGCTGGGTGCGCGGGCCGTCGTCCTGGTCGCCACCGTGACCACGGCCTATCCGGACGTCGCCGCCCGGCTCGCCCCGCACCTGCGTCCGGGGCAGGTGGTGGTGCTGTTCTCGAGCAAGCTCTGCGGGAGCGTCGAGTTCGCCCACGCGCTCGCCGCCGCCGAAGCGCCGGACGTCGACGTCGTGGAGACCGATGCGCTGTTCGCCGCCCGGCCGTCCGGAACCGACGGTGTCACCGTGCTCGGCACCAAGGGCTGGAACCTGGTCTCCGGCAGCAGCGAGGCGGCCGTCGCCCGGCGCGCCGGGCTGCTGCGCGAGTGGTTCCCGATGCTGGAGACCGCGCGCAACCCGGTCGAACGCGGCCTGCACGACTTCGGTGCGGTCGCGCACGTGCCGATCGCGCTCGCCAACCTCGGCACCATCGACCGCGCGGAGGAGCTGCTCTTCTACGTCGAAGGCGTCTCGGCCCGGACGGTCGCCCTGCTCGAACGCACCGAGGCCGAGTTCGCCGCCGTCGCGGCCGCGTACGGCGCCCGGCTGCTGCCCATGACCGAGGTCCTCGACCGCTACTACGGCTGCCCGGCCACGACGTTGCTCGACGCGCTGCGGACGGTGAAGCCGTACCGGACGATCGCCGCGCCGACCAGCCTCGACCACCGGTTCCTGACCGAGGACATCCGCTCCACGCTGGTGCCGCTGCAGGCACTCGCGCGGTGCGCCGGCGTCGCCACGCCGATGGTCGACGCCGCGATCACGATCATGTCCGTGCTCGGCGGGGAGGACTTCCGCCGGACCGGCCGGACACTGGGCCGGCTCGGCTGGGACGGGCTCGCCCACGACGCGATCCTGGACCGGCTGGGGGCGGGTAGCCGGACGGCGGACCGCGCGGCCTGAGCCCTGACGGGCATCACCCGTGACGGGAGGGGCATCACACGTGATTGGAGAGACGACACGCGTACCTGGGTGGACGACACGCGTGGCGGGGCGGTCGGTTGGTGGGCGTGTCGTGGGTGGCGGTTACCGTTTGGGCGTGCCACGACGCAACCGCCCCGGCCGCCGTTCGGACGGTGGGCCGCCCGAGCGGGACCTCGGGGCCGCCACCGGGTGGGCGCGGGCCGAGTCCGGGGCGGACGGGGACTGGCTCGTGCGGACCGTGCCCGGGAGCCAGGCCACCAAGGTCTACCGCTGCCCGGGGTGCGACCACGAGATCCGGCCGGGGACGCCGCACCTCGTCGTCTGGCCCGCCGACGAGACCGGATCCGTCGCCGACCGCCGGCACTGGCACCGGGCCTGCTGGGAGGCGCGGGCCCGGCGACGGCCGCACCGCCGCCGGTGACTTCGCTCTGGAGTTGTCAAACAACGCCCGGCGCTCAGCGCCGGTAGTGCCTCGACATCGCGCCCTCGTACAGCTCCTCCGTGTACTCCGTGAAGCCGAGGCGCTCCGCCACCCGCAGCGACGGCTTGTTCGCGATGCTCACGCTGGCCAGCACCGGCACGGACGGCAGCTCGCGGGCGCACCACGCCAGGACCGCCTGCCCCGCCTCCACCGCGTACCCCTTGCCCCACGCCGACGGTCGGAAGCGGTAGCCGAGGTTCAGCACCTTTTCGCCGTGGAACTCGCGCACGCGGACGCCGCACATGCCGAGCACCTCCGTGCCGCCGCGCTCGAGCACCGCCGGGTAGCCGAACCCGTGCTCGGCCCAGTGCGCCAGCCACCCCGAAAACATCTCGGACGCCTCGGTGACCCCGGGTGGCGCGGGGTTGAAGCGGTTGGTGCGCGGGTCGGTGTGGATGTCGACCATCGCCTGCCGGTCCGCCTCGGTGGGCGGACGCAGCAGGAGCCGGCCGGTTTCGATGTCGGTGAACACATCGGCGAAGCTAGCGATGGGGTCCGACAAAATGAGGCGCATGACCGAACTGCCGCTGGTCCTCCTCCACGCCTTTCCGCTGGATTCCCGCATGTGGAACGCGGTGCGCGAGCCCCTCGCTTCACACCTTCGAGTGATCACTCCGGACCAGCGCGGGCTCGGCCGCTCGCCGCTGCCGGAGACCGACCGCGAACCGAGTCTCGAAGACGCCGCCCGCGACGTCGTCGCCCTGCTCGACCGGCTGGACCTCGACCGCGTCGTGCTCGGCGGCTGCTCGATGGGCGGCTACCTCGCGATGGCCGTGCTGCGGCTCGCGCCGGAGCGGGTCGGCGGGCTCGTGCTCATCGACACCAAGGCCACGCCGGACACGCCCGAGGCGGCGCAGACCCGGCTGGACGTCGCGGCCCGCGTCGAGCGCGAAGGCACCGAGACCTGGCTCGCCGAGGCCAACCTGCCGAACCTGCTGGCGAAAGCGACCCACGAGCAGCGGCCCGAGCTCGTCGAGACGGTCCGGGAGATCATCGAATCCCAGCCGCCCGCCGGGATCTCCTGGACGGCGCTCGCCCTGCGCACCCGGCCCGACTCGCTGGACCTGCTGCGGAACGCGGAAATCCCGGCGCTGGTCATCGTGGGCGAGGAAGACCGGATCACCCCGGTCGCGTCGGCGAGCGAAATCGTCGAGGTCATGGACGGCGCGACGCTCGTCGTGCTGCCGGAGGCCGGTCACCTGACCCCGCTCGAAGACCCCGCGGGCGTGGTCGAGGCGATCCTCTCCTGGTACCCCGCCACTCAAGAGAAGTAAGCGGCGAGAGCGGAGCGGGCTTCGGGCAGCCGGTGCGGGAACCGCTGGGCGATGACGAAGCGCCAGGCGACGGCGAAGAGTTCTCGCAACCGCGTGTATGCGCGAAGGGCCTCGTCGGACACCGAGCCGGGGTAGGCGGCCAGGTACTCCGGGCCGCCCTGCCGGGCCAGGATGCCGAGGTCCCAGGCGAGCGGCCCCAGCCAGGTGTCCTCGAAGTCCAGCCAGCAGGGCCCGGACGGCGTCGCGATCAGGTTGCCGGGGTGCGCGTCGCCGTGCAGCGGCCGGGCCGGGGCGTCCGGCAGTTCCGCTTCGATCCGGGCGGCTTCCGCGCGTAGGCGGGGGTCGAGGCCGAACCGCCCGAGCAGTCCCTCGAGCTCGGAAAGAGGCCCGCGGCGGGGCAGTTCGCCCGGGTACTCGAGCAGGGCCGCGTGCACTTCGGCGAGCGAACGCGCGACGACGTCCGGGCTGTACCGGTGGTCCGGATCGTGCGGGGTGTGGTGCCAGAGCGTGACCGGCAGCCCGTCCGCGAAATGCGGCCCGGCCGGGGGATCCGTGGCAGGTGAGACGACGAGCACACCACGGTCCGTGAGGAACCTCGAGAGTGCAACGTCCCGCGCCAGCCAGGCCGACGGCTCCGGGCGGAGCAGCCGGGTCGTCGCGGGCACCCTCGCGACCAGCGGACCCAGCCTCACCAGCACGTTCGACCGCTCGTGGAGCACTTCGGGGTCGTGGCCGGGCAGGCCGAGCCGGGCGGTCACGGCCTGCGCCGCGCGCACCGCCGCACGGGTGTAGTCGTCGGCCACGCCCCGATCTTGCCAGCCGGTGCGCGCGACTGTCGGTAGCGAGGGCTACGATCCCCCTAAGCCGCCGGACCCGGTCTTCCCGGGCCCCGGTGGCGCGACGATGACCACCACAAGGTTTCAGTGTTGGAGGCAGGAGTGACGGCCGTAGCCCCCAAGCCGATCGCCACGCGCCCGTACCCCGCGCGCGAGTCGGTTAAGGGTTCGTACCTGCTGCGGTTGTTCCGCACGACGGACCACAAGCAGATCGGGATCATGTACCTGGTCACGTCGTTCGCCTTCTTCATGGCGGGCGGCGCGATGGCCATGCTGATCCGCACCGAGCTGGCGCGGCCCGGGCAGCAGTTCCTGTCGCAGGAGCAGTACAACCAGCTGTTCACCATGCACGGCACGGTGATGCTGCTGCTGTACGCGACCCCGATCCTCTTCGGCTTCGCGAACTTCGTCCTGCCGCTGCAGATCGGTTCGCCGGACGTCGCCTTCCCGCGGCTGAACGCGTTCTCGTACTGGCTGTACCTGTTCGGCGGCCTGATCGTGATGTCCGGCTTCCTGACCCCGGGTGGCGCCGCCGACTTCGGCTGGTTCGCCTACACCCCGCTGTCGGACGCCATCCACTCGCCGGGCGTCGGCGCCGACCTCTGGATCTCCGGCCTGATCGTCGGTGGTCTCGGCACCATCCTCGGCGCGGTCAACATGATCACCACCGTGGTCTGCCTGCGCGCGCCGGGCATGACGATGTACCGGATGCCGATCTTCACCTGGAACATCCTGGTCACCAGCATCCTGGTCCTGCTCGCCTTCCCGATCCTGACCGCGGCCCTGATGGGCCTGCTGGCGGACCGGCACCTCGGGGCGCACGTGTTCGACCCCGAAAACGGCGGCGTGATCCTCTGGCAGCACCTGTTCTGGTTCTTCGGCCATCCCGAGGTGTACATCGTCGCGCTGCCGTTCTTCGGCATCGTGTCGGAGATCTTCCCGGTGTTCAGCCGCAAGCCGCTGTTCGGCTACAAGAGCCTGGTCTGGGCGACGCTGGCCATCGCGGCGCTGTCGGTCGCGGTGTGGGCGCACCACATGTACGCCACCGGCGCCGTGCTGCTGCCGTTCTTCTCCTTCATGACGTTCCTGATCGCCGTCCCGACCGGCATCAAGTTCTTCAACTGGATCGGCACGATGTGGAAGGGCCAGCTGTCCTTCGAGACGCCGATGATCTTCTCGATGGGCTTCATCGTCACGTTCCTCTTCGGCGGCCTGACCGGCATCCTGCTGGCCGCGCCGGCGATCGACTTCCACGTGTCGGACAGCTACTTCGTCGTCGCGCACTTCCACTACGTGCTCTACGGCACGATCGTGTTCGCCACCTTCGCCGGCATCTACTTCTGGTTCCCGAAGATCACCGGCCGGATGATGGACGAGAAGCTCGGCAAGTGGCACTTCTGGACCACGTTCATCGGCTTCCACGGCACGTTCCTCGTCCAGCACTGGCTGGGTGCCGAGGGCATGCCGCGCCGGTACGCGGACTACCTGACCAGTGACGGCTTCACCACGCTGAACACGATCTCCACGATCGGCGCGTACATCCTCGGTGCCTCGACGCTGCCGTTCATCTGGAACGTCTTCAAGAGCTACCGGTACGGCGAGATCGTCACGGTGGACGACCCGTGGGGCTACGGCAACTCGCTCGAGTGGGCGACCTCCTGCCCGCCGCCGCGGCACAACTTCACCGAGCTGCCCCGGATCCGCTCCGAGCGGCCCGCGTTCGAGCTGCACTACCCGCACATGATCGAGCGCATCCACAAGGAAGGCGAGATCGGCTTCTTCGGGAAGCAGAAGGTCAACAGCCACGCGGCGCCGTCGCAGCTGCTCACCGAAGCGGTGATCCCGGGAGACCACTCCAAGGACAACGCGAGCGAGCAAGGCGACAAGTAGCTCCACCTGATCGAGTGAGCGCGTGCCCGGCTGATGTGAAGCCGGGCACGCGCTCTACTTATGTCCGGCCCCGGACCGGCAGACTGGCCGTGCAGCGTTGCCGAACGAGGGATGACCAGTGACCCAGACCCCCGTCCTGATCACGACGACCGGCCCCGACAAACCGGGTGTCTCGTCCGTGCTGTTCGCCGTGCTGACCCGGCACGACGTCGACGTGCTCGACGTCGAGCAGGTCGTCATCCGCGGGCAGCTCGTGCTCGGGGTGCTCGCCGGCGTCTACCGCGACCCGGAGGGCCTGCAGGAGGCGGTCGAGCAGGCGATGGCGTCCGTCGGCATGCAGGTCGACGTGAAGATCGGCAGCGCGATCGGCGACGACCCGTTCGCGCTCGGGCGCCGCGACTCCTCCCACGTGCTGGTCGTCCTGGGCCGCCCGGTGACCGCGCGGGGCTTCTCGGAGGTCGCGCGCCGGCTGGCCGCGCTGGGCGCCAACATCGACGCGATCCGCAGTGTCGCCGACTACCCGGTCACCGGGCTCGAGCTGTACGTCTCGGTCCACGAGGACAGCATCGACGCGGACGCTGCGCTGCGTTCCCAGCTCGCGGACGCCGCCGTCGAGGCGGGGGTCGACATCGCCGTGGAGCGGGCGGGCATCATGCGCCGGGCGAAGCGGCTCGTCGTGTTCGACGTGGACTCGACCCTGATCCAGGGCGAGGTCATCGAGATGCTGGGCGCGCACGCCGGGGTCGAGCCGGAGATCCGCGAGATCACCGAAGCGGCCATGCGGGGCGAGCTGAACTTCACCGAGTCGCTGGAGCGGCGGGTCGCGCTGCTGGCCGGGGTGCCCGCGACGGCGATCGAGCAGGTCGCCGCGTCGCTCGAGCTGACCCCGGGTGCCCGCACCACGATCCGGACGCTCAAGCGGATGGGCTTCCGCACCGGCGTCGTCTCGGGCGGCTTCACGCAGGTCATCGCGGGTCTCGCCGAAGAGCTGGGGCTCGACTTCGCCGTGGCGAACGAGCTCGAAATCGTGGACGGCCAGCTCACCGGGAAGGTCGTCGGCGACGTCGTCGACCGCGCAGGCAAGGCGAAGGTGCTTCGCCGCTTCGCCGCCGAGTACGACATCCCGCTCGAGCAGTGCGTCGCCGTCGGGGACGGTGCCAACGACATCGACATGCTTTCGGCCGCGGGGATGGGGGTCGCCTTCAACGCGAAGCCCGCGCTGCGCGAAGTGGCCGACACCGCGCTGTCCCACCCGTACCTCGACGCCGTGCTGTTCATGCTCGGCTTGACCCGCGGCGAGGTCGAAGCGGCCGACGCCGCCGACGGACTCGAGTTGATGCGTCCGTGAGCAGCGTTCTCGACCCCCTGGGCGCCCGCTACGCCTTTTGGCTGGGGCTTCCGGCCGAAGACACTTCGGACACCTCCGACGAGCTCCCGGAGGAAGTCCGCGCTATGCCGGTCATCCTCCGCATCGAGCGGGCCGAGCCGCCGGGCCGCACGCCGCTGCTGGAGGCGGCGGCCGCGGCGGCGGTGGCGGTGTGCCTCGACGAGCGGGCCCAGCCCGGCGGCGAGTGGGCCGAGCCGATGCACGCGTGGCTCGACAACCGGATCCGGAAGGTCGCGCGGCGGGCGCGGGGCGCGCACTGGGCGGCCGTCCAGGACCTGCCGGGCGTCACCGTCGAGGTCGACGGCGCCGAGGCGCGGGCGCTCGTGCCGGGGCTGGTCACCGAGACCCCCAAGGACGTCGCACGGCTGCAGATCTCCGGCAGCGAGCTGCCGCCGGACGAGCCGGGCCCGCTCCCGGACGGCGTCCCGCTGCTGTTGCTCAACCCGCACGTGCCGATGACCGTCGGCAAGGGCGCCGCCCAGGTCGGCCACGCGACGATGATCCTCGCCGCGTTGCTGGGCGACGCGGAGCGGGCCGCCTGGGCCGATCGCGGGTTCCGGGTCGCCGTGCGCACGGCGACGCCCGTGCAGTGGAAGGAACTGCACCCGGGCGACGACCCGGAGGGCGCGTGGCGGCGCGACCGCGTGATCGCCGTGCGGGACGCCGGGTTCACCGAGGTCGACCCGGGCACGATCACGGTTCTCGCCCAGTGGAAGCCGGAACAAGCGGCCTCCTGACCCGGTTGGAGCGGGCATGACTCTGGAAGTGGAACGCACGGGCGAGCACGCCTTCGTCGGGCGCAACGAGCGCGGCGCGGAGGTGCGGCTGGGGCGCAAGGGCGCCGAAGGGGCGTTCTCGCCCGCCGAGCTGCTGCAGATCGCGGCGGCGGGCTGCAGCGCGGTGACCGCGGAAGAGCTGATCACGCGGCGGGTCGGCGAGGACGCGAAGTTCCGCGTCGCCGTCACCGCGGACCGGCGTGAAGGTGCTTCGGAGCTGGACGCCGTGCACGTCGCTTTCGACGTCGACGTGTCGGCCTTGACGGCGGATCAGCGGGACGCGCTCGCCGGCGCCGTGGATCGCGCGATCGAGCGGCTCTGCACGGTGAGCCGCACGCTCAAGAAGGGGATCCCGGTGACCGAGGAGTTCCCGGCTGACTGAGGTACTTCGGCAGCTCGAGCCGATCGGCGGCTTCGGCGAGCTTCTCGCGCTCTTCGTCGTTCATGAACGCGGTGAGGGTACCGCAGTCCAGGCAGGCGCGGCCGTAACCGACGGCGAACCTCGGGGTGCGGGAGAAGAGCTTCGGCGCCGCGTACCTCAGCACCAGGCTGAACCCGGCGGGGTCGTAGGCGCCCAGCTCGCCGAGCGGCCCGAGGCGCTCCGAACCGCAGACCGGGCAGCGCACGTCAGTTCTGGCCGGATTCCCAGACGACGTACGCCTGGTCGGCGTCGGTCGTCATGGCCTCGATGAACTTCTCGTTGTCGAAGCCCGGGAGGGCCTGCAGGCGCTCGATCAGCGCGTCGGCCGCCGGGTCGCCGCTCGGCACCGCCGTGCCCTTGCCGTCGGTGCCCACCAGCATGAAGAAGACGTCTTCGTTCCACGGGCCGTCGGGGATGACCCGCACCATCACCGACGACAGGCCGGCCCACGTGACGGCCTCTTCGCTGCCGTCCGCGAGCCGTCGCCGCACGCCGGTGTCGTCGACGCTGACGGTCCGGGACTGGGCGCTGGACGAATCCTGGGTCAACCGGTGCTCCCTTATTGCTTCGGTGGCTTCACCGTACCGGGCGATGCTGTGGACCGCGTCACGCGGGCGCGGCTGCGTCCAGCCGGCGCAGTGCTTCCCGCACCACCTTCGGGTCCATCGTCGGCCAGAACGGCGGCAGCGACGCACGCAGGAAGCCGCCGTAGCGGGCGTTCGCCAGCCGCGAATCCAGCACCGCCACCACTCCGCGGTCGCTGACCGCCCGGTGCAGCCGCCCGGTGCCCTGCGCCAGCAGCAGCGCCGCGTGCGTGGCCGCCACGGTGAGGAACCCGTTGCCGCCGCGGGCTTCCACCGCGCGCTGCCGCGCCGAGGACACCGGGTCGTCCGGGCGCGGGAACGGGATCCGGTCGACCACCACCAGCTGCAGCGACGGCCCGGGCACGTCCACGCCCTGCCACAGGCTCAGCGTGCCGAACAGGCACGTGCGGACGTCCTCGGAGAACTTCTGGACCAGCAGGGACGTCGCGTCGTCGCCCTGGCACAGGATCGGGAAGTCCAGCCGCTCGCGCATCTCCTCGGTGGCCTGCTTGGCCGCCCGCATCGACGAGAACAGCCCGAGCGTGCGCCCGCCCGCCGCCTCGATCAGCTCGGCCAGCTCGTCCATTGTGGACGAAGTCAGGCCGTCGCGGCCCGGCGGCGGCAGGTGCTTGGCCAGGTACAGGATGCCGTTGCGCCGGTGGTCGAACGGCGAGCCGACGTCCAGGCCGGTCCACTTCGGGCCCGAGTCGTCCGATGGCGCTTCCTTCTCCGTCGCGGCCCCCGGCGCCTGCTCCACCCGGGCCGCACCCGGCGGGAGGCCCCACTGGCGCGCCATCGTGTCGAACGTGCCGCCCAGGGTCAGCGTCGCCGACGTCAGGATCGTCGTGTGCTGGTTGAACACCCGCTCGCGCAGCAGGCCGGCCACGCCCAGTGGCGCCACCTTCAGCGCCGGCGGGCGCGGGTTCGACGAGTACTTGTCGCCCGACAGCCAGACGACGTCGCGCTGGTGCGCCTGGTCGTCGTCGAACGCCTCCAGCAGCCGGACCGCGGTGTCGTGCACCTCGTCGAGCAGCGACCGCGCCAGCTTGCGCGCCGTGGCCCCCTCGACGTCCTCCTTGCGGTCACTGCCCAGCGCCGTGATGCACGCGTGCGCGGCGTCGCGGACCGCCGGGATCGCGCCCTGCAGCGGCCGGGGCAGCTCGTCGAGCCGGCCCGCGGGCAGGTCGTCGACGATCAGGGCCAGCCCGTCACCCGCCTCCAGCAGCCGGTCGGCGACGTCGGCGTCGATGAGCTTGCCGCAGCGGCGCGCGGCCGACGCGCACATCGCGCTGGTCAGCTCGCCGGTGGCGACCGAGGTGACCCGGTCGACCAGGTCGTGGGCCTCGTCGATGATCACCACGTCGTGGTCCGGCAGGACCTGGTAACCCTGCAGCGCGTCGATGGCCAGCAGCGCGTGGTTGGTGACGATGACGTCGGCGCGGCCGGCCTCGGCGCGGGCCTTTTCGGCGAAGCAGTCCGTGCCGATCGGGCAGCGCGAAGCGCCGAGACATTCCTTCGCCGTCACCGAAACCTGGCGCCACGCCTGGTCGGAGACGCCGGGCACGAGCTCGTCGCGGTCGCCGGTTTCGGTGTCCGAGGCCCACTCCCGCAGCCGGGTGACCTCCTTGCCCAGCCGCGACACCGCGAACGGGTCGAAGAGCTGCGCGTCCTCCGGCTCGTCCGGCGCGCCGGAATCCAGCCGGTGCAGGCACATGTAGTTGCGGCGGCCCTTGAGGATGGCGAAGGTCGGCTCGCGGCCGAGCGGCTTCTTCAGCGCCTTCGCCAGCCGCGGGAGGTCACGGTCGACGAGCTGGCGCTGCAGCGCGATCGTCGCCGTGGAGACCACGACCGTGGCCTCCTTCTCGACGGCGTGGCGGATCGCGGGCACGAGGTAGGCCAGTGACTTGCCGGTGCCGGTGCCGGCCTGCACGGCCAGGTGCTCGCCGGTGCGGATGGCGCGGCCGACGGCGTCGGCCATCTGGACCTGCCCTGGGCGCTCGGCACCGCCGACGGACTCCACCGCGTGGGTGAGGAGTTCGAGGACGCCGGGGAAATCGGTTCGGGCGGGCACAGCGACACATTAGCCGCCACCCCCGACAAAGATCGGTGCTCCGTCGCGAACGGGCCACTCGCGCCGCTCGGAGGGGGTTGGGCTGGGGCGGTGGGGAGGGATGGCTGGGCACGCCGAGGGAGGGCGGGCGCGCCGGTAGGAGGGACGGCTGGGCACGCCGAGGGGGCCGGGCTCGGGTGGTGGGGGAAGGACGGCTGGGCACGCCGAGGGGGTTGGGCTCGGCTGGTGGGGGGAGGACGGCCGGGCACGCCGAGAGGGTCGGCCGGGTGCGGCGAAGGGGGCCTCCCCGCGAGCGCGGGCAAGCCCCCTTCGGCGGGCGTCAGTCCTGGGTGCGGCCGGAGACCAGCTTCCAGGTCAGCGGCAGCAGGCCGGCGGCCACGACGATCTTGATCGCGTCGCCGACCAGGAACGGCGTGACGCCCTTGGCGAACGCGGTGGCCAGGTCGAACCCGGTCGAGGCCATCAGCCACGGCACGCCGAACGCGTAGATCACCAGGTTGCCGAGCACCATGGTGCCCGCGGTGCGCACCGGCGTCCGGTCGCCGCCGCGGCCGGCGAGGGCGCCGACCAGGGCACCGGCGAAGACGAACCCGACGATGTAGCCGGCGCTCGCGCCGGACAGGCCCGAGGTGCCGTGCTGGAACCACGGCACGCCGACGGCGCCGACCAGCAGGTACACCAGCATCGAGGCGGCACCGCGCGACATGCCGAGCGACGCGCCGACGAGCAGCGCGGCGAACGTCTGGCCGGTCATCGGCACCGGGCTGCCCGGCACCGGGATCGTCAGCTGCGCGGCGGCGCCGGTGAGCACGGCACCGCCCGCGACCAGCGCGATGTCCCGCACGAGCGAGCCGGGGACGAGGTCGGCCAGCACGGGCCGCTTGCCGGCGAAGGACAGCGAAGACACGAAACCTCCCGAAGAAACAGGCGACGCCCGAGGTTAACGCTCGTTACCGTCCCGTGGACCCGCCGAGTTGCGTTCCTCACCGGCCACTCGTCCGGGTGGACCCGATCAGGGCGGGCGCCGCACCGGCCGATGACGAAGGGCATGGCTGCGATCTGTCCCGCCGACCGTGGAGGCCCGAGCATGCGGAACGCCAGGAAGAGGACACACCGGTTGCTGGCCGTGACGACGCTGGCCGTGCCGCTCCTGGGCGCGGCGGCACCCGTGACGTCCACCGGATGGGCGTCGGCCGGCTCGGTGGACGTGACGATCGACAACGAACAGATCGTCACCGGCGAACTGGCGAAGTGCACTGTCGACGGCCCCTACAAGGGCTGGACGCAGGGGGGCGCCACGGGTGACGTCGCCGTGTTCGGCGCCGGTGACACCGGGTGCGGGCGGTCCGGTGCGGTGTCGATCGCCCAAGCGGCCGGGCGCCGGTTCAAGGCGACCGTGCTGAAGCGGTACGGCGGTCCGGAGATCACCGTCCGCACGTACTCGGCGAAGTGCGCGACGACGGCCACCGGCAGCCTCGGAGAGGTGTCCGTCGGTGCGGTCGAGGGGGTCACCGTGCCGGGCGAGATCCCGCCGAACTACCGGATCGTCATCCCCGGCGGCGCGGCCGGCACCGCGCTGGCGACGGTCGTGCTCAATGAGACCGTGACGCCCCAGCCGCCGGACGGCAGCCTGGTGACGCACGCGGTGCACATCAAGCTGTTCCCCCAGGGCGGCCCGGCGAGCGGTGACATCTACCTGGGCACGGCCGCCTGCGACCCGTTCGGCAAGGAGTAGCTCAAGCCGTCGCGAAGCGGGCGGCCGCCGCGACGAACTCGCCGGCCCGGGTGGCCAGGTCCGGCAGGCTGCCGCCGGAGGTCAGCGCGTCGCCCAGCAACGGTGTCGCCGCCGCGACCGCGATCGCGCCCGAGCGCAGGTAGCCCTCGACGTCGGCCAGGTGGACGCCGCCGGTCGGCACCAGCGGGACGTCCGGCAGCGGCGCCCGCACCGCGCGCAGGTACGCGACCCCGCCCACGGCCGCGACCGGGAACACCTTCACCGCGGCCGCGCCGAGCCGCCAGGCCTGGTCGATCTCCGTCGGCGTCAGCGCGCCGCAGATCACCGGGGTGTCCAAGGCCGCCGCGCGCTCGAGGACCGCCGGGTTGACCGTCGGCGTGATCAGGTAGGCGGCACCGGCGTCGACCGCGATGTCCACATCGGACGGTTCGCGGACGCTGCCCGCGCCGATCAGCGCGTCCTCGCCCAGCGCCAGGCGCAGCGCGGTGATGGCCGCGGGTGCGCCCGGCGTCGTCAGCGTCGCTTCGAGCAGGCGGATGCCGGCCGCGTGCAGCACCATCGCGGCGTCGGCGAAGCGCGTCGCGTCCGACGCGCGCAGGATCGCGACGAGCCGGTGTTCCGCCAGCGCCGCTCGCAGGTCCTTCACGCGGCCGGCGGGACGGGAGCGGTGCCGGTGTACGCGACGCCCGCCTCGTCGAAGTCCTTGAGCGTCGCGTCGACGGTCGGCTGCGAGCCGCCGACGGTCAGGTCCAGCAGCACCCGCACGCCGAAGCCGGCCTTCTTCGCGTCGAGGGCCGTCGCGCGGACGCAGAAGTCCGTCGCGATGCCGACGACGTCGACGTCGGTCACGTCGTGCTCGCGCAGCCACGCCTCCAGGGATTTCCCGTCGCGGGCCGCCCCCTCGAAGCCGGAGTACGCGGCGCTGTACTCGCCCTTGGAGAACACCTCGCGGATCGGGACGACGTCGAGCGCGGAGTGGAACGACGCGCCCGCCGTGCCGGCCACGCAGTGCACCGGCCAGCTGTCCTTGAAGTCCGGCGTCTCGCTGAAGTGGTCGCCCGGGTCGATGTGGTTGTCCCGGGTGGCCACGACGTGGCTGTACCCGCCCTCGGCGGCCTGCTTCGAGATGGCGGCGGCCGCGGCGGCCCCGCCCGGCAGGCCGAGCGAACCCCCTTCACAGAAGTCGTTCTGCACGTCCACCACGATCAGCGCGGTACCCATCGGTCGTACTCCCTCTCAGAGAAACAGCGTGGGGATGGCGGGCTCGCCGTGCGAGAGCTTGAGGCCTTCCCACGGCAGGCTGACCAGGCCGCGGCGCAGCCGCTGCCTCGCGTCGTCGAGCGTAGGCAGGTCCGGCTCCGGGCGGCCAGCGCGGATCAGCGGAATCTGCAGCAGCCGGTCGTTGGCCTCGGGCTCCGGCGCGCTCGAACCGGACGCCCAGACGACCTCCTCGACCGCCGTGCCGGTGCCGCGGTGGCGCCGCAGCGCGGACTTGCGGCCGCCGCGGGATTCCTTGTGCGCGCTGCGCTTGGCGACCGGCTTGCCGTCCACTTCGACCAGCTTGTAGACCATGCCGGCGGTCGGCGCGCCGGACCCGGTGACCACCGAGGTGCCGACGCCGTAGGCGTCCACCGGCTCCGCGCGCAGCGCCGCGATGGCGTGCTCGTCGAGGTCGCCGGAGACCACGATCCGGGTGTCCTTCGCCCCGAGGGAGTCCAGCTGCTCGCGGGCGCGGCGGGCGAGCGGGCCGACGTCGCCGGAGTCGATCCGGATCGCGCCGAGCTCGGGCCCGGCGACGCGGACCGCCGTCTCGATGCCCGCGGTGATGTCGTAGGTGTCGACCAGCAGTGTCGTGTCCGCACCCATCTTGTCCACCTGGGCGCGGAAGGCCGCTTCCTCGCTGTCGTGCAGCAGCATGAAGGCGTGTGCGACGGTGCCGCGCGTCGGGATACCGTAGCGGCGCCCGGCTTCCAGGTTGGACGTCGTCGCGAAGCCGGCCAGGTAGGCGGCGCGCGCGGCGGCGACCGCGGCGTACTCGTGCGTGCGGCGGCCGCCCATCTCGATGATCGGGCGGCCGTGCGCGGCGCCGGACATCCGGGCCGCGGCCGACGCGATGGCGCTGTCGTGGTTGAGGATCGACAGCACCAGCGTCTCCAGCAGCACGCATTCGCCGAACGTGCCGCTCACCGTGAGGATCGGCGAGCCGGGGAAGTACAGCTCGCCCTCGGGGTAGCCGTCGATGTCGCCCGAGAACTCGTAGTCCGCCAGCCAGGCCAGCGTCGCGTCGTCGACGACCGCGGTGGCCTCCAGCTGCGCCAGTTCGGCGTCGGTGAACCGGAAGTCCGCGACCGCGTCGAGCACCCGGGCGGTGCCCGCGACGACGCCGTAGCGGCGGCCGTCCGGCAGCCTCCTGGCGAAAACCTCGAATACGCAGGGCCGCTGCGCCGTCCCGTCGGCGAGCGCGCTGCCCAGCATGGTCAGCTCGTAGTGGTCGGTGAGCAGCGCAGTGCTGGCCGTGACCGGCTCCGGTGAACCCATGGGGTAAGCCTATTCACCCACATGGCCGGACCTGGCGCGGCGTACCCCGTGACCCCCGTGACACCATGGGGTGCATGTCCACGCCTGTCGCATCCGAACAGACGCAGGTCGAACCGGCCGGTGCCGAAGTCGCCGAGTCGGACACACCGTGGCGGACCGTGGTGTGGAACGACCCGGTCAACCTGATGTCGTACGTGACGTACGTCTTCCAGAAGCTGTTCGGCTACAGCCGTGACCACGCCACCAAGCTGATGCTGGACGTGCACCACAAGGGCAAGGCGATCGTCTCGTCCGGCAGCAAGGAGAAGGTGGAGACGGACGTGGCGAAACTCCACGCGGCCGGCCTCTGGGCCACCATGGAGCAGCCCTCGTGAACGGTTGGCGGCGCAAGGGCGCGGTGATCCACGCGGGGTTCGAGCAGCAGGAAGCGGCCGTGCTGCGCGGGCTGGTCAGCCAGCTCGAGGACATGCTCACCGCGCGTGCCGAAGAGGCGCCCCAGGACGAGCTCGCCGAGCTCACCGGCATCCGGACCGGGCCCACCGAGTCCCCGGACGACCCGGTGCTCTCGCGGCTGCTCCCGGACTTCCACAAGCTCGACCCGGACAACCCGTCGCGGGAGGAGATCGACTCGGTCGCGGCGATGCGCTCGCTGCACGAGCCGGAGCTGCTCGACATCAAGGTCGGCGTGGCCAAGATCGTGCTCGACACGCTGCCCCGCGACGGCGGCCACGTCCGGCTCACCGAGGAGCAGGCCGACGCCTGGCTCGGCGCGCTCAACGACGTCCGGCTGGCGCTCGGCACCGCGCTCGACGTCACCGAGGACATGCCCGACGAGCTGCCCGAGGACGACCCGCGAGCGCCACACCTCGGCGTCTACCACTGGCTGACCTGGGTGCAGGAGACGCTGATCCAGGCGCTGACGGGATGATCACCGACGTGCCGGGTGTCCTGGTCGGGCACCACGCGCGGGTCGGCGACGGCTGGGCCACCGGGACGACCGTGGTCCTGGTGCCCGAGGGCGCGGTGGGCGCGGTCGACCAGCGCGGCGGCGCGCCCGGCACCCGGGAGACGAATCTCCTGGAGCCGGAGAACCTGGTGCAGCGGGTCAACGCCGTGTGCCTTTCGGGCGGGTCGGCGTACGGCCTGGCCGCGGCCGACGGCGTGATGCGGTGGCTCGCGGAGCGCAACCTGGGCTTCCCGGTGGGCGCGCAACCGCACGAGGTGGTGCCGATCGTGCCCGCGGCCGTGCTGTTCGACCTGCCGCGCGGCGACTGGGGCAACCGGCCCGACGCCTCCTTCGGCTACGCGGCCTGCGAAGCGGCTTCGACGTCTTTCGCGCAGGGCACGGTCGGCGCGGGCGCGGGGGCGGTTGTCGGGTCGCTGAAGGGCGGGATCGGGTCGGCGAGCGAGGTCGTGGGCGAGTTCACCGTGGGCGCGCTGGCGGCGGTCAACGCGGCAGGCGAGGCCGTGGACCTGACCACGGGCCGGGCGTACGCGGCCGACCACGGCGACTTCGGCGTGACCTGGCCTTCGCGGCCCGCCGACCTGCCTTCGCGCCGGACGGACCTGAACACGACGATCGGCGTGGTGGCGGTCGACGCGGCCCTGTCGAAGGCGGAAGCGCGGCGGATCGCGGTCGCGGCGCAGGACGGGCTGGCGCGGGCGGTGCGCCCGGCGCATTCGATGTTCGACGGTGACACGGTGTTCGCGCTGGCCACGGGGGCTCACGAACTACCGGACGCCAGCGGCCCGTTCGGCGCGGCGGCCCGGCCGGCGGCCCTGGATGCGCTGTGCTCTGCGGCGGCGCGGGTGTTCGCCCGGGCGATGGTGCACGGGCTTTTGGCGGCGACCACGGCCGGTGGGGTGCCCGCCTACCGGGACGTCTGGCCGGAGGCGTTCGGTCAGCCAGGGTAGGGGTCTTCGGGCAGGGCGTCACCGCTGATCTCGAGGTTCGCCGCCCGGATCGCCGCGATGTACTCCTCGTCGACCTCCAGGTCGAGGCCGGCGACGGACAGGATCGGCCCGAGCGACGGGTGGATCTCCAGCGGGCCCAGCTCGGTGCTGCGCGGCAGGCGCTCCCAGATCTGCTTCGGCCGGTTCAGGGTCCAGCGGCTGCAGGCCAGGAGCGTGACGTGCCGGTCGGTCACCATGATCAGGAAGCCGACCCGGGCGCGCATGCGGTTCACGTAGTACGACATCGCGGGGATCAGGTACTGGATCCGTTCGTCCGTGCCGAGGTACATCCGGCACCGGTCGCGTACTTTCGACGACAACGGCATCGGCTCAGTGTCCCAGGAATGCCTGGTGAGCGGTATGTCTCACCATCTGGACGAGCCTTGTCCACCACCTAAGATGTCGGTGTGCTCCGGATCCGCCGTGAACTCGTCGACGAGATCGTCGCCCATGCCCGTCGTGACCACCCCGACGAGGCCTGCGGCGTGATCGCCGGGCCCGAGGGCTCGGATTCGCCCGAGCGTTTCATCCCCATGCTCAACGCGGCCCGGTCGCCGACGTTCTACGAGTTCGACTCCGGCGACCTGCTGAAGCTCTACCGCGAGATGGCCGCCAACGACGAGGTGCCGGTGGTCATCTACCACTCGCACACCGCCACCGAGGCCTACCCGTCGCGGACCGACGCGAACATCGCGGCCGAGCCGGACGCGCACTACGTGCTCGTCTCCACCCGCGACCCCGAAGTGCACGAGTTCCGGTCGTACCGGATCGTGGACGCCGAGATCACCGAGGAGCCGGTCGAGATCATCGACTGACGACCGGAATAAACCGCCGCGCCACCGGCGTCTGCGTGTAAGAACCCACCGGAGGTAAGAACCCATGGCCGTGACCGTCTCCATCCCGACGATCCTGCGCACCCACACCGGCGGCGAGAAGTCCGTCGAGGCGAAGGGCGCGACCGTCCTCGAGGTCATCGACGACGTCGAGGCCCGGCACGCCGGCATCAAGGCGCGCCTGGTCAAGGAGGAGAAGCTGCACCGCTTCATCAACGTCTACGTCAACGACGAGGACGTGCGCTTCGCCGGCGGGCTCGAGGCCGAGGTCAAGGACGGCGACACCCTGACCATCCTCCCCGCCGTGGCCGGTGGCTGATCGATGGCTCGCTTCGAGTCGCTGCTCGACGCGCTCGGCGGCACCCCGCTGGTCGGGCTGCCCCGGCTCTCCCCGACGCACGACGTGCGCCTGTGGGCGAAGCTGGAGGACCGCAACCCGACCGGCTCGATCAAGGACCGGCCCGCGCTGGCCATGATCGAAGCCGCCGAGCGTGAAGGCAAGCTCCGGCGCGGCTCCACGATCCTGGAGCCGACGTCGGGCAACACCGGTATCTCGCTGGCCATGGCCGCCAAGCTCAAGGGCTACGGGCTGGTCTGCGTGATGCCGGAGAACACCTCGACCGAGCGCAAGCAGCTGCTGCAGGCCTACGGCGCCCGGATCGTGTTCTCCCCGGCCGCGGGCGGCTCGAACGAGGCCGTCCGGCGGGCGAAGGAGCTGGCCGAGGCGAACCCCGACTGGGTGATGCTCTACCAGTACGGCAACCCGGCCAACGCCGACGCGCACTACCGCGGCACCGGCCCGGAACTGCTCAAGGACCTGCCGACGCTGACGCACTTCGTCGGCGGCCTCGGCACGACCGGGACGCTGGTGGGGGTCGGGCGGTACCTGCACGAGGCCAAGCCGGACGTCCAGATCATCGCGGCCGAGCCGCGCTACGGCGAGCTGGTGTACGGCCTGCGCAACCTCGACGAGGGGTTCGTGCCGGAGCTGTACGACGCTTCGGTGCTCAACGGCCGGTACTCCGTGGGGGCGTACGACGCGCTGCGGCGCACGCGGGAGCTGCTGGAGCACGAAGGCATCTTCGCGGGCATCTCGACGGGCGCGGTGCTGCACGCGGCACTGGCGGTGGCCGAGAAGGCCGCGGCCCGGGGCGAGCAGGCGGACGTCGCTTTCGTCGTCGCGGACGCCGGGTGGAAGTACCTGTCCACGGGGGCCTACGCGGGGTCGCTCGACGAGGCCGCCGAGCGGCTCGACGGGCAGCTCTGGGCCTGAGCTACTCCGGCTTCCAGAGTTCGGGCAGGGCGAGGTCGACGCCGTCGGCCAGCCGCTCGAAGGTGGCCATGGTGGTGCCCAGGTCGTCGAACGCCTTCGGCAGGCGCTTGAGCGGCTTGCTCAGCGGCCGCCAGAACGCGTCCCAGTGGATCGGCCGGACGGTCCGCGCGCCGACGGCGCCGGCCGTTTCGCGCCAGTACCGTTCCCGCCACTCCTCGGTCTGCTTCCCCGCCTGTCCGACGCCCAGGTAGACGATGTCCGCTTCGTGGCCGGCCAGTGCGCCGGGCACGAAGTTCGCCGACGCGTGCACCAGGACGCGGCCCGCCGGGTGGGCGATGTGGAACGAGTAGCACCGCCCGGTCCTGAAAGCCTTCGTCCTGGCCGGCAGCCGGACCGGCTCGGTGATCTCGCCGGGCACCCGGTCGCCGTCGCTGTGGCGGGCGTCGACCGGGGTCACGGTGAACGCGCCGAACTCGACCGGCTTGCCCGGCACCAGCTCCTCGAACGGCTGGTGCGCCAGGCCGTAGCCCTCCTGGATCTTCCGCGTCGACGGCGACCCGCCCAGCGTGGCGCCGGTCAGCTCCGCGACGACCGGAGCGTCCAGCGCGTGGTCGACGTGGGAATGCGCGACCAGGACGGCGTCCAGCCGCGTGACGCCGAGGCGCCGCAGGGCCTCGTCGATCCGGGCGCGGTCGGGCGTCACGCGCGTCGCCATCTTCAACAGGGACGGCCGCGAGAAGAAGCCGTCGACCAGTACGGCCGAGCTGCCGTCGGTGACCAGGACGTTCGCCACTCCGGCGAACGCCGTGCGCAGTTCGGGCATGCTGGGAGTATGAAGGTCATCGGGCTGCTCGGCGGGATGAGCTGGGAATCCTCGATCGAGTACTACCGGCTCGTCAACGAACGGGTGAAGGCGCTTCTCGGTGGGTTCCACTCCGCGCACACCGTGCTCTACTCCGTCGACTTCGCCGCCATCGAGCAGATGCAGGCCGACGGCCGCTGGGACGACGCCGGCGCCGAGCTGAACCGGGCCGCCAAGGCCCTCGAAGCCGCCGGTGCCGGCTTCGTCGTGCTCTGCACCAACACCATGCACAAGGTCGCCGGCCAGCTCGAAGACGGCCTCGGCATCCCCCTGCTGCACATCGGCGACGCCACCGCCGCGGCCATCGAGGCCGCCGGTGTCCGCCGTGTCGGGCTGCTCGGCACCGGGTTCACCATGGGGCAGCCCTTCTACCGCGACCGCCTCGCCGCACACGGCCTCGACGTGGTCGTGCCCAGCGCCGAAGACCGCGACCTCGTGCACCGGATCATCTACGACGAGCTGGTGCTCGGCGTCGTCGAAGACACCTCGAGAGAGGCCTGCCGCGGCGTCATCGCGCGGCTGGCCGACGCGGGCGCCGAGGGCGTGATCTACGGCTGCACCGAGCTCGAGCTGCTCGTCGGCCCGCAGGACAGCCCCGTGCCGACCTTCCCCACGACCCGGCTGCACGCCGAAGCGGCGGTGGACTACGCGCTGGGCACCACCTCGCTGCCCTTGCCGCCGACGTGAGCCTCGTGCTGGGCGACGCACTGCCGCCACAGCCGCTCGCGCTCCTCCGCCGTGAACAGCGCCGCCGGGATGCCGAACACGTCACCCGCCGCCGTCCACCAGTCGCCGGGTGATTCGATCAGCTCCTGGGCACCGTGGCGGCTCAGGGTGAGTGCGCGCAGGCTGTCCACGCCCGCCGCGTCCCGCCGCTGCACCACGCAGACCCGCACGAACCCGGACTCGGGCGCCGTCGACAACCAGGCGTGCTTCCCGGCGAAGCCGGCCATTTCCGCCGGACCGGGGGCGAAGTCGAAGCCGGCGAAGCTGCCCGACGGGTCGTGGTCGAACCGCCAGCCGCCCGGCGCCACCGCCGACGGCCGCAGCCGGTAGGTGTGCGGGCCCTGCACGTAGGTGCCTTCCCGGAGGGGGAGCGGCTCGTGCGGGCCGTCCCCCAGCCCGGTGTCCACCAGCCAGGCCGCCGACGGGTCCTCGGGCAGCCCGGTGACGGTCAGGGCCAGGTGGTTGCGGTCGACGTTCGGCGCGTCCGCCGCGCTGCCCTGCACCCCGCCGAAATGGCGCGTGACCTGGTAGCCGAGTGCGTGCAGCAGCGCCGAGAAGGCACCGTTCAGGTGATAGCAGTACCCGCCGCGGCCCCGCAGGATCCGCGCCAGCGACGCCGACGGCTCGAGCGGGGTCGTCCGCCCGAGCTGGATCTCCAGCGCCTCGTACGGCACGCGCTCCACGTGGGCCGCGTGCAGCCGCCGCAGAGCGGCCAGGCCCGGCGGCTCGGCGCCGAGGCCGAGCCGCTGCAGGTATCCGGTGACGTCGAAGTTCCCCATGCCCGCCACGCTAGCGGCGGCCACCGACAAAACCGGTGGATCAGGGATTTCACCCGAGGTGGCGCGGCCGCGGCCCGCCTAGCCTCGAAGACGTGAACACCTTGAACCCCGCCTCGGAAACCGCCGCCGCCAAGCGCGTGCTGCCGCCGAAACCGGTGGCGGCCGCGATCGTCGCGCTGTCGTTCACCCTGCTGCTGTACCTGGTCGAGCTGGTCGACGTCATCCTTCCCGGTGACCTCGACCAGGGCGGCATCCACTCGCGGGCGCTGTCCGGCCTGGACGGCGTGCTGTTCGCGCCGGTCCTGCACGCCGGCTGGTCGCACCTGTTCGCGAACACCGTCCCGGTGCTGGTGTTCTCGTTCCTCGCGATGGCCGCCGGGATCGGCCGGTTCGCCCTGGTCACGGCCATCATCTGGGTGGTTTCCGGGCTCGGGGTGTGGCTGATCGGGCCGTCGGACGGGGTCACCGTCGGCGCGTCCGGGCTCGCGTTCGGCTGGCTCGCCTACCTGCTGGTCCGCGGCCTGTTCAACCGCGCGGCCGGGCAGATCCTGGTCGCCGTCGTCCTGCTCGGCGTGTGGAGCGGCATGCTGGCCGGGCTGCTGCCGGGCAACCCCGGCGTCTCCTGGCAGGGGCACCTCTTCGGCGCGCTGGCCGGCGTCCTCGCGGCCTGGCTGACCACCCGGCGGTCCCGGAAGCCCGTGCCGGGTAACCTCGAAGGGTGACGTCTCCGCCCGCTGATGCCCCGATCGGCGTGTTCGATTCCGGCGTCGGCGGGCTGACGGTCGCGCGGGCGATCCTCGAACAGCTGCCCGCCGAGCAACTCCGCTACGTCGGCGACACGGCCCACAACCCGTACGGCCCGCTCCCGATCGCCACCGCCCGCAGCTACGCCCTCGCGGCGCTCGACGAGCTGGTGGAGAGCGGGGTGAAGGCACTGGTGATCGCCTGCAACACGGCGTCCGCGGCCTGCCTGCGCGACGCGCGCGAGCGCTACGACGTCCCGGTGATCGAGGTCGTCCTGCCCGCCGCGCGCCGCGCCGTCGTGGCGACGCACACCGGCCGCGTCGGCGTGATCGGCACCGAGGGCACCGTGCGGTCGCGGGCCTACGAAGACGCCTTCGCCGCGGCCCCGGACATCACGCTCACCAGCGTCGCCTGCCCGCGGTTCGTCGACTTCGTCGAGCGGGGCATCACGACCGGCCGCCAGGTGCTCGGGCTGGCGCAGGGCTACCTCCAGCCGCTGCTCGACGCCCAGGTCGACACGCTCGTGCTCGGCTGCACGCACTACCCGCTGCTGCAGGGCGTGCTGCAGATCGTGATGGGCCAGGAAGTGACGCTGGTTTCGAGTGCCGACGAGACGGCCAAGGACCTCGTGCGCGTGCTGACCGAGCAGGACCTGCTGACCACGCGGGAGACCCCGCCGCGGCACGAGTTCCTCGCCACCGGTTCGGCCGAGCCGTTCACCCGGCTCGCCCAGCGGTTCATGGGGTTCGCCCCGGGTGTCCTCGCTCCCACCACCGCGTGATCGCGGCGGTCGACGCTTAGGGTGTCGTCGTGCGACTGACCATCCTCGGGTGCTCCGGCAGCATCCCCGGGCCGAACGCCGCCGCGTCCGGTTACCTGATCGAGGCCGAGGGCTTCTTGCTCGGCCTCGAACTCGGCAACGGCACGCTCGCGCAGCTGCAGGCCGTGGCCGACCCGTTCGACCTGGACGCGCTCGTGCTCACGCACCTGCACCCCGACCACTGCGCCGACGTCAGCGCGCTCACCGTCCTGCGGCGCTACCACCCGGCGCCGCCGTACCCGGCGCGCCCGCGGCTGCTGCCGCTGTACGCGCCCCCGGACGCCCCGACGCGGCTGGCCAACGCGTACGCGCCCAACGAGACCGAGCGGGCCGTCACCGACCTCTCCGACGTCTACGACTTCCGGCCGCTGCGGCCCGAGCCGTGCCGGATCGGGCCGTTCGAGGTCGTCGCGGTCGAGGTCGACCACCCGACCCCGGCGTACGGCCTGCGCATCTCCTACGGCGGCCGGATCCTCGCGTTCACCGGCGACACCGGGCCGTGCGCGGCGCTGAACGAGCTCGCCGACGGCGTCGACCTGCTGCTCGCCGAGGCGTCCTGGACGGACTCGGCGGAGCGGCCGATCGGGGTGCACCTGTCCGGCAAGCAGGCCGGCGAGCTGGCGCGCGACGCCGGCGTCGGGCGGCTGCTGCTGACGCACATCGCGCCGTGGACCGACGCCGGGGCGGTGCTGGCCGAGGCGTCGGCCGGGTTCCCCGGGGCCGAGGTCGTCAAGCAGGGTGCCGTCTACGACGTCTGACCGGGCGGTCATAGAGTGCACCTGTGGCTCGTAAAGATGGCAGGACCGACGACCAGCTCCGTGACATCAAGATCACCCGTGGGTTCCAGCAGTGGCCGGCGGGGTCGGTGCTGATCGAATTCGGCAACACGCGGGTGCTGTGCGCGGCGAGCGTCACCGAAGGGGTGCCGCGCTGGCGGGCCGGCTCCGGCCTCGGCTGGGTGACGGCGGAGTACGCGATGCTGCCGTCCGCGACCAACACCCGCGGTGACCGCGAGTCGGTGAAGGGCCGGATCGGCGGCCGCACGCACGAGATCTCCCGGCTGATCGGCCGGTCCCTGCGCGCCTGCATCGACCTGGCGGCGCTGGGCGAGAACACGATCGTCATCGACTGCGACGTCATCCAGGCCGACGGCGGCACCCGCACGGCGGCGGTGACCGGCGGTTACGTGGCACTGGCGGACGCGATCACCTGGCTGGGCGCGGCGAACCGCCTGAACGACCCGCAGCCGCTGTCGTCGTCGGTGGCGGCGGTGAGCGTCGGCGTGGTCGACGGCCGGGTCCGGCTGGACCTGCCGTACGAAGAGGACTCGCGCGCCGAGGTCGACATGAACGTGGTGGCCACGGACGCGGGCACCCTGATCGAGGTCCAGGGCACCGGCGAGGGCGCCACCTTCGCGCGGTCCACTTTGGACACGATGCTGGACATGGCGCTGGCGGGCTGCGCGGAGCTGACGCGGCTGCAGAACGAGGCCTTGGCGCTGCCGTACCCGGGCGAGCTGCCGGAGCCGCGTCCGGACAAGAAGAAGGGCTCGAAGTGACGAAGCTGCTCCTGGCGACGCGCAACGCGAAGAAGCTGGGCGAGCTCCGGCGGATCGTCGTCGCGGAAGGTCTTTCCGGCATCGAGGTCATCGGGCTCGCCGACGTGCCGCCGTTCCCGGAGGCGCCCGAGACGGCGCCGGACTTCGAGGGCAACGCGGTGGCGAAGGCCCGCGACGCGGTGGCGGCGACGGGATTGCCTGCGATCGCGGATGACTCCGGGATCGCGGTCGACGCGTTGAACGGGATGCCCGGGGTGCTTTCGGCCCGCTGGTCCGGCAAGCACGGTGACGACGAGGCGAACCTGGATCTGGTGCTGGGACAGCTTTCCGACGTGCCGGACGAGCGCCGTGGAGCGCAGTTCGTCTGCGTCGCGGCGTTGGTGCTGCCGTCGGGCGAAGAGACGGTGGTCCGGGGCGAGTGGCGGGGGACGCTCGTGCGGGAACGGCGTGGGGTGAACGGGTTCGGGTACGACCCGATCTTCCGGCCGGACGGGGAGAGCCGGACATCGGCGGAGATGGAGCCGGCCGAGAAGGACGCGGTTTCGCACCGGGGGCTGGCGTTGCGGGCGCTGGTGCCGGCGTTGCGGGAGCTGGCTTAGATCAGTGTCACGCCGGGACCGAGGTTTTCGGTGCCGACGAGTGCGGTGCCACTCGCCTGGATGGTCAGTGTCAGGTCCGCGAACGGGCTGACATCGACGGGCAGGGTGAGCGAGTCGAACGACAGCCTGCGCAGCTGGGGCGTGGCGAGCGGCCGGACATCGGTGATTTCCATCCCGTAGACGTCAAGTTCCGTCAGCGACGGAAAGCATTCGATGATGGTTTCGCCGCTCAGCCTGTTGTCCTTGAAATCGCCCTGGTGGTAAAGCCCGACTCCGGTGGGGGTGGTGAGAGGAGCCGAGGCTCTCAGCGCTCTTGGCCGGATGTCCCAGAGGCCGACCGTCTTCATGTTCTTCAGCGGAGCAAGAGGATCGAGGTTGTCGATCAGCTGCAACCTGTCGAGGGCGAGGCGACGGAGCCCGGTCAGTTCGCCGAAGCCTTCGATGCTGCGCCACGGGCTTTTCCGGAAGATCGTCAGGTAACGCAGTTTGTCCAGGTGGCGCAGGTGCCGTACCTGGGTGAACCGACGGGCGAAGTACAAACTGACATTGGTGAGCTCGGGATGGTCGCTCAAGGGGGTGAGGTCGATGGTTGCTTCACGGACGAAGTCCACGTCGATGAGGCTCAAATGGGGCAGGCCGGCCAAGGCGCCGAGGTCGGACTGTACCTCCGAGTTTTCCAGAATGACCTGGAGATCGGTCAGGTTCTTGAGGTGCCGAACGTAGGGCAGGAGCCGTGCGGTCTCGAGGTGCGCCGTGCCGTCACTCAACGGTGAGTCGGCCAGGACTTCGACGGCGTAGCGTTCCGGGTCGAAGTACTGCCACGCCTGGAGCAGCTGGTCCTGCACCGCTGGGCGAGGATCTCGCGCATAGTTGCCCAGCAGCGTCAGCGCATCGGCCCCGGCGGTCAGAGCCGCTGCGCGGACCGACGCTGCCGCGACTGCGTCCGAGAGCCCGTGGAGGCTCTCCGGCAGGTACCGCAGCACGCGATCGCCGATCGACGCCAGCGATCGCGTCTCCTTCAGGCTTCTCGGCGGTACCAGCTGGTCCCGGATCACCGCCTCGACCCGTGCGAGCACCTCCGGATCCGCGTTGCTCACCGTCTCCAAGGACGCCGCCGCCAGCAGCCGCAAGTGCCGCGCGTGGCGGGGCTCTTCGTCCGCCCGGTCCAGGATCCCGCTCAGCAGCGTCCCCGCCTGGTGGTGCTTCGCGTGGCCACACGCCATCACGAACGTCTCCCACCAGGTGTCCAGGTGCGCCCGGTCGATCAACGTCTCCAGGTGGTCCTGTTCCGTCGCCTCGTTGGCCGCCAAGCACTCCTGGAACGTCCGGTGGACGAAATCCACCCGGCCGCGCGCCGGCTCACGCAGCACCCCGCTGCGCTCCAAGAGGTGGTCCAGCACTTCAGAAGGTGTGTGATCCACGTGCGGCAGCGAAGGCAACCGGAGCGCGATGTGCGACAGCACCCGCTCCTTCGGCAGCTCCACCTTCGACGCCAGCGACAGCCGCCATGCCAGGTCGCCCAGCAGGATCTGCTTCTGCGCCTCCGTCAAGATCACGCCGATCCGGCGCTCCGCGTCGCGAAGGTGCAACAGCATCGACAACGCCTTGCGGTACAGATCCATCCGGTCCCGCGGCAGCTCCGACCGGTGCGCCAGATTGAGAGCGCACAACATCGCGCACAGCAACGGGCTCGCGGCCAACGTCCGCAGGTGCGGCCGGGAATCGAGCTGGTTGAGCAGCCGGCGCTGGACCGCGGCCAGGTCCGTGTCCGGGCGTACCGTCCCGCCCGCCGCGGCCGCCTTGTGCCAGCGGGTCACCAAAGCCTGGATGTCGTCCGCGTTCATCGGCTCCAGCAGAACGCAGCCGAAGCCCTCCTGAGCCAGCCAGCGCTGGTCGGCCGCCGCCGTGCGCGAGGTCACCACGATCAACGTGTCCGGGAACGCCGAGGACAGCTTGCGCAGCCACGACTTCACCTCGCGGCGGTGGCCGGTGCCCACCTCGTCGACGCCGTCGACCAGGACCATCGCCCGGCCGCTGTCGAGCATCCGGCGGGCCCAGCCCTCCGGCGGCGCCAGCATCGGCGCGATGTGGGCGAGGAACTCCTCCGGCCGCGGCAACGGCTCGGCGGCGAAGCTGCGGAGGCGGATCGGGAACGGCACCCGGCCGTTCCAGCCGGCGAGCTTGCCGGTGAACCCGCTCCGCGCCGCCGTCACCGCCAGCCAGTCCAGCAGGGTCGTCTTGCCCGACCCGGCCTCGCCGCGCACCAGGACGTGGGTGACCCCGCTCAGCGCCGTCTCCACGCGCACGTTCGCGCTGCCCGTGCGGTTCTGCCGCTTTTCGAACCACAGCTCGTCCATGCGGCGGTCGGGCCGCCGGGGTGCGCCCTCGGAGGAGACGCTCAAACTCAGGTAGGCGACCGTCAGCGGCAGGGCCGGTTGGTCGTCCATCGTCAGGCCGAGCAGCTCGAGCCGGTCGAGGTCGCGGGCGAGCTGCCGGCGGTACGCTGCTTCGAACTCGGCATCGTGGTCGACGCCTTCGAGGGCCGCGAGGCTGGTCTTCGGCACCCGGGCCAGCAGCTCTTCGAGCTGGTCGCTCTGGCGGCTCAGCCTGCCGAGGACGTCGGCGAGCGCCCGGGGCTGGAACGACGGCAGGTGGCGGACGACCTGCACGAGGTGGCGGCACGCCTGGTCCAGCGCCAGCTCGTACAGCGCGGCCGCCTTCGGGGCGAGGAGCCGCTCGCGCGGGAGCTCGCCGCGGATCTTCCTGGCCAGCTGCTCCGGATCGGCGTCCGCCGTCAGGAAAGCCTCGTCGGACAGGTCCGCCTTGGCCAGCGCGTCTTCGACGGCCAGGAAGGCCGCTTCGACCTCGTGCGGAGGCAGCGTCGAGAACCGGTCGGCGAGGACCGGTTCCAGCTGCTCGGCCACCTGCGTGCCGATGTGCTGGACGAGGTTCTCCAGCTTGCGCCGTTCCAGTGGCCCCTTCAGCTCGGCCGCCGCCAGCTCGGCCAGCTCGGCGGACCGCGCGACACCGGCCTTCCGCCGTTGCAGCCACGACTTCGCCGCGGCCGAGGCGATCTGCCCGCCCAGCTTCAGCGCCGGCCCCTCCAGGCTCGTCACGGCGTCAGGAAGCCAGGCCGAGGTCCCGGATCAGCTTCGCCACGTGGCCGGTCGCCTTGACGTTGTAGAAGGCGTGGGCGATCTTGCCATCGGGGTCGACGACGAACGTCGAGCGGATCACGCCCATATACGTCTTCCCGTAGTTCTTCTTCTCGCCGTACGCGCCCCAGGCTTCGATGACCGTCTTCTCCGGGTCGCCCAGCATCGGGAACGTCAGGCCCTCGTTCGACACGAACTTCGCGAGCTTCGCCTGCTTGTCCGGCGAGATGCCGACGACCTGGTAGCCGGCGTCGTTCAGCTGGGCGAGGTTGTCGCGGAAGTCGCAGGCCTGCTTGGTGCAGCCCGGGGTGCTCGCCGCCGGGTAGAAGTACACGACGACGGACCGGCCGCGGAAGTCGCGCAGCGACACTTCCTTGCCCTCGCTGTCGGGCAGGGTGAAGTCCGGGGCTTCGTCACCGGGGGAAAGGCGCTCGGTCATGCGCCGAGCCTAACGTCACGCGGGACCGCAGTAGGTGACCGCGGCGGCTTCGGTCGCGCTCGGCCGGATCTGCAGCCGCAGCTGCGTCTGTTCGCGCGGGACCGCGAACGCCAGCGTGAGGTGCACCGAGCGGCCCGGCAGCACGTCCTTGCCCGCGTCGGTGATGCCGGTGAAGCCCTGGGTGGTGTCCACGACCTGCTTGACCGCGGTGCCGCCCACGGTGGCGCTGACGTTGAGGCCGGACAGCTTGTACGTCGTCGAGCCGTCGTTGGTCAGCAGGACGTCGAAGGCCGCGCCGCGCGGGCTCTGCGGGTACGCCGACGGGCTGGGGCGGAACGACTGGGGGGAGCCGACCGAGATGGTGAGGCCGCTGGCGAAGCGGTGGTCCGCGCCGAACTTGAGGTCGTTGCCCGCCGGGGAAGCCGAGGCGCCGGCACCCGCCGGGGAGCCGGCCGCGCCGAGGGCCGCGGTGCCTTCACGAGCCGAGGGGACCCCGCACGCCACCGCCAGGCCGAGCAGTCCTGCGGCGAACATGATCTTGCGGGTGCGCGCGAGCGCCATTGCGGGTACTCCAGTCGGCGGGTCGGGTGCCGTCGGCAACGGGGGATTGCCGGGAACCCGCTCCACTCTGGCCGTGATCGCGCGCGGTTACGAGGCGCGACCGGGGGTTGTCGCGCACCTGGTGCCACCCCGTGGCCAATCCGTGACCGGAACGGCACGGCTGGTGACAATCTCTGGCCACATGCCACTTAAACCGCGAGCGCGAACAACAGGATGAAGATCGCGACGCCGGCCACCCAGGCCGCCATCAGCCAGCCGAAATCCCGGACCGGATCGACCGCGCGGCTCTCCTCGCCGGGGACGTACACGCCGCGTTCTTCGAACCAGTCCGCCCAGCGGGCGATCCAGCCCAACGGATTGCGCGACGCCATGCTTCACCTCCGGGGGCCGGTTCCTCGCCGTTACACTACGCGTTCGGGCACGCACGCCGGAAGGCGCGGGCGATCGTCCACTTCCGACACGCCACGGCCGGGTGAACTTCGGCACTTGCCGTGTAGAAGTTCAGGCGAGGCCGTGACGGCGCAGGATCGCCACCGCACGGACCGTCGCGTACCCGCGCCATTCGAGTGCCGCGGCGGGCGAGAAGCTCGCGAAATCCACCCGCCAGCCGCCGTCGTCCTGTTGCGCGGCCGTGAGCCGCCGCAGTTCGGCGTCGATGACGTCGTCGGCGAACAACGCGCGCGCCGGGCGGCCCGGCAGCGGCGCGAAGTCCAGCGCGCGGAGGGTCTCACCTTCCGAACCACCGTCCACCGGGGCCAGCCCGTCGGCCGGGACGAACGCGGCGAGGTGGTCCAGCAGCGCGGGCGCCTCCTCGTGGAGCTCGTGGGCCGCGTCGACGAACTGCACCGCGAAGGACAACGCGATCGCGTGCGGCGGCGAGGAAAGCTCGCGGATGGCGCGGAAGCAGTACTGCGTCGCCGCGCTCAGCCACGGGTGTTCGCGCACGGCCCGGTCGTGGCGGGCCACGCGCAGGGCGACGCCGGCGGTGAACGCGGTGCTCTGCAGTGTGGCCGGCGTCGGATCGGCCTGGGCCCAGAAGGGCGCGCAGCCGGCCGGGTCCGCGACGGGCAGCGCGAACGGCAGGCCGCCGTCCGGCCGGGACGCCGTGGCCAGCCAGTCGCAGAGCTTCGCCGCGTGCGGGGTCGTGCGCGGGGCGATCTCCTCGAACACCTCGAAGGCGTGGAGGGCGCCGCCGGGCTGGCTTTCCGGAGCCCGCAGGTCCGGCTCGAGGCCCCAGCCGTAGCCGCCGTCGGAGTTGCGGTAGCCGTCGACGGCGGCCAGTACCGCGTCGGCGTTCGTCGCGCCGCTGAGCAGTTCGAAACGGCGGCGGTCGAGGAGGCGGGCGTGCGTGGCCATGAAGGACGCCGCAGCCGGAAGGTTCACGGACATGCCGCCAGCGTCGCACCCGGCCCGGCCGCCCGTCTTGAACGGATCGGACGTCAGGGCAGCTGCGGCCCGGCGGCGGCGGTTTCGCGCAGCCGCGCCGCGTCCTGGCCCGGCGGGGCGCCGAACAGGCGGCGGTACTCGCGGTTGAACTGCGACGGGCTGTCGTACCCGACGAGGTGCCCGGCACCGGCGACGTCACCCACGCCGGCCAGCAGCAGCGACCGGGCTTCCTGCAGGCGGATGCGCTTCTGGAACTGCAGCGGGCTCATCGCCGTGGCCGCGCGGAAGTGGCGGTGGAACGCCGACGCGCTCAGCCCGCTCAGCCGCGCGAGTTCCTCGATCCGCATCGGCTCGGCGTAGTTGTCCCTGATCCAGCGGATCGCACGGCCGACGTGGGCGGCGCCGCTGTCGGCCAGGCCGATCCGGCGGACCAGGCCGCCGTGCGGGCCGGTCAGCAGCCGCCAGAGGATCTCGCGCTCGATCAGGGGCGCGAGCACGGGCACGTCGGCCGGGTGGTCGAGCAGCCGGAGCAGGCGCAACACCGCGTCGAGCAGCTCGGGGCCGGCATCGTCGACGGCGAGGGGCGACGCCGGCGGCGTGCGGGGCGGCGCCTCGAGCAGCAGCGGGGCGATCGCCGCGGGCCGCAGGGCGAGGCCGAGGCCCAATGCCGGCGTCCGCGGGGTGGCGCCGAGGAAGTGGCCGGTCACCGGCAGGTCGGTGCCGACGAGCAGGTACTGCCCGGCGCGGTACTCGTGCACCTGCTCGCCGAGCAGCAGGCGCTTGCCGCCCTGGGCCAGGACGACCAGCAGCGGCTCGGCGAGCGAGTGGTGCGGTTCGCTCGTCTCCACTCTGGACAGCAACAGGCCCGGCACCGGGGTGCGCAGGTCGGCGTGCGCGTGCCGGGCGATGAGGTCGCGGAGTTCGTCGAGCACTCGTCCAGGAAAACGCGACCGAGAGGATTGTGCAAGAGGTCGCGGCAATCGGTCTACCGGTGAGCAGGCAGTTCGCGGTTTCCTGGGACCAGTCGATCCGCTACCCAAGGAGAGTTTCGTGTCACTCGCCCACTACGTCACCCTCGGCCGGTCCGGCCTCCGCGTCAGCCCCTTCGCCCTCGGCGCGATGACCTTCGGGACCGACCCCGGTGGCGCCGGCTGCGACGTCGAGGAGTCCGAAAAGATCCTCGCGACCTACCTGGATCTCGGCGGGAACTTCGTCGACACGGCGAACTTCTACACCAACGGCCATTCCGAGAAGATCCTCGGCGACTTCTTCGCCGCCCGGCCGGGCCGGCGGGCGCGGGTGGTGCTGGCGTCGAAGTTCTTCGGCAACATGTTCCCCGGCGATCCCAACGGCGGCGGCGCCGGCCGCGGGTCGATCATCGCCCAGCTCGACGAGACGCTCCGGCGGCTGCAGACGGACCACCTGGACCTGTACTGGCTGCACAACTGGGACCGCGCCACGCCGATCGAGGAAACCATGCGGACCCTCGACGACCTGGTGCGCGCGGGCAAGATCCGCTACGTCGGCTTCTCCAACACCCCGGCGTGGGTCACCGCGCAGGCCCAGACGACGGCGGTGCTGCGCGGCTGGACGCCGCTGATCGCGCTGCAGGTCGAGTATTCGCTGCTGGCGCGGACGGTCGAGGGCGAGCTGGCGCCGTTCGCGCGGGACCAGAACCTGGCGCTGGTGCCGTGGAGCCCGCTGAAGAACGGCTTCCTGTCCGGCAAGTACCGGCGCGGCGCCGCGGCCCCGGACTCCGCCCGCGCGGCCTTCGTCGGCGGTCCGTCCGAACCGGAGTTCGCGGTCATCGACGCGGTCGCGGAGATCGCCGAGGAGATCGGGTCGACGTCCTCGGCGGTCTCGCTGGCGTGGTTGCGGGCGCGGCGCGGGACGGTGGTGCCGATCATCGGCGCGCGGCGGCTGGAGCACCTGACCGGCAACCTCGCCGCGCTGGAGGTGACGCTGACACCGGCACAGCTGGCCCGGCTGGACGGGATTTCCGCGCCGGAGCTGGACTATCCGGCCCCGATGCACGGCGCCCAGCGCGCGATGCTGCAGTTCGCGGGCACGACGGTCGACGGGGAACCGTCCACTGTGTACCCGCCACTGCTGCAGAGCGACGTCCGTTACTGAGCCGTGTTCGTCGCCACCGTGAGGTGCGGCGCCAGCGCCCGCAGGAAGTCGGCCGCGTCGAACATCTCGCCCGCCGTCGCGACGCCCTTCACCTTCACCCGGCCGGTCAGGATCCGGTCCACCGCCTCCACCGCCAGCGGCGCGCTCACCGCGTAGATGTCCTCGCCGCGGGCGACGATCCGGCGTTCGTCGTCGCCGGCCCGCACCACGACGTCCACCACGAACGTCTCCGCCGCGTCGCGCTCCTGGGCCGCAGCCAGGCCCTGGGCCGCGTCCACCGTCATGTAGCTGATGACGTCACGGACCGCCAGGTGCCGCGGGATGGTGACGATGTCGGCCATCGAGAACTCGCCCAAGACGGGCCGGGTGCCGAGCGGCTCGGGGAACGTCCACTCGCGCGTCGGCAGGGCGTCGTCGCGGTGCTCCAGCCGGCCGCCCGCGTACCGGATCCGCTTGCCGCCACGGCGTTCCCGGGACACCTGGCCGGCGGCGAGGGTGCCTGCCGTCGGGCGCCAGCCGCTGAGCCCGTAGGCGACGTGCACCTCGTCGGCCGCCGTCCAGTCGCCCATCGCCACCGTGGCCAGCAGGTCGGCCAGGCCGCCGAAGAAGGCCATCGCGGGCACCACGGCGGTGTCCGCGGTCAGCGCGAGGGTGTCGAGGTTCGCCTCGATCTCGGCGGCGACGTCGACGTACGGCACGCCGGCGCGGATGGCCGCCTCGACGAGGGGGAGGGCCGTTTCGGCGAACGGGCCCGCGCAGTTGATCACCGCGTCGACGCCGTCGAGGGCGCGGTCGAGGGCCGCCGGGTCGTCGACCGAGGCGGGCCGCCCGCCCGGCAGCTTCGCCGCGTCCCGTCCGGAAAGGACCACGTCGTATCCGCGTTCCCGCAGCTCAGCCACCACGAAGCGGCCGGTGTGCCCATAAGCGCCGTAAACCAGTACCGAAGTCATGAGGCAATCCTGTCGACGGCTGATCACCATCACCAGTGTCCGGAACGACGCGATGCGTACACTTTCGGACATGCACGCTGTCGCCCTCGCCGCCACCGACGGGATGCTGTCGTTCGAGCTGACGATCGCCACCGAGGTGTTCGGCGACGACCCCCGGTACGCCTTCGCGGTCTGCGGCCCGGCTCCGGTGCGGGTGGGCCGCTTCCTGCTGGAGCCGGACCACGGCCTCGACCGGCTCGCGCGGGCGGACACGGTGATCGTCCCGGGCTGGGCGGACGTCGACAACGCCCCGCCGGCCGACCTGACCGACGCGGTCCGGGCGGCCCACGCCCGCGGCGCTCGGGTGGTGTCGTTGTGCACGGGCGCGTTCGTGCTGGCGGCCGCGGGCCTGCTGGACGGCTTGCGCGCCACCACGCACTGGGCCCACACCGGCGTGCTGGCCGCCCGCTACCCGGCCGTGACGGTGGACCCGGACGTGCTCTACGTCGACAACGGCCAGGTGCTGACCTCGGCGGGCAAGGCGGCGGCGATGGACCTGTGCCTGCACCTGGTCCGCGCCGACCACGGCCCGGCGGCGGCCAACGCGATCGCCCGTCGGCTGGTGGTGCCCCCGCACCGGGCGGGCGGCCAGGCCCAGTTCGTGACGGCCCCGGTACCCACCCGCGACGACCACCCGCTGGCCGGGCTGCTCCCGTGGATCACCGCCCGCCTCGACCGGCCGCTGACCGTCGAGGACCTGGCCCGCCAGGCGAACATGAGCAGCCGCCACCTGGGCCGCCACTTCCGGTCGGCGACGGGCACCACGCCGTTGCAGTGGTTGCTGAACCAGCGCATCCGGCGCGCGCAGGAGTTGCTGGAGAACACGGACGCGAGCGTCGACGCGGTCGCGGAGGCGGTCGGCATGGGCACGGCGACGACGTTGCGGCGGCACTTCAACCGGACGGTCGGGGTGCCGCCGGACACGTATCGCCGCACGTTCCGCAGCTGAGGGTCCTCGGCGAGCCGAATCACCGATCCGGGGGCCGGGCGAACGTGAGGGTTGTCGGCGGGCCGGACCACGGCGGGGGTCCGGGGGCGGAGCCCGCCGGGCGGGGTCCGGGGGTTGCACCCCCGGAAAACACGACGAGGGGGTAAGGGCGAGCGCTGCTCCGCGAGCAGACCTCGCCCAACCCCCGCGTGGGCCCGGAGAGACTCGAACTCTCACTGGCATGGACCTAAACCATGTGCCTCTGCCAATTGGGCTACGGGCCCGCGGCCTTCCGAAGCGTAGCGTGCGGCGTGGCCCGTGCGGCGGCGGCGGGGCGGTCGACTAAGTTGGGGCCTGGAAGTCCCATGCGGCGAGGAGGACACGTGGCCCGCGATCCCGAGACGATCGAGCGTGAGATCGAGCAGGCTAGGACCGCCCTGGCGGCGACGCTCGACCAGCTGACCGTCAAGGCCGACCCGAAGAAGCTCGCCGACGCGGCCAAGGACGGCGTGCGCGCCAAGCTGGACAACCCCAAGGTCAAGTTCCCGCTGATCGGTGCGGGCGTCCTCGTGCTGGTCCTGCTGGTGCGCAAGCTGCTGAAGTAGCGCTCAGGCCTGTTTCGCCGGCGCCTTGCTCGCCTTGCTCTCGGCGGCGGGCGCCGGCGCCTTGCGGTCTTCGACCGCCTTCGGGAGCTGCTTGCTCGGCGGCAGCTGGGGCTTCTTGCCCGCCGACTCCGGGGTCTGCTGCTTCGGCACGCTGCCCGGCGGCGGGACCTCGAGCGGCGGCAGCTTCGGGAGCGTCAGCCGGGCCGTCATGTACGCGCTGGTGAAGTCCAGCGCACTCCCGTTGAGCAGGTGCACCACCGTCGTCTTGGCGTCGCCGGCGAGCTCCTCGACCAGCTGGTCGGCCCGGTCGCGCGCGGCGATGATGCCGGGCTCGCGGGCGGTCAGCTCCTTGCCGAGGCCGCTGACCTTGATGGCCCAGTCGGCGTCTTCCTGGACGTACGTCGCCGTGATCGTTTCCACCATCTGCCTCACGCCCCTCTCCCTCACCAGCATCCTTACACAACCGTGACGCGGTCACCGCCCGATCGTGACGCGGCTCCCTCGCCCCTCCTCCGGCCGTGAAGGTCCAGCAGACTTTCTACCGTGTCGGAAGAACAGTAGAGCAACTCTGTGTTACAAGACACGATAACTCTGAGTAGTCAGCTCATGGCCTAATGCGCGTGCCGGCTAACGCGCGCGGTCCCGCAGGCCGCTCCACAGCACGTCCATGGCGTATTCCGTGGCCAGCTCGGGGCTCACTTCGTCGTGCCGCTCGCACCAGATCGCGAGCCGTTCGCACGCTCCGACCACGAATTCCGCGGCCGCTTCGGCCCTCAGGTCGTCCCCGTTGTCGAAGTGGCCGCTCATCAGCGCGGCGATGAGGTCGGTCTGCTGGCGGCGGGTCTCTCCGACCTCGTCGGCGGCCGGGGTGCCGATCAGCACCATCTCGTGCCGCAGCAGCGACCACGCCTGGCGCCGCTCCCGGATGAAGACGAAGAAGGCGAGCAGGCCGCGCCGCAGCGCGTCCTCGGCGTCCACCGCGCCCACCGTCGCCTGTTCGGTGACCTCGCGCAGCACCGCCCGCGACTCCCGGATGCAGGCCAGCAGCAGGCCCTCCTTCGAGTTGAAGTACTCGTAGAGCATCGGCTTCGAGACGCCCACCAGTTCGGCGATCTCGTCCATGGACGCCGCCGCGTAGCCGCGTGCCGAAAAGACCTGCTCGGCGACCTCGATCATCTGCCGCATCCGGTCGGCTCGGGGCATGCGCTTGCGCTTCGCGGTGGTCACGGGTCGCACTCTACCGCTGGTAACCTACTCACAGTAAGATGGACGACGAGTAACAGGAACCCGGAGGCGTCATGGGCAACCGCACGGAGACCGGGGTCGTCATCGTCGGGACCGGCTTCTCCGGTCTCGGCATGGCGATCCAGCTGCGCAAGGAAGGCCGCGAGGACTTCGTCATCCTCGAAAAGGCCCACGACGTCGGCGGCACGTGGCGCGACAACAGCTACCCGGGCTGCGCCTGCGACATCCCGTCGCACATGTACTCGTTCTCCTTCGAGCAGAACCCGGGCTGGTCGCGGGCCTACTCGCCGCAGCCGGAGATCTGGCGGTACCTGCGCGAGGTCGCCGACAAGCACGACCTGCGCCGGTTCATCCGGTTCGGCCAGGAAATGACCGGTGCCCGGTGGGACGCCGAGGAGAACCGCTGGCACGTCGCCACAAGGGGCGGCGACGAGTTCACCGCGGCCGCCCTGGTCGCCGGGGTCGGCGCGCTCCACCTGCCGATGATCCCCGAGCTGCCCGGGATCGAGCGGTTCGAGGGCCCGGCCTACCACTCGGCGCGGTGGCGGCACGACGTCGACCTCGCGGGCAAGAAGGTCGCCGTCATCGGCACCGGTGCCAGCGCGGTCCAGTTCGTGCCGGAGATCGCGCCCGAGGTGGCGGAGCTGACGCTGTTCCAGCGGACGCCGCCGTGGATCATGCCGAAGGCCGACCACGAGATGTCCGGCCGCACGCGCGCGCTGTTCAAGGCGTTCCCGCCGGCCCAGCGCGCGTACCGCACGCTGCTCTACTGGCTGCTCGAAGCGCGGGCGATCGGCTTCAACGGCCAGTCGTGGGTGATGAAGCTCGGGCAGCGGATCGCCGAGCACCACATCGACCGCGCGATCAAGGACCCGCAGCTGCGGCGCAAGGTCACCCCGGATTACACGATGGGCTGCAAGCGCGTGCTCGTCTCCAACGACTACTACCCGGCGCTGGCGCGGGACAACGTCGACGTCGTGACCGACGGCGTGCGAGAGGTCCGCCAGCACAGCGTCGTCGACGCCGCGGGTGTCGAGCACGAGGCCGACGTCCTCATCTACGGCACCGGCTTCCACGTCACCGACGCCTTCGACGACCTGGAGATCATCGGCCGCGACGGGCGCAACCTCGGCAAGGAGTGGGCGACCGAGGGGATGCGCACGCACCTGGGCATCACCGTCGCCGGGTTCCCGAACCTGTTCTTCCTGCTCGGCCCGAACACCGGCCTGGGGCACAACTCGGTCGTGTTCATGATCGAGGCCCAGGTCTCCTACGTCGCCGAAGCGCTGCGGCTGGCCCGCGGCCGGGCGATCGAGCCGAAGCCCGAGGTGCAGGAGCGGTTCAACGCGCGGATCCAGCGCAAGCTCGCGAAGGGCATCTGGACCCGCGGGGGCTGCAAGAGCTGGTACCTGGACGCGAAGGGCGTCAACCGGACGATCTGGCCCGGCTTCACCTGGCGGTACTGGCTGGACACCCGGAAGGTGCGGCGCGAGGACTTCCTGGTCGGCTGACCCGGTCCGGGGCCCTCACCGAGGGAGGTGGTGAGGGCCCCGGCCCGGGGGATCAGCGGGAGGTGTAGCGGCGGAGGCGGCCGATCAGCTCCACGGTCGGCAGGCTGCACAGCTCGGCCATGCGCTCGAGGGCGGGCAGGTCGAGGGCGACCTCGGCGCCGCTCTGCTCGCCGGCCTGCCGCAGGCGGTCCTCGGCCCAGCGGCGCAGCGGCAGCAGGTCGGCCGGGGCGTCGGCGACGACCTTGCGCAGGTCGACGCGGACCCGGCCGGGCTCGTCGAGGAACACCCGGCGGTGCACCTTGGCCAGCAGGTCCTGGGGCAGCTCGTCCATCGCGACGCACAGCTCCACCAGGCGCACCACCGAGCACTGTCTGGTGCCCAGTTCGTAGGTGGCCAGCGTCTGCAGCGAGATCTCGCTCTGCAAGTGCTGGTTCAGCTCCTTGCGCGTCCACCCTCGGCTGCGCCGGAGCTTGCGGAGCTCGTCTCCGAGTATCCGCTGGTACTCCTCAGCGTCGATCAGCACATCAATGTCCCCTGCCGTGCGCTCCCACGGCACCGCACGAGCGTGAAGCTTCCCGTGCAGGTGCACCCTCACGTGTATGTAAGTGCGCTGGGGCCCGGCCCTTACGCGATTTCGCGCATGTCTTTGATACCGATTGCGCGAGTTAGGCCGAATGGGTTAACGATGGCTCGCTGACCGGCTCAGTTCACGCACGGAACGCCCTCGGCGGTGATCGGCTTCTCCTCGTCGGAGGAGGCCGGCGGGGGTGCGGCTGCCTGCGACGTCGCGCCCGCGGCGCCGGCGCCCGAGCTCGCGTCGGAGGTCGTGCCCTGGTAGTCGGCGCCGAGGAACACCGTCACGTGGCCCGCGGGCACGCTCTTGTCCTCTTGGATCGTCGGCGAGCCGCCGAGTGCGTCCGCGACGGCCTGGCCCTTGTCCTTGCCGCCCTTCGGCACCCAGATCACCGTGGTCTTGCGCGCGGTCGCGTTGGCCGTGTCGCCGGAGGTGAAGCCCTTGCTCTCGAGGGTCTTGGCGACGCCCGCCGCGAGTCCGGTGCGGCCGGAGGCGTTGCGGACGTCGACCGTGGTCGCCTTGTTCGCGGGGTCGGCCTGCTGGGCGGGCGGGGCCGACTGGCCCGGCTGCGGCCCGGCGAGGCCCTGCACGAACTGCTTCACCTCGACGGGGTCGACCTGGATGGCCGAGCCGTCTTCGGGGGTCTTGTAGTCGATGTTCTTCACCGGGATGGTGCGGAACTCGAGCTGGCCGCCGGTCAGGCCCTTCATCTGCTGGGCGAACCCGAGGATGTCCCAGTTCTGGTTGAGCACGACCGACTTCTTGATCGCCTCGATCAGGTCGTTGAGCTTGCCCGGGTTGGTCAGCGTTCCTGCCGAGAGCACCTTGCGCGCCATGCCGGCCATGAACACCTGCTGGCGGACGACCCGGTCGAGGTCGCCGTTGGGCAGGCCGTGGCGCTGCCGGACGAACTCGAGGGCTTCGACGCCGGAGATCGTGTGCTGGCCCTTGGTGAAGTTCGCGCCCGAGTACTGGTCCTTGACGTTGTTGTTCAGGCAGACGTCGACGCCGCCGATGGCCTTGGTGATCTCGCTGAAGCCGAGCAGGTTCACCGCGGCGTAGTTGTCGATCGTGGAGCCGGTGAGCTTCTGGACGGTCTCGATCAGCTCCTTCGCCCCGGCCTGGTTGGCCTTGACGTCGAGCTCCTTCGGATCGGTGACGCCCTGTTTCTGCAGGTCCTTGCGGGCCGCCAGCATCGCCCGCGCGTACGCCGAGTTGATCTTGTGCTTGCCGTAGCCGCCCGGGATGTCGACGTAGGCGTCGCGCGGCAGCGAGATCGCGACGGCCTTGCTGCCGTCGTTGGGGATGTGCACGAAGATCAGCGAGTCGGTGTTGAGCTCGCCGTCGGCGTCGCCGGCGCGCAGCTCGTCGAGCACCTCGCGCGGCAGCGGGTTGCCCTGGGCGTCGGTGCGGCTGTCCAGGCCGACCAGCAGGATGTCGCGGGCGCCGTCGGCGGGCTTCTCGCCACCGCCGCCGTCGCTGATCACGTTCGTGTAGTTGAGCCCGTTGACCAGGCCCTGCATGGCCGCCCAGGCGTACCCGGTGAGGCCCATCACCAGCAGCGAGACGACGGCCAGCGCGACCTTCGCGCCGCGGAAGGAGTTGCGGCGGGCGCGCGGGGCGGGGCGGGGCTGCCGGCGGCCGGACGGCGGCGGGGCGACGCGGCGCGCGTCCGCCGGCTCGCGGCGCGGTGCGGGGCGACGCGGCGGCGTACCGCGTCGTGCGTCGTCCCGGCCTGGCTCGTCCTGCCAGGGCCGGGCGGGGCGGCGGCCGCCTTGCCCGTTCCGAGGCGGGTGGTCCACGCGGGCGACTCCTCACTCCATCGATCGGGTGGTGCCAATGATGGGACGCATGGTGCTTCCCCTGGTTGCCGTAGCGTTACACATCCCCCTGTGAATGTGTTCCGTGCCACCCAGTTTCGCGCACGTCCGACGGTTTCGCCTGGTCACGACGCCGCGCTTGCCGGCGGCCGGGCCGGGATGAGCGTGCCGGCGGCGGCCAGCAGGGCGAACGCGGCCGTGACCGCGTGGAGCGTGACGCCGAGGAAGCCGGGCGTGCTGCCGTCGGCGGCGAACAGCAGCGAGGGCGCGCAGGCGAGCGCCGTGGCCAGCCAGGTGCCGGTGGCCGCGCCGGCCCCGATCCGGATCGTGTGCAGCAGGAAGACCCCGAGCAGCAGGTGCACCAGGCTCTGGATCGGGTCGAGCCGCAGGCCCAGCAGGTCGGCGTCGGCGGCCACCCCGCCGAAGCGGGTCAGCGCGAAGCCGAACACACCCAGCGTCGCGTAGCCGATGCCGAGCCCGGCCGCGGCCCGGGTGAGCACCGCCGTCCGGCGGCCGGGGTGGTCGGCCGCGCGCGGCTGCCGCGCACCGTGGGTGTGCCGTTCGAACCACCAGAAGACCAGCGTCGCGGGCACCGCGAGCAGCCCGACGGCGACCAGCGTGCGCGGTCGGATCAGCCAGCTGAGCCCGTCGGCGATCCGGCCGGGCAGGTACACCACGGCGACCAGCAGCAGCATCGCGGCGAGAAACGCCAGGTAGAGGCTCATCGGCGCGCGCAGGACGAGGCGGCAGGCGCGAGCGACACCGGGCCGGTCGCCGAGCCTGCCCAGCGGGCGGGCCAGCAGCCCGAGCACGCCAAGCTGGACCAGGCCGAGCAGCAGCACGCCCCACGGCGGGGCGGAGAACGCGGCGGGCGCGCCGGGGCTGCCGAGCAGGACGGGTGGCCCGTCCCGCAGGACGCTCATCCCGGCGAGCCCCGCGACCCCGGTGGCGGCGGCCGCGGCGAGCAGCCGCCGCGAAGGCCGGACACCGTCGGCGTGCGCGAAGGCGAGCTGCTGGGCGAGCAGGGCGATGGCGAACGTCGCCGCGTAGCGCGGCAACGGCGAACCGGACCAGCTCGCGGCCAGCTCCCCGACGGCGACCAGCGCGAGCAGCCCGGTGGCCGCGCTCACCGGCGCCCGGCGGTGCAGGGCCAGCAGCGGCGGCGCGCAGACGATCGTCAGCAGGTAGACGCCGAGCAGCCAGAGCGGGTGCAGTGCGATCCGCATCACCGTCGCGGTCGTGCCCGCCGGGCTGCCGAGGAGTTCGAGCGCGAGCGGCGTCAGCAACGCGACGACCGCGAAGATCAACGCCGGCCGCAGCAGCGGGCTCGCGCGTTCGGCCAGGTAGTGGCGGTAGCCACCGCCCGCTTCCTGCTCGGCGCGCCAGCCGGCCGCGTTGGCGTGGCCGCCGGCGAAGAAGATCAGCGGGGCGAGCTGGACGAGCCAGGTCAGCGGCCACAGCGTCGGCTCGGGGGCACCGGCCCAGTGCGCGAGCGCCGTCACCGACTCGCCGAGCAGCAGGAGGACGACCCCGCCGGCGCCGAGCAACGCCCACCGGCTGACCTCCGCGGGAGCGGCGGCGGGCACGGGCGCCCGCGGCTCGCGCCGGGCCCGCAGCCAGCCGCGCAGCCGGAAGACCAGCAGGCAGCCGATCACCAGCACCCCGGCGACCATCGGGCCGATCGGGTCGCCGACCGGCGGGCCCCAGCGCTGGTGCCACGAGTTGACGACCAGCCCGGCCGAGTAGAAGGAGGCGACGACCCGGCAGGTGAGCGCCGAGTTCATCGGGTTCAGGTCGCAGGCGTGGTGCATGTCGTAGGACAGCCGGTCGTCCAGCGCCTCCCGGGCCTCCGGGCCGAGCGGGTGGCCCTTGCGGTCGGCGTACCGGAGCAGGTCGTAGCCGAGGTCGTGAGCCTTGCACGGCACGGCGTAGTCCCACTTCGTGTTGTCGTCGCCCCACGGTGTCGAGCAGCCGCCGTCGACGTGCACGGCGCGGACCGTGCCATCGCGCGCCGGCATCGCGCCCGGGGTTACGCCGCTGAGCGCGGTGAAGTCCTTCGGCAGCCGGGCGAGCGCGTCGGGGTGCGGGCCGGGGTGGACCAGCGCCTCGACGGCGTTCTGCGCGGCCAGCACGTCACCGGTGGGCGGGCCCTGGTCCGGCGGCGACGGCGGCCGCGAGGCGATCAGCCCGAAGGCGAAGACGACCAGCAGGACGAGCAGCAGCCAGCCCGACGTCGACCAGGGTCGGCGGGTGCGGATCGGATCGGTCGGGGCCGGCATGGGTTCAAGGGTGCCAGCCCCGCCGTGGGGCCGACATGGGGATAACCGCAGTCTTGCCTTGCGGTTTCCCGCAGGCTGCCCGGACGGCTGCCCGTTCTTCCCTTCCGCGCCGGGGAGGACCTGGTGAGACTGGGGCGAGGGGGCGCGGCGACCAGGAGGCAGCAGTGCGCTCGACCGAGTTCGCCGTGCCCGCCGAGAACACCGTGCGCGCACTGCGCCGGCTCGCCCCCGGCGCCCGCCTGCGCACGCCGCGCACGCCGGAGCTGCGAGTGATCACCGAGGCGCTGCACGACTGCGCGCCGTCGGAGCTGGCCGCGGCCCATCCCGGGCCGGTCGCCGAGGCGGTGCTGGCCGCCCAGCTGCGGTCGCTCGACCGGGCGATGACCGGGTTCTTCGACGCGGGCCGTCCGGAGTCCGCCCGGCTGGTCAGGGCCGCCCGGTTCGGCAGAGTCCGCCCGCGGCGGCGCCTGCGCGACCGGCTGGAGACCGAGCCGGGCCTGCGCACGGCGGCGCTGGCCTGGGCCGAGGTGCGCGGGCACCGGATACTGGCGGGGGAACTGCGCGGGGTGCGCGAGACCCCGGACGAGGAGGACGGCCGGCGGGCGGCGGAGCTGGCGGTGGCGGAGCTGCTGCCGGAGGTCGACGCCGTGGCGCGCGGGCGGGAAGTGCTGCTGCCCTGGCCGGACCAGGGTGCGGGCGGACCACGCGCGGATGGCGATCCGCCCGGCTCGGAGGCCGGCGCGGGCGGGCCGGCCGGCCTCGGAAGCGGTGTGGCGGGGCGGTCGGGCTCGCCGTCCGGGTCGGGTGGCCCGACCGGCGGTGCGGACCGTCGATCCGGCTTGCCGTCGGGGCCGGGTGGCCGGCACCCCGGTGGCAGAGCCTTCCTGCACGCCCGCTCGGTGCGCCTCACCGACGACGGCTTCCAGGTCGACGTGCACGCCGACCCACCGGTCGAACTCGTCCGCGACGGCGACGGCCTCACCCTCCGCGCCCTGTGGTGGACCGGCCTCGGCCGGATCACCGACGACCTCGGCCACGAGTACCTCCTCCTGGCCGTGGACGACGCCGGCACCGGGACCGTCCGGCACTGGTGCCACCCCCGGCCCGCTCCCGGCGCGAGCGTCCTGCGGCTGGAGTCCGCCGGCTACCGGGGCGAACGGCTCCGGCTGGAACCCACCGCCGCCGGGAGCTCGACCGAGGTGCTCGTCAAGCTCGAACTCACCGTTCGGCTGGGGGCGTGACCGGGTCCGGGGCGAAGCAGACCTGGTCGCGGCCGTTCTCCTTCGCCAGGTAGACCGCCGCGTCGGCGGACTGGAGGAGGCGCTCGAGGGTGTCGCCGTGGCGGGGGTGGCGGGCCACGCCGATCGACGTCGTCCGGTCGGCGATGGTCGCCGGGTCGCCGCGCTTGTCCGTCGTCACCATGTGCAGCTTGGCGACCGCGATGCGGATGCGCTCGGCGGCGTCCCAGGTCGCCTCTTCGTCGATGTCCGGCAGCAGAACGAGGAATTCCTCACCGCCGAAACGGCCGACCAAGTCGCTCGGTCTGGTCACTTCGTCGAGCGTTTGCGCAACGGTGCGCAGCACGTCGTCGCCCGCCGGATGTCCATAGGTGTCGTTAATCCACTTGAAGTGGTCCAGATCGACCATCAGCAGCGCCAGTTGATCACCCGATCGAGCGGTCCGCTCAAGTGCCCGCTCGGCCGCCTCCGACCAGCCGCGCATGTTGAGAATGCCCGTTTTCGGGTCGGTCCGGACGTCGTTCTGGAGCTGATCGAGTTCGGCGAGGCGATTGAAGACGACGGTGACCACGGCCATCACCGCCACCATCGGCGGGACGGCGGCGAGCAGGATCGCGGTCACCGCGCCGAGGCCGATGGTGATCGCTTCGAGCATGTTGTCGGCCGGGCTCCCCAGCACGTTACGAACCGTGCGCCCGGCGGGGGATCCGAGCAGCAGGACCCCGCCCACGTACGCGATCTGGATCGCTTCGTAGATGGCCCCGGTGACGACGATGGTGCCGAACTCGCGGAGGAAGTCGCCCCACCCCGGACGGCCGAGCAGGTGCGGCCCGAGCGCCGTGTAGGTGAGGTGGGCGAGCGCGCCGGCCAGGCCGTGCGTGATGGACGAAAAAATGAAGTTGTGGGCCGGCCGTCGCGCGATGAACCAGTGTTGCAACCGGATCACGGCGATGACGAAAAGGATGAGCGGTACCGGCAGTATCATCGCCGCGGAAAACGTCCACACGGCGGTGAGGTCGATCAGCACCGTTTTGGTCCGGTTGCGCCGCCGTTCTTCCTGGCGCTGGGTCAGTTGAATGTGGACGGTGGCGCCGGCGGCCAGTATTGCGAAATTGATCCAGTCGTTTCCGGACGGAATCGGCGAGCGCGCGAACGAGACGGCGAGAACCGCGACCGCGACGGCTTCGGCCGTCAGCATGAACGCGACCTGCACCGGCCGGCGGCGCCAGAGCGCCCAGTTGCCCGGCCAGTACGCGTGGCGGCCCCGGGGACCACCGGTCGTGGTCGCGGGCGTACCGGTGGTCACGCCCGGCTCGGCAGCGCTTTCCGGCCGCGCCGCCTGCCCGCCGCCCGGTTCGCCTGGTGCGGCCGGGTCACCGTCCGGTCCTGGATGCAATTGGTCACCTCCTTTCCAGCCTAGTCTCGCCCTTGAGTAATCTCATCGGTACCTGGCAGAGTGTTCACGCATTCCGTGGCCGGGTACCATCCCACAGCAACGGACCGGCCAAGGTCCCGGAGTAACTGCCGGCGAACGCGGCGCAAAAGGTTCTGCGAGACTCCCCGCATGGAGGTGGCCCCCATGAGCAACCGCGACTTCTGAACCACCCTCGAATTGTCACCCGCGACGTCCGCGAATGCCATTCATGATCTTGGCCGTACCCGGAGGTGGGACCTGGCGCTCATGACGGCCACGGTTGCGGTTCCGTCCCGCCCACCCGGCGCCAGGCGAACGCCACCGGCACGGCCAGCAGCAGCCCCACCGCGCCGGCCAGCGCGATGGTCGTGTGCGCGGAACCCACTGCCTGCGCGACCAGCCCGCCCAGGCCGACGCCCACGCCCTGGGCGACCCGCAGCCCGGTCCGGTACAGGCCGCCCGCGCTGCCCCGGATGTCGTTCGGCACCCACGTGATGAACGTGGCCGACACGGTGATGACGTACGCGCCCGTCGCGCCCGCCAGCGCGAGCAGGAGCAGCGCGCCCGCCAGGTTCGGCCGCAGCGCGAACGCCGCCAGCGCGGCCAGCGGCAGCGCGGCCAGCACACCCAGCAGCTTGCGGCGGTGCTCGGTCGTGACGAACCGCGAGAGCAGGAACGTCCCGGCGACGAAGCCCAGCGGGTCGGCGGCCAGCAGCCAGCCGACCGCCTGGTCACCCGCGTCGAGCTGCGCGGCGAGCGGCGCCGCGAGGCCTTCCGGGATCACCGCCAGGCCGACGAGCCAGGACAGGTAGAGCAGCACCCGCAGCCGTTCGTCGCCGAAAACCTGCCGGACGGCGCCGAACCACGGGGCGCCGCCATTGCCCGCGGCCGGCCGGCGCAGCACCAGCAGCCGCACGGCGACGGCGGCCACCAGGAACGTCAGCGCGTCGATCGCCAGCGCCCACGACGTCCCGATCGTGGTCACCAGCAGCCCGCCGGCGGCCAGGCCGGCCAGCATCGCGGTGTTGTTCGTGATCCCGCGCAGGTCCTGGCTCTGCAGGTAGACGTCGTCGCCGGCGAAGATCTCGCGGCCGAGCGCGTTCTGCGCCGCGTTGCCGGGCGCGTTCGCCAGCCTGGCGAGGACGAAGAGCGCGAACACCCAGCCCATCGGCATCCCGGGCAGGGCCATCAGCCCGATCAGCACGGCCTGCGCGAGCGAGCCGGCCACCAGCACCGCGCGGCGGGGGAACCGGTCGGCGAGCTGGGACAGCCCGAGCCCGCCGGCGAGCGCGGGCAGGAACGTCAGCGAGTAGACGACGGCCGAGAGCAGCGGCGAGCCGGTGCGCTCGAACGTGAGGATGGCCAGCGCGACGATGGTCAGCTGGTCACCCAGCATCGACTGCGTTTCGGCGAACCACAGCGCGCGGAACTCGCGGTTGGCCAGGACGGCCCGGAGCCGGGGTTTCGCGCGTGTTGTCACCTCGTCACCACCGTCCCCCGATCGAGTGAACATGAACCGTCCGCATTGTGCCTCTCCGGTGACGACCCCATCCGGGGGAGTCACGGTCGGCCACCGGGAAGCACCCACAGTATGCCGCCGGTTACGCCCCGGTGTCGCCGGAAACCGCCTCCGGTCACCCCCTCGTGACCGGCCCGCGGGTACGTCCCGACTGATCGATCCGGACTCGCTCGGCGCAAGGCGGCGGCCGCTCGTCGTCGCGCCGATGCCGCGTTGGACCGAATGGGCCAAGACTGGAGAGTGAGCCGGCCGGGGTGGACGGACCGCGCGCCGCCGGCGCTGCAGATCGGGGAGAGCAATGGACGGGTTGATGCAGGGCAAGGCGGTCGTGGTCACCGGTGCGGGCCGGGGCCTTGGCGAGGCGTTCGCGGTGCACGTCGCGCGCGAGGGCGGGGCGGTGGTGGTCAACGACGTCGACGCCGAGCTGGCGGAGCGGACCGCGGAGAACATCCGCGCGCACGGCGGCCGCGCCGTCGCGAGCGGGCACAGCGTGGCCGAGGCGGGCGAGGCGCAGGAGATCGTCGACCTCTGCGTCAAGGAGTTCGGCGGGATCGACGGGCTGGTCAACAACGCGGGGCTGAACTACGAGGCGCTGCCCTGGGAGGACGACGCCGAGCAGGCGCGGGAGCTCGTCGCGGTCAACGTCCTCGGCGTGGTGAACACCGGCCTGGCCGCGATCAAGGCGATGGTCGACGCCGGCACGGGCGGCTCGATCGTCAACATCTCCTCCGGCGCATCGCTCGGGCAGCGCAAGCTCGGCGTGTACGCGGCGAGCAAGGGCGCGGTCGCCTCCCTCACCTATTCCTGGGCGCTCGACCTCGAAGACGTCGGGATCCGCGTGAACGCCGTCTGCCCGCTCGCGCACACCCGGATGGTGTGGAAGTCCGAACGCTCGCTGCGCGCCTGCCCGCCGGACCGCACGCCGTCGCGGATCGCGCCGGTCGTGCTGTTCCTGCTCGGCGAGGGCTCGCAGGGCATCACCGGCCAGATGATCCGGTGCAACGGCCCGCAGCTGCACATCATGGGCCAGCCGTTCCTCAAGCAGCCGATCCTCGAGCGCCCGGTGTGGGACACCGAGACCGTGCAGAAGGCGTTCGACGAGGTCTTCTCCGCCCACCTGGAGAACTACGGCCTGGAGAAGCGCGTCCCGCCGCGGCTGCGCAAGTGGACGGAGACGACCTCGCCGCGCACCGCCTAGGCGCCGGCGGCCGGCTCCGGGTCGCGGGTGGCCGCGTAGAGGGCCTCGATGTCGGCCGAATACCGGTCGTTGATCACCCGGCGCTTGAGCTTGAGCGTCGGGGTCAGCTCGCCGGACTCGGGCGTCCACGCCTTCGGCAGCACGTGGTAGCGCTTGATCTGCTCGATCCGCGCGAGCCTGCTGTTGGCCGACTCGACCGCGCGTTCCAGCTCGGCCCGCACCGCGGGGTGCGCGGCGAGCTCGTCCGGGGACGCCTCGACGCCGTTCGCCGCCGCCCAGCCGGGGGCGATTTCGTCGTCGAGCACGATCAGCGCCGTCACGTACGGCCGGTCGTCGCCGATCGCGACCGCCTGGCCGATCAGCGGGTGCTCCTTGAGCAGGCTCTCGACGCGGGTCGGCGCGATGTTCTTGCCGCTCGAGGTGATGATCAGTTCCTTCTTGCGGTCGGTGATCGTCACGAAGCCGTCTTCGTCGATCGTGCCGATGTCGCCGGTGGCGTACCAGCCGTCGGCGTCGGTGGCGTCGGCGATCGTGCCGTCGTCCTGGAGGTAGCCGAGGAAGACGATCGGGCCGCGCACCAGCAGCTCGCCGTCCTCGGCGACCTTCACCTCGACGCCTTCGAGCGGCTTGCCGACGGTGCCCGCGCGGAAGTTCGAGCCGGAGTTGGACGTCGCCGCGCCCGTCGTCTCGGACAGTCCCCAGACCTCGCAGATCTCGATGCCGAGCCCGGCCAGGAAGTAGATGATCTCCACCGGGATGGCGGCCGCGCCGCTGGAGGCGACGAGCACCTTGTCGAACCCGAGCAGGGCACGCACCGGCGCCAGCACGGCCTCGTCGGCCTGCCGGATCCTCTCGGCCAGCTCCGCGGGCACCGGCTGCCCGGTGCTGCGCAGCTTGTAGCCCTGCTGCAGCAGCTCGTTCGCCTGCAGCAACGCGGTGCGCCGGTCCTCCGGCACGGCGCCGAGCATGTTCTTGAGCCCGGCGACCATCTTCTCCCACACGCGCGGGACGCCGAAGAAGCTCTGCGGGTGCACCCTGGCGAGCGCGCCGGCGACCGCGGTCGGGTCGGCGAGCGTGTGCACGTGCCCCGCCCAGATGATCGGCAGGTAGATCGACAGCTGCCGCTCGGCGATGTGCGCCAGCGGCAGGTACGCGATGTTCGTCGCGTGCATCGGCGGGTGGTGCAGCTCGGTGACGGCGTACCCCTGGTGGAGCGCGTTGCGGTGCGAAAGCACGACCCCCTTCGGGTCGCCGGTGGTGCCGGAGGTGTAGATCATCGACAGCGGGTCGTCCGGCTTGATGTCCTGCCACGACCGTTCGAACGCGTCCGGGTCGGCGGCAAGCGCCTCCCGGCCCTGGGCCCGGAGCGCGGCGAGGGAAAGGAAGCGGTCGTCGCCTTCGGGGATCGCGGTCTCGTCCATGACGACGAGGTGGCGCAGCGCCGGCAGGTCGTCGAGCACCGGTCGCCAGCGCGCCAGCTCGTCCGCCCCGCCGAGCACCACGACCGGCGCCGCGCTGTGCCGCGCGACGAACCGGATCTGGTCCGGGCTGAGGGTGGCGTAGGCGGTGCAGGGGATCGCGGACAGGTGCGTCGCGGCGAGGTCGGCGACGATGTGGTCCGGGCAGCCGGGTGCCATGATCAGCATCCGGTCACCCGCGGCGAGCCCGAGGCCGGCCAGCCCGCGGGAGACCTCGGCGATCGCGGTGCGGAACTCCAGCCAGGTCAGCGTCGGCTGTCCTTCGATGTCGAGCGAGGTGATCGCCGGCAGGTCCGGGTACTCGACCGCGTTGCGGTGCAGCAGCCGCGGGATCGTCTGGCCTTCGGTCTGCTCGGCGACGGGCGGGGTGGTCAACGCTGGCCTCCTCGGTGCTCCGGATGGGGGGCTCCGGATGGCCAGACTGTAAGCGCTCCCGGCGCAGGTGGATAGAGAATCGCGGCCACGTCAAGCGTCGCCGTCGAACCGGACAAAGCGGTCAGGTTTCCACGACTGTCCACTGTGTACGCGGGCGTCCGCGGGGGAATCGCGCTTCAATGGAGTGGCCACGGACACCTGGGGGTACCGATGACGCACTCCGCCCGCAAGCTGCTCGAAGAGATCCAGGCCGAACTCGCCCCGCGCGACGGCGACAACCGGCTCGTGCCGCCGATCGCCGCGGGCCGGGCGCCGCGCGCGGTGTTCGCCGCGCTCGCCGCGGAGGAGAAGCTGATCACGCTCAGCGACTGGCGGAGCTTCCACGCGCTGGCCGCCCGGGCCGACGAGCCGAACGCGCGCACCTTCTTCGGCGGGCTCGCGCCGGGTGAGCAGCAGGCGAACGCGATGCTGGACGGGTTGCTCGCGGCGACTGGTCCGGACCACGGAAAGGAACTGCCGCGCGCGGGCTGCCAGGTCTACCCGGCCTACGTCGCCTGGCTCGCGCTGAACGGCGAGTCGTCGGCGACCGCGGCGGGGATCTTCGCCAATTTCGCGGCCTTCGGCCGGTACTGCCGGGACGTCGCCGCGGGCATGCGCGAGCACTACGGCTTCACCGACGAGCAGTGCGCGTTTTTCGACTTCTTCGCCGCGGACGTTCCGGAAATTGAAGAACAAGCGCTCGCCGCGATCCAGGCGGGCCTCGACGCGCACCGGCTCGACGAACGCGAGGCGCACCGCTGCGCGCGGCTGTTCCAAAGCTACGAGCTGCTGTTCTGGAACACGTTGGCCGACGAGTTCCCGGGCTGACGGACCCCGCGCCGCCGCGGAACCGGTTCCAGCGGCGAGCGCAGCGTGATCAACCGGTTGCGGATGCGGAATGCCGGGAATTCCGGCTCCCTCTCCGGGGAATCCGCGGCTGTGCGCGGAAATCCTGCCCATTCCGCTTTTTCACGACCGTCCATCCCGGACGAAGAGGGAGTCCCGGGTCGCCGGCGCGGCTCCGTGATGTTTGTCACCGAACGATCCGGCGCTGTCGTACGTAGAGGGCGCCGGCCGGGATCCGCGAGGCCTCCGGAAGCGCTCCCAGTGCTCACATACGTACAGGGAACGAAAGTTGCCCTGCGACGAACGTCACGACTTACGGTGGTGGACTTTCGAAGCGCAGGCAGCGAGTGTGGACGGATCACCGTTCCAAGATCACGTTCTCGCCACGGACTTGACGCGCCCTGGAGGGCTGCCTAACGTCGTCGCGGGCGAAGCAGACCACGGTGATGTTGATCCGGCTGGTCGGAATCCGGGTGTTGACCGCCTCGGGCGACCCGAAACCATGTACTGCCGGAAGGAAAACGGACCCAGGTGAAGCAGATTTCTCTTCGACGCAACCGGGGATCCTCGATTCGGAAGCGCGTGCTCACGATCGCGCTGATCCCCAGCGTGGCCCTGCTGCTGGTCGGCGTGACTCTCGCGGGCTACCTCATCTACAACGCGGTCACGGACCGCGACTACACGACCCGGCTCCGGAACGCGGAAGCCCCGGCGATCCCCTTCTTCGCCGCACTGCAAGTCGAGCGGCAGGCCAGCCTGGCGCTGGTGGCGGGGCAGAGTTCCGCGCGGGCGGTGCTCGCTCAGGCCAGGCCCAAGACCGACGCCACAGCGGCCAAGGTGCTCGAGTTCCTCAAGAACGACTTCGCCGACCGTTCGGACACCCCGGCGAGCGTGCAGCGGAACATCGCCACGTTCTTCGGGCTTTTCCAGCAGCTGCCGCAGACCCGCCAAGCGGTGGACAGTGGCCAGATCCAGATCGGCCAGGCGTTCAAGTACTACAACCAGATGCTGGATCAGTTCACCGACGGCGTGGCCGGGCTGACCCAGAACACGAACGGTGCGCAGAACGCCTTCGACCGGCTCAACTCCATCCCGTTGTTCACCGCCGCGGACGCGATGCAGCGCAGCGACGCCCTCGCGACGGCCGGTCTGGCCGCGGGTGGGCTGAGCGACGACGACTTCCGCGCCTACACCGCTCAGGTCGGTGCCTACCACGTGCAGCTGGCAGCGTCGGCGCCGAAGCTCATCCCCTCGGTGAAGGCGAAGTTCGACGAGCTGATGGCCAGCCAGGCCTGGCAAACGGTGAACCAGGTCGAGAGCGCGTTCGCGCGTGGTGACCTGAAGAAGCTGCCGGTGCCTCAGGACCAGTGGCGGACCGCTGCCGGCCAGGTCGGCGGCGCCCTGATGGGCATCTTCGTGGCGCAGCACACGAACTTCAGCCAGCAGGCCATCAACGACGCCGACTCGACCTTCACCCAGTCGTTGATCGCCGGTGTGGCCGCGGTCCTGTTCGCGGTCTTCGTGGTCTTCGTCGCCGTCCGGCTGTCGAACCGGCTCATCGGCCGCCTGCACCGGCTGCGCGAGGACACCCTCGACGCGGCCGAAGTCCGGCTGCCCGAGCTGGTCGCCCGGGTCCAGGCCGGCGAGCCCGTCGACCTCGAAGAGGGCGGGCACTTCCTCGACCACGGCACCGACGAGATCGGCCAGGTCGCCGACGCGTTCAACAAGGCGCAGCAGACCGCCATCGCGGCCGCGATCGACGAGGCGAAGACCAAGGAGGGCACCAAGACGGTGTTCCTCAACATCGCCCACCGCAGCCAGGTCATCGTGCACCGCCAGCTCAAGGTGCTCGACCAGGCCGAGCGCAAGCAGGAGGACCCGGAGCAGCTGGACACCCTGTTCCAGCTCGACCACCTCTCCACCCGCGCCCGCCGCAACGCCGAAAACCTGATCATCCTCGGCGGCGGGCAGCCGGGCCGGCAGTGGCGCAACCCGGTCGGGCTGGCCGAGCTGGTCCGCGGCGCGTCCGCCGAGACCGAGGACTTCGCGCGGGTCAAGACGGCGGTGCTGCCGCAGATCGCCATCCGCGGCCCGGTCGTCGGCGACCTCGTGCACCTGCTGGCCGAGCTGATCGACAACGCGACGTCGTTCTCGCCGCCGCAGTCGCGGGTCGAGATCCGCGGCAACGTGGTCGGCAAGGGCGTCGTGATCGAGGTCGAGGACCAGGGCCTCGGGCTCGAGCCGGACCAGACCGAAGAGATCAACGCGATGCTGGCCGACCCGCCGGACTTCGGGATCATGGCGCTGTCGGACGAGCCGCGCCTCGGCCTGTTCGTGGTCGCGCGGCTGGCCGCCCGCCACGGCATCCAGGTGCACCTGCGTGAGTCGGCCTACGGCGGCACCCGGGCCATCGTCCTGGTGCGCACCGACCTGCTGGCCCCGCTCGCCGAGAACGAGCCGGAGCAGCCGATCACCCCGCCGAAGCCGGAACTCGTGCCGAACCCGGCCGAGCCGGAGACCACGGCGAACGACGAGGTCACGCCGCTCAGCCGGCCGGTGCGCCGCCAGGCCCGGCACCGCACCGAGCCGCCGGTGGCCGTGCCGCCGGCACCGCCGACGGCTCCCGCCCCGGTCGTGACCCAGCCGGCCACGCCCGTGCCGCCGATCTCCGTCCCGCCGGTCACCGTTGCGCCGCCCAACTCGGACCGGTTGCCGGTCTCGCAGCCGCCGTCCGCGCCGACGCCGGTCCCGGTCGGGTCCGTGTCGGAGCCGGTGAGCCAGCCGACCCAGGCCCAGCCGGTGGCCGCGGTCCGGCCGCCCGCCCCGCCCGTCCGGACCTCGCGCCCGGCGCGGCCGGCCGCGCAGCAGCCGGTGTGGCCGCCGCAGGAGCCGCGGGCCGCGGCGACGCCGGAGAGCCGGCCGCAGCAGCCGCGCCGCCCGGAGGCCCCCGGCCGGCCGCCGCTGCCGCAACGGCGACGCCAGCAGAGCCTCGTTCCTCAGCTGCGGGAAGACAAGCCCGCGACCGCGGAGCGCGAAGAGGTCCGGCTGGATTCCCCGGAGGTGGCCCGCAGCAGGCTGTCCGCCTTCCAGCAGGGCACCCGCCGGGCCCGTGACGAAGACTTTTCCGAGAACGACGACAGGTACGGAGAGCGCGAGTAATGGTCAACTCAGGCGCCCACGAGCTCGACTGGCTGCTGGACGACCTCGTCAAGCGGGTCGCCGGGGCGGACCGGGCGGTGGTGCTGTCCTCGGACGGCCTGCTCATCGGGAGGTCCGGCAACCTTTCCGAGGAGGACGCCGAACACCTGTCCGCGGTGGCTTCGGCGTTCCAGAGCCTGGCCCGCGGCACCGGGCGGCACTTCGGCGGCGGCAACGTCCGCCAGACGATGGTCGAGATGGACCACGCGTTCCTGTTCGTGACGGCGGCCGGGCGAGGCGCCTGCCTCGCCCTGCTGGCCCGTGAAGACGCGGACATGGGGCTGGTCGCGTACGAGATGAACCTGATGGTGAAGCGGGTCGGCCAGGTGCTGACCTCCGCCCCGCGGACCGCCGGCGCGCAGCCCACTGCGCCATGAGCCCACGGCACGAAGCCTGGTTCGACGACGAGGCCGGCCCGCTGGTCCGGTCCTACGCCGTCACGGGTGGGCGCACGCGGTCGGATACGCTCGGGCTCGACCTGATCACGCTGGTGGTCGCGCTGCGCACCGCGCACGAGGCGGGCATGCTCGAACCGGAGTACGCCCGCATCATCGCCCTGTGCCAGCGGCCGGTCTCGGTGGCCGAGGTGGCCGCCAGGGTCGATCTCCCGCTGCCCGTGGTGAAGGTGATGCTCAGCGACCTCATCGAGCAGAACCTGGTGCTGTTCCGTACCGCGGCACCGGTCCAGGAAACTCCCAACCGACACGTATTGCAGGCGGTTCTTGATGGCATCCGGAAACTCTGACCCCCGGCGGAACCTGACCGCGACCGCGGTCAAGGTACTCATCGCCGGCGGGTTCGGGGTCGGCAAGACCACGATGGTCGGTTCGGTGAGCGAAGTGCCGCCACTGCGGACCGAAGAGGTCATCACCACCGCGTCCGAAGGTGTCGACGACCTGTCCGGCGTCGAGCAGAAGACCACCACGACGGTCGCGCTCGACTTCGGCCGCATCACGATCAACCCGGACCTGATCCTGTACCTGTTCGGTACGCCGGGTCAGGACCGGTTCTGGTTCATGTGGGACGAGCTGGCCGAAGGCGCGCTCGGCGCCGTCGTGCTGGCCGACACGCGCCGGCTCGACAGCTGCTTCGCCGCGGTGGACTTCTTCGAGCGCCGCAACCTGCCGTTCGTCGTCGGCGTGAACTGCTTCGACGGCGCGTACCGCTACGGCACGGAGGAGGTCCGGCAAGCGCTCGACGTCGGCATGGACGTCCCGCTGCTGCTGTGCGACGCCCGGGAGCGGGAGTCGACGAAGCAGGTGCTGACCAGCCTGATGGAACACGTGATGGCGCGGTCCGACCTCGCGGCCGCCCAGGGCGGCTACTAGATCGGACCGCGTCCGGCCGGCTTCAGCGCTTGATCAGGTTGTCGAGCGCGAAGCGGCCCGGGCCGATCGCGGCGAACAGCAGGAAGACCCACGAGTAGACCGCGGCGGGCTCGCCCATGTTCTGCAGCGGCAGCAGGCCCATCGGCGCGTGCACGGTGAAGTAGGCGTAGGCCATCACGCCCGACAGCAGGATCGCGGCGGGCCGGCTGGCGAGCCCGGCGAGCAGCAGCGCGGCGCCCACGAGTTCGAGAATGCTGCCCCACCACCCGGGGAACGAGCCGAACGGGACGCCGCCGCCCTGGCCGTCGATCCCGCCGAAGAGGCCGAACCCCTGCAGGCCGTGGCAGCCGAACAGGAACGAGATCACGATCCTGCTCGCGCCGACCACGATGCCGGTGACCTTGGCCTTGGCCGGGGCGGCGACGGTCTTGGTTTCGCGGGCGATGGTGGCGGTCATGGTGGGTTCCTTCCCTGGGTTCCGCTTGCCTTCTGCCTACGCGTCGATCGGGCCCCGGCGGGTTTCGACACCTCCGCGGAAAAATCTTGGGAGACTTTCTCCATGGCGGGCAAACAGAGTGCCGGGCTCCTGCTCTACCGAGGCCGGGGCGACGACGTCGAGGTGCTGCTCGGGCACATGGGCGGGCCGTTCTGGGCGAAGAAGGACGCGGCCGCGTGGTCGCTGCCCAAGGGCGAGCTCGACCCGGACGAATCCCCGGAGAAGGCGGCCCGGCGGGAGTTCGAGGAAGAGCTCGGGTTGCCCGCGCCCGACGGCGAGTACGTCGAGCTGGGCGTGGTGAAGCAGTCGGGCGGCAAGGTCGTCACGGCGTGGGCGGTCGAGGCCGACCTCGACCCGGCGGCGGTGGTGCCCGGGACGTTCACCATGGAGTGGCCGCCGCGCTCGGGCCGTCAGCAGGAGTTCCCCGAGGTCGACCGGGTTGCCTGGTTCTCGCTGCCGGACGCCCGGGAGAAGCTGGTGAAGGGCCAGCTGCCGTTCTTGGAGCGGCTGCTGGCCCTGGTCACCGGCTGAGCAGGGCTTCCAGTGGCTTGGCGGTGAAGGACGGCAGCACGACGTCCGCCTGCCCGAAGTCGAGGCTCCGGGTGATCGCGTTCGGCACGGCGACGCAGGTCAGGCCGGCGGCCTTGGCGGAGGTGACGCCGTGCGGGGTGTCCTCGAAGGCGATGGCGTCCGGCGCCGCGGTGCCGAGTGCGTCGAGGGCGGCCAGGTAGAGGTCGGGGTCGGGCTTGGCGTTGTGCAGGTCCCCGGTGAGGACGGCGTCGAAGTAGTGGTCGATGCCGAGCCGTTCGAGGTGCGGGTTCACCCAGGCCCCGGACGAGCTGGAGGCGACGGCCAGCTTGATGCCCTTCTCCCGCGCGGTGTCGAGGTAGGCCCGGACCCCTTCGCGCGGGCCGAGGTCCTCGAGGAGCCGGAGGACGTGCGCTTTCGTGATCGGCCGCAGCGCCTCGGGGTCGATGCCCGGGGCGTGCTCGGCGAGCAGGGCGAACATGGCGGGCGTGGTGTGCTGGGTACCGATGACGGCGTACCAGGCGTCCAGGGGGAGTTCGGTGCCGTGTTCGCGGAACACGGCCTGCCAAGCCTGCAGGACGGCGGATTCGGTGTCGGCGAGGGTGCCGTCGAAGTCGAAGACCAGGGCGCGGGTGGGCACGCCTGCACCCTGCCCGCTCCCTGATCGTTCAGGCAAGCGAGTTGTGACGAGGGCCCGGTCAGCTCAGGAAGTACTCCTTCAGCACCGGCGCCAGCGCCGCCGCCTTCACGATGTGCGTCTGGCCCGGCAGCGTCCGGTACTCCGCCGACGGCAGCACCTTCGCCAGCGACGCCACGCCGTGGCGCATCCAGTCCGGGCTGCGGCCGCCGTCGATCACCAGAGCCGGGACCTTCACCTCCGGCCAGGCCGCCGGCAGGGGCTCGCCCGCCTGGTGCTCGATCACCATCGCCGTGTCGTAGGGGAGGGTGTGCGCGACCCGCTTGAGCTTGGGCCAGAACGGCATGATCCGCATCGCCGCCACCATGACCCCGCTCAGGCCGACGCCTTCGGTCATGAACATCTTGACCGCCTTGCCGCGCTTGCCCTCCCGCAGCGCCTGGTCGAGCCGGGCCACGTAGTCCGCCGGGACGCGGGGGCGGGTGCCGTCGACGATGAACGGTGGCTCGTACAGCGCCAGTTTCGGGACCGCGAGCCGAGGGGCCGCTTCGAGGACCAGGGCGACGCCCGAGGAAATGCCGAACAGGAACGCCTCGCCGCCGGCCTCCTCGACGACCGCCGCGAGGTCCTCGACCTCGCGCTCGACCGCGTACGGCCCGGTGTCGCCGCTCTCGCCCCGGCCGCGGCGGTCGTAGGTGTACACGGTGAAGTGCGCGGCCAGTTCCTTCGCCAGCGCGTCGTTGGGGGACGAGCCGCGGTAGCACATCGCGCCGTCCACGAGGACGAGCGCGGGGCCGGACCCGGCGCGGGTGTAGGCGATCTTCGTGCCGTCGGCGGAAACCGTCGTGCTCATCGGGACTCTCCTCGCGACAGCAGGTGGCGGGACGTGGCGGCGAGCCAGGCGAAGGCGATGACCACCGCCGCCCAGAAGCCGAGGGTGACCACCGGGCTCGTCGACCCGGACGCTACGCCCGCGAAACCCGCGAGGAACAGCAAGCCGCTGAGCCGCGAGTACCACGCCCACGCGGGCGGGAGGTGCGAGCCGATCGCGAAGCAGGCCGCGACCAGGGCGAGGAACCCGATGCCGCCGGCGGCGAAGTGCAGCGTGCCGTGCCAGCTGACCGACGACGGCGGGCCGGCGGGCGTGCCGGCCGGGAAGCCGTCCTGGGGGTCGGCGCGGAACACGCCCGCGCACAGCAGGCCGATCCCGTAGACCGCCAGCAGTCTCGGCCCCCATCGGCCGGGCAGGACGCGCCGGGTGCCGGCCGCGGCGGCGATCGTCAGCAGGCCGGTGACCAGGAAGTTGGTGACCTGGATGAAGCCGAGCGATCCGTTGGACAGGACGCTCGCGGGGTGCCGGGTGAAGTCGAAGCCGGCGCGGGTCAGGCCCTGGAGGACGCCGGTGGCCACGAAGACTGGCCCGGCGAGGATTCCGCAGGTCAGCAGGGCTCGGGTCGAGGAAAAGGTGCTGGTGCGAAGCGCTGTGGTGGTCATGGGAACAGCCTGACCGCCGACGCATGGATCTGTCAAGACAAAAAAATTTGTCGGTAGCGACCGTGCCCGGCGAGCACGGGCGTTCGTCAGGCGGAACGCAAGGTCAGGAGCGTGATCTCGCTGGGCGCGAAGATCCGGAACGGCGGGCCCCAGAACCCCGTGCCGCGGCTGTTGTACAGCTGCGTCCCGCCGTGCCGGGTCAGGCCGGACAGCGTCGGCTGGTCGAACCGCACCAGGAGGTGGAACGGCCAGATCTGCCCGCCGTGCGTGTGCCCGGAGATCTGCAGGTCGACGTCCGCCTCGCGGGCCTGGCGGACCTGCTTCGGCTGGTGCGCGAGCAGCACCACCGGGACGCCGTCGGGCCGGCCGGCCAGTGCCGCGGCCAGGTCGGGGCCGTGCCCGGGCAGGCCGGACGCCGTGCCGGTCGGGTCGTCGATGCCGGCGAAGAGGATCCGGTCGCCGTTGCGCTCGAGCAGTGTCGAACGGTTGTGCAGGGTGTCCCAGCCGAGTGCCTCCATGTGGTCGAGCCACGCCTGGGCCTCGCCGAAGTACTCGTGGTTGCCGGTGATGTAGAACCGGCCGAGCCCGGCCTGGACGCCACCGAGCGGGTCGACCTGCTTGCGGCGCTTGGCCACCGCGCCGTCGGCGAGGTCGCCGGCGTGGCAGACGACGTCCGCCTCGAGCGCGTTGACCGCCGCGACGACCTCTTCCGACCACTTCGTCCGGTCGATCGGCCCGAAGTGGGTGTCGGTGATGACGGCGACGCGCAGGCCGTCGAGCCCCGGCCCGAGCCGCGGGATGACGACGTCGACCGCCTTCACCGGCGGCACGCGCATGGCGACGCGGTTGCCGTGCACGAGCAGCCCGGCGGCGATCAGCACGGTCGCGCCGGCGACGATCCGCGAGCGAAGCGGGTCTTCGACGCCGAGGAGCGCGACCCGCAGCACCAGGCTGAGGATCGACCAGCTGAACAGCACCCAGATCACGGCGAGCAGCGAGTCGCCGAGGCGGGCGGCGGCGTCGCTCTGGTGCCGGGAGTGGCCGCGGAACATCGCGACCGGCATCGTGACCAGGCCCGACACCAGCACGACGGTGCCGGCGATCGTGCCGGCCAGGCCCCATTCGGGTGCCAGCACGAGCGTCCACCACGGCACGCCGTACAGCAGGAGCATGGCCAGGATCGGCACGACGACGAGTTGCCCTCTCATCGAACCAGGTTACAGCCCATCGGGCTGTTAACGTTTTCGCTACGCTGGTGGAGAGGAAAGGGGGCGCCGTGCACACGTTGCCGGAACTGGCGTTCCCCGTGCTGACCAGTCCGGCCGCGCTGGTCGCCTTCGCCTCCCTCGCCGCCGCGAGCCTCTTGGTCGTCCTGCTAATCGGCAGCACGCACCGCGCCGGGCTCGCGCTGTGGTCGGCGCCGGTCCGCAGCCGTGCCACGGCGTTGCGCCGCCGGGCCCGGCGGGCCGAGTCGATCCGCCTCCGCGACCCGGGCAGACCGGGCCGGAGCCGCCCACGAGCACCCGGTTCCCGCAGCACGGCTGCGTAGGAACCGCTTCGACGCAGCCCTTCCGCTCACCCCAACCCCTTCCACTCATGCGGAGTGCTGCCCATGTTCGGCTTTCTCGACGTGCCCGTCGAAGGCGCGTACCACCTGATCCACGCCCTCACCGGCCCGCTTTCCACGGGCTTGGCCATCGTCGTCTTCACCCTCGGCGTGCGGCTGCTGCTGCACCCGCTCGCCCGGTCGGCCGTCCGCGGCGAACGAGCCCGGGCCGCCCTGCTGCCGGAGATCCGCGCGCTGCAGGAGAAGCACGGCCGCGACCGCGAGCGGCTGGCCGCGGAGATGACGAAGCTGCAGCAGGAGTCCGGGACTTCGCTGTTCGTCGGCTGCCTGCCGATGCTGCTGCAGCTGCCGTTCTTCATGGTCATGTACCGGCTGTTCACCACGGCCACGATCGGCGGCGAACCCAACTCGCTGCTCGGGGCGACGCTGCTCGGGACGCCGTTGGGCGCGCACGGCCTGGCCGGCGGCCCGCTCGTGTTCGTGATCGCGGCCGGGCTCGCCGTCGTCGCGTGGTTCTCGGTGCGCACGCAGCCCGTCCCGGAGCACCCGGTGCCCGGCGGGAAGCTGCTGCGCCTACTGCCCTACGGCACCGTGCTCGCGACACTCGTCGTGCCCCAGGCCGCCGGGATCTACCTGCTCACCACGACCGCGTGGACCGTTGCCGAACGAGCGGTGTTACGACGCGGCTCGTGAGCGCCGCCAGTCCTCGACCGCCTCTTCGACGTCCACCAGCGCCACCGTGAGGGGCGGCCCGGTGTGGTGGTTGAGGTAGGCCTGGCGGATGCGGGTGTTGAGGTCCTCGACGACGTCCCGGACCTGCCGTTCGGTCCGCTCCCCGGCGAGCCGCTCCGGCAGGTCCTGGACTTCGCGCTTGAGGGCGAGCGCCGGCGGCAGCAACGCCTTCGTGTCGTGCCCGCCCCGCTTGACCTCGCGGAGCACCCAGTCGGTCGCCGCGTCGTTGCCAGTGGGCTTCGGCAGCGGCTTGCCGGTGCCCGGCAGGTCGTCGAAGTCGCCGCGGGCGCGGGCTTCCTCGATCTTCCGGTCGACCCACCAGCGGAAAGACACCTTGGGCGGTTTGCGTGCGGTCATCTCCTCCCACCCCCTCCGTCCCCTTCCAGGGTAATCTCCGGGCGACGAGCGAGGGGACCGCATGACCGCCGAACGCACTGGCGCCGAGGACGTCGACCGGACGCTGGCGCTGCTCTGGCGCGCCCGCGGTGGCGCCGCCGAACCGACCAGGGGCCGCCGCCCGACGCTGACGATCGAGCGGATCGTCGCGGCCGCGATCACCGTCGCGGACGCCGACGGGCTCGCCGCCGCGTCGATGCACCGCGTCGCCAAGGAGCTCGGCGCGGGCACGATGACGCTCTACACCTACGTGCCCGGCAAGGCCGAGCTGGTGGACCTGATGGTCGACGACGTCCTCGTCGGGCGGCGGCTGCCCGGGCCGGGCGAGCCGCGCCAGGGGGACTGGCGCGCGCAGGTGGCGCTCTACGCCGAGCGGACCCGGCAGGCCTACCGCGAGCACCCCTGGCTGTGCGAGGTCTCGCGCGTCCGGCCGCCGCTGGGCCCGGGCCAGCTGGCCGGTCAGGAGTACCTGCTGTCGATCATGGACGCGCTGGGGCTGCCGCCGCGGCAGGCCGTCGCGGCGGCCAACGGGATCGGCACGTACGTCGACGCGAACGCGGCGCTCGACGCGGAGAACACCCGGCTGGAGCGCAGCACCGGCCAGTCGACCGAGGCGTGGTGGCACCAGCGGTCGTCGTTCTGGGAGAACTACTTCGTCGTCGACGCGCACCCGGCGATGAACCGCGTCTGGCTCGGCGGCGGCTTCGACCAGGGCGCCAAGGCACAGGGCGACACGGCGTACGAGTTCGGCCTGAACCGGATGCTCGACGGCATCCAGGCCATGGTGGGCTAGCGCCGGCTGCGCCACCGCAGCCGGCGGCGCTCCTGCCGGGGCACCTCGGCGGCCGGCTCCGCGCGGAGGAGATCCCGGCAGACCGGGTCGAACCGGCCGGGTTCCTCGATCATCGGCGCCGCCAGCACCACGTGCCCGCACACCGCCCGGAACCGCCCGCCGTGCCGCCCCGCCGCGAACTCCTCCTCGGTGACGGCGTGGGTGTAGCCGTCGGTGTCGCAGCGGATGTGCACCAGGAACGGCTCCACCGGGCTCACCCGGCCGGGCTGGTCGAGGTGGTTTCGGTCGGGGTCTTTTCCGTGTCGGCCGCGGCCGTCGACGACGGCGGCGGGGTGGTCGTGCTGGTGGTGCTGGTCGTCGTCGGCGGCGTGGTCGGGTCGCTGGACGACGGGGTGGTCGGCGGCGGCGTCGTCGGCGTGTCCGTCGGGGTGCCGCTGGTCGGGGTGTCCGTCGGCGTCGTCGGCGTGCCGGGTGCCGGCGGGGTTTCGACCGGCGTTTCGGGCGGGGCCGGGACGGTGCCGACCGGGGCCCCGGCCGCGGCGGCGTCCGGGGCGTTGGGCGTGCCGATCGGCACCTGGCTGTCGGGCAGCTGGGCCACGCCGCTGCGGTAGGCCGCGGCCCACGCCAGCACGGTGTCCACATAGGACTGGGAGTTGTTGTAGCGGCGCACGGCGATGCGCTGCCCCGCGTCCGTCGAGAGGTCCAGGCCGCCCGAGCACAGGTAACGCGCGGTGGCCAGCGTCTCGTCGTAGATGTTGTTCGGGTTCGACACGCCGTCGCCGTTGCCGTCGGAGGCGTAGCCCTTCCAGGTGCCCGGGATGAACTGGGTCGGGCCGACCGCGCGGTCCCACACGGTGTCGCCGTCGTACTTGCCGCCGTCGGTGTCCGGGATCGCGGCGAACGCGCCCGCGCCGTTGAGCACCGGGCCGAGGATCGGCTCCAGCGTGTCGCCGTTGGCGTTGACGTACCCGCCGCGGGCGTGGTTGGACTCGATCCGGCCGATGCTGGCGATCAGTGCCCAGTCGAGGTGGCAGTTCGGCTGCTCCTTGGCCAGGATGTCCGCGGCGTTCTTGTACGCCTTCAGCATGCTCCCCGGGATGCCGAGCGACCCGGAGATGCCCGCGGAGCCGGCGCGCCCGCCCGGCACGACCAGCGGCTCGGGCAGCGGCGGCTGGGGCAGGCTGCCGTCGACGGCGATCGGCGGCATGACGATGTCCGGCTGCTGCGGCTGCGGAGCGGCGACGGCCCGGTCCGGCTGAGCGTCCCCGGCGTTGGCCACGACGACCGGCGCGGGCAGGCCCGTGGTCAGCGTCGGCAGTACGACGAGCGCCCCACCCGCGAGCGCGGCCGCGGTCCGGCGGACCGAACGCGCACCTTTGCGACGTGGCCGGTGCTTGGGCATGGTCGTCCCCGCTTCCCTCGATCTGTCGCTGATCGCCTCACCCGATCGGCCTCACCCACCGGTACTGACCGGTAGGAGCAAGCTAGCCGATGGAACCGAACTTTGGCGAATGCCACAGCCAAATCTGCCCCTGAGCGAGAAGTTCGTCTGGATGGCACAAAACCTTCGTAGGAAATCTGTCAGATTCACCAGGACTTAACCGGGTGCTGCGGACAGTTTGTCCGACAGGACACCGGGCACGGTGAGCCCGCGTTGTACCACGTCCGAAGAAAACCGCCGGACGAGCGAATCCGACGGCGTCGCGGTGAACGTCACCACGTCCCGGTGCAGCGCGGGCTTCAGGCGCCGCAGCGCGCCCGGGAAGGTCCGCGTCAGCGCGGTGGTCGGGACCAGTGCCACGCCGAGCCCCGCCGCGGCGAGCTGGGCCGCCGTCGCCGTCTGCTTCGTCCGCATCACCGCCTCCAGTACCGCGCCGCGCCGTGCGGCCTCCCGGTCGAGCCATCCGCCGAGACCATTGTCCCGGTGGTAGTGCACCACCGGAATGCCCGCGAGGGCGGTCATGGGGACACTCGCGCGGGTGGCGAGCGGGTGGTCCGCGGTCAGCGCGACGACGATCTCCTCGCGCCCCACCACCTCGACGGGCCCGGTCCAGCGGCTCGGCCGCGGTCCGACCGCGACGTCCGCTTCGCCCGTTTCCAGGGCCTCGACCAGCGCATCCGCGCTCGTGGTCTCGGTCAGCGTGATCAGCACTTCCGGCCGGTGCCGGTGCCAGGCCCGCAGCACGGGGGCGAGCAGCCCGGCGGTCATGCTCTCCGCGCACGCGATGCGCAGGGTGCCTTCGCCGCCGCCGGCCACCGCGCGGCCGGTCCGGACCACCCGTTCGGCGGCGGCCAAGGCCGCGCGCGCGTCCGCGAGCACCGCCCGCCCGGCGGCGGTCGGGCGGACCCCGCGCGGCAGCCGCTCGAGCACCGGCGTGCCCAGCTCCCGTTCGAGCGCGCCGATCTGGTGGGACAGCGCGGGCTGCGACAGGTGCAGCCGCGTGGCCGCCTCGGTGATCGATCCCGCGTCCAGGACCGCGACCAGGCACTCGAGCGCGCGCAGCGTAGGCATTCGCGAATTCTATCGCGGCGATCGAAAACTTTCGGATCGCGACGGGATGGTTCCGGCGCCCGCCGTCGCTGAACGCCGTGTGCGAGACGAAAGGAGCACGGAAATGTCGTTCGAGGGAAAGCGGCTGGTCGTCGTGGGTGGCGGTTCGGGGATCGCCCGGCGGATCGCTTCGGACGCGTACACGGCGGGCGCGGAAGTGATCTGGGCCGGACGCGACCCGGCGGCTCTGGTGGAGCGCGGGGTCCGGGCCGCGTTCGCGGACCTCGGCGAAGAATCGTCGTTGAAAGCGCTTGCCGAAGAAGCGGGCGAAGTCGACTTCGTGGTTTCGCTCGCCGCGGCGCCGGCGAACGGTCCGGTCGCGACGCTGGAGCGGGACGCGGTCACCAGGGCGTTCGACGCCAAAGTGGCCGGTCCGCTGATGCTGGCCAAGCACTTCGCTTCGCGATTCCGCGAAGGTGGGGCCATGGTGTTGTTCTCCGGCGTCGCCGCGTGGCGGCCGATGCCGGAACGGACGGTCATGGCGACCACGAACGGCGCGGTCGCGTTCCTCGCCGAAGCGCTCGCGGTGGAGCTGGCGCCGATCCGGGTCAACGCGATCTCCCCTGGCATCGTCGACTCGGGTGCGTGGGACCGGCTCGGCGAGGCGAAGGCGGCGTTCTTCCGCCGGACCGCGGAAGCGAACCCGGCTCGCCGGGTGGGCCGGCCCGAGGACGTCTCGGCGGCCACGCTCCAGTTGCTGGCCAACCCGTTCGTCACGGGTTCGGTGCTGCATGTGGACGGTGGCGGCCGGCTCGGGTGAGCGAGTCTTTACACGGAGTTGAAGCGTTCCTATGATCGGCCACCCGGACTGCTGCCGCCCGTCCGGGTGGCCCAGGTGGAGGGTTTCATGGCACGTAGGGCTCCGCGCCGAGAGCAGGTGACCGTCGCCGAGCTGCTGGTCCGGTCCGACGCACCGTTCGATCGTCACCGCGCCGAGGACACCCTCGTGTTCCCGCGGGCGCGTCACCGGGAGAAGCCGCAGGTGTTGCGCTCGCTGGCGCGGTTGCGCGTGCTGTCCGTGGTCGCCGGAGCGCTGGCGCTGACCGGCGGGGTCAGTGCGGCGGTGTCGATGCCGTCCTCACGCGACACGGCCGCGGCCTGGCCGCCGGCCGGCTTGGAACCCCCGGCGGTGGCGCTGGTGCCCTTGCCGGCGGACGTCGTCGTGCCCCCGGCAAAGCACGCGGCACCGGCTCCGCCGCCGGCTCCGGAATCCGTAGCGCCGCCCGCCGAACAAGCGACGGTTTCTCCGGCGGCCGTCGAATCCGTATCGGAATCCGTCAACCCGGAACCGAAATCCGTGAACCCGGCGATCCGCCGCGGCAAGTTGGCGCGCGCGGTGAAAGTCGTCGACAAGGTGAAGGCGCCGGTGGTGAAGGAGAACCCGGAGCCGCCCAAGCAGCAGGTGGCGCCGGTGCGCCACGAAATCCCGGACATCCCGCTCTGGTCGCGCGGCCTCCCGAAAACGCCGGACTGGCCGGCGATGTGGGGTGGCCGCCGCCCCGCGGACTTCCCCTTCGGGGGACACCGTGAATGCGGCGGCGGTCGTCACCGCCGCTGACGCGCGGGAGACACGCACCGGACACAACTCGCCAGTAAGGTGACGAACCCGAAACGAATTCATAGAATCGCGGAGCCCGGGTCGGCGAAAGCAGCGGAGGTTCCTGATGGCGCGCACGGCGCACCGTGCCAGTGGCAGACGCGTCTCGGTGGGGGAGCTGATGCTGCGGCCGGATGTCCGTGGCCGCCGTCGCCCCGAGGACCTGGAAGTGCTCGAGCTCGCGTACCGCATGCGCCGCCGGGTCGGTCCTGAGGCCGCGGCGCCGGTTCCGTCGCCGCGAGCTCGCGCGTTGGCCGCCGTGACCGGTCTTTGGCGGCGCAAGCCGAGGTAGGCCTCAGAAACCGATCGTCGAAGGCGGACGGGCGATCAGTGCCGTCGTCGTCCCCGGCTCGACCGCGGCGCAGTGCGTGCCCCGGGCCGGGAGCTTGCCGGAGATCAGGTAGTCGTCGGTCGCCTTGGTGACGCACGGGCTGTTCTTGAAGTACGCGCCGTGGCCCCAGCCGTCGTAGGTGAGGAGCGTGCTGCCCGTTTGGCGGGCCACCGCCTGCGACCACGCGTACGGTGTCGCGGGGTCGTGCCGGCTGCTCAGCAGCAACAGCGGTGCGCCGTGGGTCTGCGGCGGGCGCTGCGGGTTGCTCGTGCGGTTCGGCCAGCCGATGCAGCTCGTGACCGCGGTCCAGCCCAGTGCGCTGATCTTGACGTCCGGCGCGAACACCGCCGCCGCTCGGCGGTAGGTCTCGAGTTCGGCGAAGTTGTGCACGGGCAGGCGCCAGTCGTCGCAGAACACGGCGGGGAAGACGTAGTTGACCGGGATGTCCTCGCGCAGCCGTGCCGAAGCCCCGGTGCCGTCCGCGAAGGACTTGAGCGTCGACGCGAGCCGATCCCAGCTCGGGCCGTAGAAATTGCTGTGGATGATCGAGGCGAGCGTCAGCGGTGTGATCGGCTCACCGCTCCGCGGGTCCGTCAGCTCGCCGCGCGCGGCCTTGTCCTGGAGGTCACGAGTCAGCTTGGAGAGGTCCCGGTCGTGCAGCGCGCAGCTCGGCGTCCGGGCGCACCAGGCCGCGAACTCGCCGAACTCCGCCTGTACCGACTGGGTTTCGCTCTTGAGGAAGTCCCACGCGGTGAACTGCGAGTGGTCCATGTTGCTGTCCAGGACGAGCGCGCGGACCTTGTCCGGGAACAGTTCCGCGTACTGCTGGCCCATCAGCGTGCCGTAGGAAACGCCGTAGTAGGTCAGCTTGGCCTCGCCGAGCGCGGCGCGGATGACGTCCATGTCCCGCGCGACGCTCTTCGTGTCGCCGAACTCCGCCAGCGGCCCGGTGAGCCGGTTGCAGCTCTCGCCGAGCTTCCGGTTGCGCGCCGCGAGCTGCTCGAATTCGGCCTGGTTGCGCGGTACCTGCGGGTAATCGGCGATCAGCTCCTCGAGCCCGCACTTGATCTGGCCACTGGCGCCGACGCCGCGCGGGTCGAACCCCACGGTGTCGAAGCGCCGGGTGATTTCGGGCGAGAGCGACCAGCCGGCCTTGACCTCCTCGGTGCCCGAGCCGCCGGGCCCGCCCGGGTCCATCAGGACCGAGCCGATCCGGGCCCGCGGGTCGGTGGCCTTGCGCCGGGCGAGCGCCACGGTCGTCGTGCCGCGGTCCGGGTGTGCCCAGTCCACCGGCACGGTCACCGTGCCGCAGTCGACGCCGGGCGCATCGGCGCACGGTTGCCAGTCGACCGGTTGCGCGGCCGAAGCGGGCGCCGCCGCCAGCACGCTGCCGAAGAGCGCAACCGCTACGGCTGTCCACAGTCGCTTGCCCGCCCCCGCCATCGTCAGTCCTCCCCTACCGACAGTGCATGACCGAATCCAGCAAATCACCGATCCGGTGATCGCGCCAGTTTCCCTGGTGAATCAACCCTTGACGTCCACTGTGGACGAACGCTCGGCGCGCCGGAGCCAGGCCGTGGCCACCGAACCCAGCACGCACAGCACCGCCAGGACGCCGAAGGCCCAGCCGAACCCGGTGGCCGGGCCGTCGCTCAGCCCCCGGGACAGCACGATCACGCACAGCGCGCCGCCGAGTGCCCCACCCACGCGCATCACGATGTTCACCAGCGCGGTGGCGTGGCCGAGTTCGACGGCGCCGACCGACGCGTACGCCGCCGTCGACGCGGGCATGATCGACAGCCCGAGCCCGGCGCCGCGGACCAGGAGCAGGGCCTGGATCAGCCACATCGGTGTTCCGGGGCCGAACCACGGGAGCGGCACGGTGCTCGCCAGCACCACCAGTGAGCCGGTGAGCGCGACGGTCCCGCCGCCGTAGCGGTCGGTCAGCCGGCCGGCCACGAACACGAACACCGTCGTGGCCAGTCCCATCGGCGCGAGCAGCACACCGGACTCGGCGGTCCCGGCGCCGAGCCGGAGCTGGAACCACAGCGGCAGCAGCAGGACGGCGCCGAACATCCCGGCGCCGCCGAGCAGCACGGAAGCGAGCGCCGAGCCCATCACCGGCCGCGCGGCGAGCCGCAGCTGCAGCACCGGGTGCGGGGTGCGCAGCGACCACCAGGTGAACAGGCCCATCGTGGCGGCGCCGATGGCCGCGAGGACGATGTTGAGCGTGCCGGGCGCGCCGAGTTCGGTCAGCGCGTACACCAGCAGCGGCAGGCCGAGCGACACCATCGCCAGTCCGCGCCAGTCCATCGGCGGCGGCTGCTGCCGGTCGCCGCGCGGCACGTACCGCAGCGCCAGTCCGAACGCGAGCAGTCCGATCGGGAGGTTGAGCCAGAACAGCGCCGGCCACGAGAAGTGCGCGAGCAGGAAGCCGCCGACGCTCGGCCCGACGACCGGGGCGAGCCCGACGACGAGGGCCAGCGTGCCCATGGTGCGGCCCAGCCGTTCCGGGCCGACGGCCAGCCCGATCACGGTCTGCCCGGCGGCGACCATGACGCCGGCGGCCATGCCCTGCACGGCCCGGACGCCGATCAGCGTGCCCGCGTCCGGGGCGAGCGCGCAGGCCGCCGACGTCACCAGGAACGCGGCCAGCGCGCCGAGCCACAGCCGTCCGGCGCCGAACTTGCGCCCGAGCCACGGCGTGAGCGGGAGCGCGGCCGAAAGGCCGAGCAGGTACGCCGTCGCGACCCACTGGATCGCGACGAGCGCGACGCCGAGGCTATTCGAGCCCGACGGCGACGATCGAAGCGTCCATGTTGCCCAGGAAGCCGCCGAGCGCCATCACGCCGGACGCGATCCAGACGGTGCGCGGGATCGGCGGCGGTGCGGTGCGGAGATCGGTCATGGCTCCGACGGTAAAAGCTCGAGGAAGGTTGAAGTCAACCTCGTCGCTCGCTCCTCAGGTCACCGGGCCGAGCGGCGGCTGACGACGCTGCGGCTGCCCGCGTCGAGACCCCGGTAGTGCTCGAGGGCCGCCACGGACTCGGTGACCTGCTCGAAGCTCGGCAGCGCGCGCACGTTCGCCACCAGCGTCATGTCCTTGCGCGGGATTTCGATGAAGCAGACCTCGACCCCGGCGTGCTCGGCGTGCGCGGCCACTTCCGCCTGCCAGGTGGGCAGGTCGAGGTCGTCGCCGAGCCATTCGTGCAGGTAGACGCACCACTTGCCGCGCAGCAGCTCACCCGCGATGGCTTCCAGGCCGACCACGTACGGCTCGGTCACGTGCTCGGCCATGACCGTTCCCCGCAACACCAAGGCACTGTTCCCTCCTGCATCCGGCGGTGACCCCTACCACCGGAAAGCGCATTCTCGACGGGAGCCTCCCCGCTCCGCCGAGCAGCGCGAACCCCGGTGACCGATGGCCGGGCACCGGGGTCCGCCAATTTACCGGTGGATCTGTTTCCCAGCAACCGTTTCCCGGAGATCACGGAAAGCGCGTGCACAATCGGCGTGCGGATGCACGTTCATTTCCGCCGGGTGCTCCGTTGGGCGGCAACCGGACCAGGGTGCCCCGGTCCGGGTTGGACACCGGACCGCGCCGTCGTGGGCCTTCGGAAAACCGGTCACAGATCCCGGGCGAAGCAGCGCGAGAGCGGCTCGCCGCGGTACGGCCCGTACGCCTCGATCGGGGCGTAGCCTTCGCGGCGGTAGAAGCGGATCGCGTCCGGCTGACCGGTGCCGGTCTCCAGCAGCAGCCGGGTGATCCCGAGTTCCCGCGCGTGGTTTTCGAGGGCGCGCAGCAGGGCGGCCGCGACGCCGGTGCCCCGGGCCGCCGGTTCGACGTACATGCGCTTGATCTCGCCCGAGCCGGGCCCGAGCGGCCGCAGCCCGCCGCAGCCGACGGCGGTGCCGCCGGCGTCACGCGCGAGCAGGAACACGGCGACGGTTTCGGCGGTGGGGACCGCTCCGGGTTCGTGGTTGTCGGTGCCGTAGCGGGCGTCGAGCTCGGTCCGCTGGGCCTCGCGCAGCCGGACGGCGTCCGGATCGTCCCAGTTCACCGGGGTGATCGTCAGCGTGCAGTCGATCATCAGGGCACACTCCCTTTTTCGTAACAGGTGTTACCGTAGCATCTGTTACGCTTCCGGGCCATGCCGAAGCAGCGTGATGTCCGGGCGCAGCGGGAGCTGCTGTCGAACGCGACCTGGCAGGTGCTCGCGGAAGCGGGCCTGCCGGGGTTGACGCTGCGCGCGGTCGCCGAGCGCGCCGGCTGCACGACCGGCCTGGTGATGCACGCGTTCCCGACGAAGAAGGCGTTGCTGCTGCACGCACGCGACCTGCTGTACGAACGCACGGCGGTCCGCGCGGACGCTGCGGAGGCGGCGTGCGCTCAGCCGTTCGAGGCGCTCTCGGCGGTCCTCGGCCAGGCGGTGGACCTCCCGCACGGCCACCACGACGAATCCCGCATCTGGGTGGGTTTCCTGGCCGCGGCCCTGGCCGACGACGACCTGGCCGAGCGTCACCGGGCGGCCAACCGATCGTTCTTGGCTCGGGTGAACCGGTTGGTGGCCGCCTGCCGTCCGAAGTGGACGGAGGAGTGGCTGGAGCTGACGACGAAGAGCCTGGTGGCCTTGGTGGAGGGGCTGAACGTCCTGGCGGCGGCCGACCCGAAGACCTACCCGGCGCGGCTGCAGCAGGCCGCGCTGGCGGAGGCGCTCGCCGCGCTGAAGTGACGCTGTCCGTCATCACTGAATGTGTTCGGTCGCGCGGTGAACCGCTAGGATGTCGGTCCGGCGGGAGGAGAGTTCGTGACGGAGCAACCGCCGCCGGGGCCGGCCAACCACATCGCCGGGGACATCACCGGACCGGCCCTGCAGGTCGGCACGGTCCACGGCGACGTGTACGTCGGCTTCGCGACCGAGGCGGCGCCCGAGCCGGTTGCCGCGGATCCGCCCACGGACTGGTCGGACCTCCCCGAGTTGCCGCCGAAGATCGTTTCCTTGCTGCGCGCGCAGGTCCGCAACGCCGAGAAGATGCCGTACCGGCTCCCCGGGGCGCGCCGGCCATCACTGGCGACCGTCTACGTCCGCCAGGACGTGACGACCGGGACCGAGCTCCAGCCGTCCGACCAGGTGCGGCCGCTCCCGGTGCTCGACAGCAAGGGCAGGCTCATCGACGTCCCCGGGCCGCCGCCGGCCCGGCTCACGGTGCGGCCGCCCTCGCGGAGCATCCGGGAAGCGCTCGACGGCGGTGAGCACCTGCTGGTGACCGGTGGGCCGGGCCAGGGCAAATCGACCCTGTCGCTGCGGCTGGCGGCCGAAGCCGCCCACTGCTGGCTGGGCGCCGCCGGCTCTCCGCCGTCGAGTGAACCGGTTCTCCCGCTGCGGCTGACCGCGCGCGAGCTCGCGACCCGGCTCGAACTGCCCTTTTACGAGGCACTGGCCGAAACTGTCCGCGGTGAGTACGGCGCGATGCTCGCCCAGCCGGTGCGGGCGGAAGACCTGACCGGCCGGGTCGCGGGCTGCCGGTGGTTGCTGCTGGTGGACGGGCTCGACGAAGTCGCCGACACCGCTCTCCGGGACCAGCTGGTCACGGTGCTCGCCGCATGGGCGTCGGACGCGGTCCACCGCGTCGTCCTCACCACCCGGCCGATCGAGGGGGCGACGCTGGCGCCGTTCCAGCGCATCGGCGCCGCGCGCTACGAACTGCTGCCGTTCGACAAGGAGGCGTTCCGCCTGTTCGCCGGCCACTGGTTCGCGGGAAGCGCCGGTGCCGCCGAGCGGTTCGTCCGCCAGATCCGGGACGCCCACCTGGACGAACTGGTCCGGGTCCCGCTGCTGGCCACGATCGCCGCGATCATCTTCGAGAAGTACGCCGACCGGCCACTGCCGGACAACCAGTACGAGCTGTACGAGACGTACCTGGGGTACCTGCGGTCGGCGCACCTCGTGCCGCCGGGGCCGTTCGACTCGTGCTGCGAACGCCTTCTGGAATACCTCGGCCGGGTCCGGCTCGAAGGGGACACGTCCCTGAGCACGGCGGCGTGCCGCTGGGTGGGCGAGAGGCTGCCGGAGCTGGGCGCCGAGACCGGCTGGCGCGAACGGCTCATCGGGTACCTGGCCTCGGTGGGGCCGTTCCTGCTCCGCGCCGATGAGCTCGGCTTCCTGCACCACAGCTTCGCCGAGCACCTCGCGGCCACCGCCAAGGCGCGGTTGCTGCCCGAGGCGTTCGATCCGGCGCACCAGGACTTCGCCGAGTTGCTGCACGCGGCCGAGCCCGAAGAACGCGGCCGGTACGCCCGGCGCGTCCTGCTGCACTACACGCGGTTGCGCCCGGCGGAGGGGGATCACTTGATCCGGCATCTGCACGGCAACGGGCCGCAGCAGCACCTGCTCGCCGCGCGGCTGCTCGCGTGGCACGTGCCGGCCGGCGCGGACGTCATGAACGCGTTCCTGGAGACGGCCCGCGCCTGGGCCGCCACCACGCAGTATTCGGGTGGGAAGATCCTCGCCGAGGTCAGCCGGGCAGCCCATCCGGATCTGGTGGGCTGGCTGCAGGGCTTGATGCGTGCCGGCGGCCTGCCGTGGCCATCCCGGGTCAAGGCTGCCGTGGCGTTGGGGACGCGGCTCGAGAACGACGCCCGCGCGGAGGCGGTGGAGACGCTCCGGGCGGCCGTGGAGCGCGTGGAAATCGACGTGCAGGCCCGTCTCGACGCGGCCGAAGCGCTCTCGCAGTGCGGCGAAGCCGAACACGCGGCAGCGGTGCTCGGCTTGGAGGCGGTCCTCGAAAGTCCGGCCGTCACGGCGGCCCAGCACGGCGACGCCGCGGTGGTGCTCGCGGGACTGGGACCCGAGCCGCGGGCCCGGGCGATCGGTGCCCTGACCGCGGTGTTGGACAGCTCCAGCGCGACGGACCAGGACCTCGTGGCCGCGGCGGTGAGCTTGCTGGAAATCGACATCGAGTTCCACGACCGCTGTGCGGCGGTCTTCCGCGCGGTGCTGAACCGCCGTTCCTGGGCGACCGACGCTGTCGAGGACGCGGCGATCGGCCTGGCTTCGCTGGCGCCGGAATACCTGGCGGAAGCGGCCGGTGCGCTCGAACGCCGGGCCTCGGATCTCTGGTTGCACCACTTCGACCGGCTGAACGACGCTCGTGTGCTGTCGCGGCTGGGCCCTCAGTACCGCATCAGGGCGGGCGAGCTGATTCGCTCGCTGGCCACCGCTTCACCCGCACGGTCTCTCGATCAGACCTACATCGCGTACGTGCTCGCCGACTGCGGGCCCGAGTTCCGCGAGGCGGCGGTCGCCCTTCTGCATTCGGTGCTCGAGGATCCCGCCGCGGGCCGGGGACATCTGCTTTCGGCCGGAAGCAGGCTGGCCGAACTCGGGCCGGACCATTGGCCGGATGCCGCCGGGGCGCTGGTGCGTGCCGCCGAGCATCCGCTGCAATCCGCCCCGCTCGCCATGAACGCTCTCGGGTTCCTCGCGGGACTGGGGGAACCTCACCGCGCACACGCACTGGCCGGGCTGCGTTCGGCGATGAACCAGCCGGAATCGACCGCCGAAACGCGGTTTCGGGCGGCAGCGGAGCTTTCCCGCCTCGGTCCGGAGTTCCACCCCGAAGCGATCGCCTGCCTGGTTCGCCTCGCGGCCACGTCGCTTCCGCTCAAGGTTCGGCTGGAGGTCGGGTGGCAGCTCAAGCGGCTCGCACCCGACCGGGACCAGCGGGTCTCCACCGAGATGATTGCGCGGCAGCTTGCGCAGGACGGCAGTGAGACGTGGGGTGAGGGTCTCCCGCACAACCGCTGGGACTTATCCCGCGTCGACGAGCTGAGCCGGGTCATGGAACGGGTGATCGACGACCGGGAACGCAGTGGTCGTCAGCGCTATGACGCGGCGATCATCCTGACCCGGATGCACCACCGGTTCCACGCCGCGGCCGCGCGTGGAATCGTGAAGCTGCTGAGGGAAGATATCGTTGACGACAGCGAAATCATCGTCCTGGGCCGCCTGTCCAGCCTGATCGGTGCGGCGGCGCGAAGCCTCGTGGCCGACGCGTTGCTCGACAGGGTGCTTGCGCCGACCACCCGCCCCGACAGGATATGTGACGCTGCGGCCGCGATGGATGCGCTTGCTTCGTTGGAGAGCGGCACTGTGCTTTCCACGCTCGCCGGAGTCGCCGCAGATTTTTCGGCCGAAGCCGAAGCGCGGTGCCAAGCCGCGATCCTCCTGGCGAGGAACGGTTTCCTGCGACCTCGTGCCGCCTTCGAAATTGTCTTCGGGCTTTGCTCGAAAACAACGGGCTATTCGTGGATCCGTTCCGTTCGCGACGCCGTCGAACTCGGTGCCCACGTGGTGGCGGACGTGCGCCGGGTGGTGCTGGACCGCGATGCGGACCGCTATCGGCGGCAGGAGGCGGCTGTTCTCCTCACGGAGCTGGAGCCGGGCCGGGCGTCGGCCGGAGCCGACGAGCTGGCGGCACAAGCCGAGGACCGGTTCATCGATGCCGACTGCCGAAGCGGGGCGATGACGGCGCTGGTCAGCCTGCACCCCGGCACCGCGTCCGTGACCGCGCTCGAGGCGACGATGGAGGACGGGCGAAGGCCGATCTACCACCGCTGCGACGCCGCTTACGAGCTCGCGCGCATCGGCCGGCTGGGGGAGCACACTCGCCGGATCCTGCTGCGGTTCGCCGGCGATCCGGAACTGACTCAGGAAGAACGTGGTGAGGCGCTGCGGGTGCTCGGCTACTTCCGGCCCGATGTCCCGGTGATCCGGTGCCGGCTGGCACTGGCCCAAGACCCGGCGGTCACTTCCGGCAAGATCCGCGCGGCCGTCCTGTGTGATCTCACCGGCAGAGCACGCCGGTCCGTCGGACGGGCGCTGGTGTCGGACCGGCTCGTCTCACCGGAGACCTGGTCGGGTTGCGTGACCCGATGGAACGACGGTTCTTTCGCGCGGGAGGCCGAGCGAGAACTCCTCGATCGGCTGGCCGGCCCCGAATCCGCGCCGGCCGATCGGATCAACGCAGCCTTGGGGCTGAGCAAGATCGCCCCCGCGCTCGAACCGGCGGCCGTCGAAGAACTCGAGAAGGTGAGCAGGGGCGACATCGCCGTCCGTCGCGCGCGGCGGGAACTGGCGTTGCTGGACAACCGCTGGCGTGAGCGCGTCATCACCGACGCGCGAGCCGTGTTGGCGGACGCCGAACGGCCCGGGCGGGAGCGGGCCGAAGCCGGGCTCGTCCTGATCGACCTCACCTCCGAACTCCCCGCGCCGTGCCGGCAGCAGCTGGAAGACCTCCTGGCCGACGGGCGCATCGCCGCTCGGCTCCGGCTTGGTGTCCTGTTCGGTTTGCGGCGTCTCGACGACGTCCGGACGATCCGCGACAACCAGCGCCGACCGCTCCCGCTGCGGCGGGACGCGGGAAAGATGTTGACCGGCTTCTGCCGCGAAGATCGCGTTGCCGCCGCGGAGCTTTTCCAAGCGATCGCCGCTGCCCCGGACTGTCATCCGAGACTGCGCTGGTGGGCCGCCGACGACCTCGCCGAGCTGGGCACCCGGGGACACGAACTCGGGACGGCGGCGCTGGAGTCGCTGATGAACGACGAAACACTCCCGATGGCCGCCCGCAGGGACGCCACCGCGCGGCTGGCGGCGCACCGGCCCGACCTGCGCGGCGAGGCCCTCCACGTCCTGCGCGGCTTCCGGGACGAACGGGACGTGCAGGTCTGGACGACGATCGGCTACTTCCAGCCCGAAGAAGGCGCACTCGGCCTCCTCGAGCTGGCGCGAGACCCAACCCTCGGCCCGGTCGTCCGCTGCCGGAGCGCCTGGGCGGCCGCGCGGCTGCACCGCGACCACCGGGAAGCAGCCGCGGTCGTCGCCCGGGAGATCGCCCACGACGACCGGGTCCCGGACCACATCCGTGTCTCCGCCGCCCGGCTGCTGGCCCTGACCAGCGACCTCTGCCGCCCGGAAGCGCGCGAGCTGCTCACGCGCCTCACGCCGCCGGGCCGAAGCGGCGGCGGTAAGCGCTCGGGCTGAGGCCCGTGTGACGCCGTAACTGCGCCCGCAGGTTCGCCGCCGTTCCGAAGCCGCTGGCCGATGCCACCCGATCGAGCCGCAGCTCGCCTCGCTCGATCAGGCGGCACGCCAACGTCACCCGTTCCGTGGTCAGCCAGGCCAGCGGGGTCGTGCCCAGTTCCGCGCGGAACTTGCGGTGCAGCGTCGCCGGGCTGGTCGCCGCGCGGGCGGCCAGGTCCGGCACCGTCAGGGGCTGGTCCAGGCGCTCCAACGCCCATGCCAGGACCGGCGCCAGGGACGTCTCCGGCACCGACGGCACCGGGCGCGCGATGAACTGCCGCTGGCCGCCGTCGCGGTGGCCCGTGAACACCAGGCGGCGGCTGACCGCGTTGACGACTTCGGCGCCGTGGTCGCGGTGGATGATGTGCAAGCCCAGGTCCAGTGACGCTGCGCTGCCCGCCGCCGTGAGGACGTTGCCCTCGTCGATGAACAGGACGTCCGGCTCCCACTGCACGCGCGGGAACTTCGCGGCCAGCGAAGCCGCCCACTGCCAGTGCGTCGTCGCGCGGCGGCCGTCCAGCACGCCCGCTTCCGCGAGGGCGAACGCTCCCGTGCAGAAGCTCACCAGGCGGGCGCCGCGGTCGGCCGCCCGGCGGATCGCCGCGATGATCGCCGGGTCCGTCGGGACGCCGGTGTTCGGGCGGGCCGGGACGATCAAGGTGTCCGCCGTGTCGGCCGCCTCGAGACCGGCGACGCCGGAGAGCGTGAACATGCCGAGGTTCATCCGCACGTCCGGCGTCGCCGCGCAGAGCGTGAAGTCGTACCAGGGCCGGTCGAGTTCGGGGCGGCGGAGGCCGAACAGCTCGGTCGCCACGCCCATCTCGAACGGGTTCGACTCCTCGGTGACGATGGCGACGACCCGGTGCGAGAATTCTTGCGGCATGTGCGATTCCTAGCACTCGCGCCGGCAAAACGCCAGGACGAGCATGAGCCGCATGAACCCGATCGACCTGAACGAAGTCCTGGCGAGCTTCGACGCCGCCTGGAGCCCGCGCATCGTCACCCGCGTCAACGACTACGACATCCGCCTCGCCCGGTTCGACGGCGAGCACGTCTGGCACGTCCACGAGCACACCGACGAGTTCTTCCTCGTCCTGGACGGCGAGATCGAGATCGGCCTGCGCGATCCGGACGAACGGGTCGTCACGCTCGGCCGAGGGCAGGTCTTCGTGGTCCCGAAGGGCACGTTCCACAAGCCGTCGTCGAAGGCGGGCGCGAGCGTGCTGCTGGTCGAGCCGGCGGGGACGCTCTCGGTCGGCGACGTGCACGACGAGGTGCCCGGTCACGTCGACGTGACCACCGGGCACCTCGTGTGACGTCGGCCAAGGCTCGACGGCGAGCCCGCCGGCTGGTCCGCGGTCGCGCCGGGCAAGGTGACCGAAGGCCGCTTGGCAGCGGGAAAGCGGCTCGGTGCGGCCCGTCCTCCCCGGGCCGGGTTCCGGCGAAGTCGTTGTGCTGGTCGTGTGGGGGTTCGGAGGCCACCGGGCGGTCGAAGGTGCAGCTGCCCCGGGTCTCTTTCGACTGGCGAGCGGGTCAGTGCCCACCACCCCGAAGCCGGGATTGTGACTACGGCCGGCAGCCTGCCGCCCACGCCGACGAGCCACCTGGAAAGGACCCGCGGACTTTGGCGGAGCCCGCCCTCCCTGGGGGCTGCCCCCGCTTCCAGCGTATCGAGGCGGCCCGACGGAAATCGCGGCATCAGCCGAAGACGGCCGAGTTGTCCACACCCCCGCCGGACTGTGCACAACCGGCAGTCGGCGACCCTGACCTGCTGAGTCTTTTCCCGGAACGGCGTACTCTCGGCCGCATGAAACGGACATCGTTCGCGCAGTGGCCGTGCTCGATCGCGCGCACCATGGACCTGCTCGGCGACTGGTGGACGCCGCTCGTGCTGCGGGACGCCTTCTACGGGGTGCGCCGCTTCGACGAGTTCCAGCAGGCGCTCGGCATCGCGCGCAACACCCTCGCCGACCGGCTCAAGCGGCTGGTCGACGAGGGGCTGCTGGAGAAGGTGCCCTACCAGACCGAGCCGGTGCGCTACGACTACGTCCTCACCGAGAAGGGCCGCGACTTCTACCCCGTGCTGCTCGCCATGACCCGCTGGGGCGACAAGTGGCTCGCGACCGAAGCCGGCCCGCCGATCACCGTGCACCACCTCGCCTGCGGGCACGACACGCACGCCGAAACCGTCTGCGCCGAGTGCCGGGAGCCGATGACGCCGGACGACACCCGGATGCGCCGCGGCCCGGGCTTCCCGCCCCGGCTGGCGCAGCGCCCGGACGTCGAGGAGCGCTTCGCCCGGCAGGAGTAGCCGTTGACAGGGTAGGTCTATCTACGCAACTATCGTGGTCAGGTGAGGAGAAGGGGCGACCACGATGGAGTGGACGGGTGCGCGGTACGCCGACCTGCCGACGGCCGAGGTCTCGATCTGGATCGACGCCGCACCCGAAGACGTCTGGCCGCTCGTCTCCGACATCTCGCTGATGCCCGAGCTGAGCCCGGAACTCCAGTCCGTCGAGTGGTGCGAAGTCGGCCGCAAGTTCCTCGGCCGCAGCAAGCACGACGCGTTCGGCGAGTGGGAAACCACGTCCTACGTCGTCGAATGCGAAGCGCCGCGGGTGTTCGCGTGGGCCGTGCAAGACCTCGAAGAGCCCAGCGCCGTCTGGAAGTTCACCCTCGAGCCGGACAGCGGCGGCACGCGCCTGAGCCAGTGGATGCGGATGGGCCCCGGCCGGTCCGGGCTGTCGTTCGCCATCGACCGGATGCCGGAGAAGGAACAGAAGATCGTGTTCGTCCGCATGCGGGAGTTCGAGACGGCGATGCAGGGCAACCTCGCGGCGATCAAAGCCCGGATCGAAGGCCGATGAAGACCGCGACGACCGTCGAGTTCTCCACGGACACCCGCACGACGCTGGACTTCTTGCTGGAGGCGGAGAAACTCGGCCTCGACGTCTGCTGGGTGGCCGAAGCCTGGGGCTCGGACGCGCCGTCCGCGCTCGGCTACCTCGCCGCGCGCACCGACCGGATCCGGCTCGGCTCCGGGATCATCCAGCTGGGCACGCGCACGCCGGTCGCGATCGCGCAGGCCGCGCTCACCCTCGCCGACCTGTCCGGCGGCCGGTTCGCGCTCGGCCTCGGCCCGTCCGGCCCGCAGGTCATCGAGGGCCTGCACGGCGTCCCGTTCGCGAAGCCGCTGACGCGCATGCGCGAGACCGTCGAGATCATCCGCCAGGCCTTCGCGGGGGAGAAGATTTCGTTCTCCGGCAAGGCTTTCGAGATCCCGCTGCCCGGTGAAGCCCGCCCGATGCGGCTGTCCACCGCGCCGAACCCGGACATCCCGATCTACCTCGCGACGCTGTCGCCGAAGCTCCTGGAGCTCACCGGCGAGGTCGCCGACGGCTGGCTCGGCACCAGCTTCGTCCCCGAAGGCGCCGACGCGTACTTCGCGCACCTCGACGCCGGACTCGCGAAGGCGGGCCGGGAACGTAAGGACATCGACGTCTGCCAGGGCGCCGAAGTCGCCTTCGCGGACAACGAAGCCGAGCTGCGCACCTTGGTCGGCAGCCGCAAGAAGGAGCTGGCCTTCAGCCTCGGCGGGATGGGCTCGGCCACCACGAACTTCTACAACAACGCCTACAGCCGCCAGGGCTGGGCGGACGTCGCGGCCGAGGTCCGCGAGCGCTGGCAGGCCGGTGACCGCGACGGCGCCGCCGCGCTCGTCACCGACGAAATGGTGCTGGGCACGACGTTGATCGGCACTGAAGAAATGGTGCGTGAACGCCTGCGCGTCTGGCGCGACGCCGGGATCGACACGGTCCGGCTCTACCCGGCAGGCGAAACACTCGAAGCGCGTCTCACGACGCTCGGCCGTGCATTGGAGCTGATATGAGCGGCGAGTGGCAGCGCACCGCGTGCAGCCTCTGCTACCTCAACTGCGGGCTGGAGGTGCAGCTCGACGGCCGGAAGATCACCCGCGTCCGCGGCGACAAGGCCCACCCGCGCTCGGCAGGCTACCTGTGCCAGAAGGCCCAGCGCCTGACCTTCTACGGCGACCACGAAGACCGCCTGACGACGCCGCTGCGCCGGCGTCCCGACGGCACCCACGAGCCGATCGACTGGGACACCGCGCTCACCGAGATCGCCGCGAAGCTGCACGAAATCCGGGATGCCGACACCGAAGCCGGGCGTCCGGGCTCGTTCGCCTACGTCGGCGGCGGTGGCCAGGGCAACCACTCCGGCGGGGCGTACGGCGCGTCGCTGCTGAAGTGGATGAACTCGACGCGGCACTTCAACGCGCTGTCGCAGGAGAAAACCGGCGACTTCTGGGTCAACGGGCACCTGTTCGGCTCGACGATCGTGCACACCGCCGAGGACGTCGAGCACTGCGACCTGCTGGTCGTGCTCGGCTGCAACCCCTGGCAGGCGCACGGCTTCAGCAACGCCCGGCACGCGCTCAACACGCTCAAGAACGACCCGGACCGCCGGATGATCGTGATCGACCCGCGGCGCACCGAGACCGCGGAGCTGGCCGATCTGCACCTCCCGCTGCGCCCGGGCACCGACGCCTACCTCCTCGGCGCGATCCTGGCGCTGCTGCTCGAACGGGGTGGCGCGGACGAGCGATTCCTGGCGGAACGCACCGAAGGCTTCGACGAGGTGGCCGCCGTGCTGGCGAAAGTGCCGGTGGACGCGTGGATCGCGCACGCGGAAGTGTCCCGTGTGGACGTCGAGTGCGCGGTCGAGCTGATCCTGGCGGCCGAGGCGATGACCGTGCGCGTCGAGCTGGGCATCCAGCAGGGCCGGCACTCGACGCTCAACAGCTACCTCGAGAAGCTGCTGTACCTGCTCACCGGGCACTTCGGCCGGCGCGGCACGAACAACCTGCACTCCTGGCTGCTGCCGCTGTGGGGCGCGACGACCGGGCAGCGTTCGGAGATCACCGGCTTCGAGTACATCGGCGGCCTGCTGCCGGCGAACACCCTCGCCGAGGAGATCCTCGCCGACCACCCGAACCACGTCCGCGCGGTGTGGGTGGAGTCGTCGAACCCGGCCAACACCTACGCCGGCACCCGGGACGTCGAGCGCGCCCTGGAGACCGCCGAGCTGTCCGTGGTCGTCGACATCGCCTACACCGAAACGGCTGCGCTGGCGGACTACGTGCTGCCCGCGGCGTCGCAGCACGAGAAGTGGGAGTTCACGCTCTTCAATTTCGAGTGGCCGACGAACTACTTCCAGCTGCGGCGGCCGTTGCTGGACCCGCTGCCGGGCACGCTCGTCGAAGCCGAGATCTACGCGCGGCTCTTCGACGCGCTCGGCGTGCTGCCGCCGTCCGACGTCCTCGGCGAGCTGGCCGCGGGCCCGCGCTCCGAGCTGCAGGCGGGCCTCGGCGCCTTGGTCCAGGCGATGCCGGAGCGCGCGGCGATCCTGCCGGTGCTGCTCTACCGCACCCTCGGCGCGTCGCTGCCCGACGGCGCGGCGTCGATCGCGCCGCTGTGGGCGGGCTGCCACCGCGCGGCCAAGACGATGACCGTGCCGGTGCAGCGCGCGCTGGGCAGCTCGGCCACCGGCCCGGCACTCGGGGAAGCGCTTTTCGAGCGCGTTATGGCCGGTCCGACCCCGTTTTCGGTGCACGAGCAGGACGAGGTGTGGAGCCTGCTCCGCCGCGAGCGCGTCCGGCTGGCCGTGCCGGAACTGCTCGACTGGCTGGCCGCGTTGGACCCGGCTGCCGAACGGCCCGATCCGGCGTATCCGTTTTCGCTGCTCAACGGGCAACGGCGGGCGCACAACGCGAACCAGATCCTGCGCGACCCGCGCTGGCGCCGCACGGATCCGGACGGCGCCCTGCGCGCGCGTCCCGAAGAACTGGCGTCGATCGGAGCTTCTCCCGGCGATTGGGTGGCGGTCGTGACGTCGGCGGGGCGGGTGGTCGTCCGCGCCGAGGCCGATCCCGCGCTGCGGCCGGGCCAGCTCGCGCTGCCGCACGGCTACGGCATGGCGCACCCGGTCGCCGGCGGACGGCGGGTGGTCAGCGGCCCGCGGATCAACCTCCTGACCGACGCGCTGGACCGCGACCCGATCGCGGGGACGCCGCACCACAAGGACGTCCCGGCGCGGCTGGAACCGGCGACGGAGGAGGAGCGGGCCCGGGCGGAGGCGGACAGCGAGACCGTCGCGAGTGGACGGTCCGGGCGTTTCGCCGGTTTATAGTGGGACCCCTGACCGAAGGGGGCCCATGCGGAAGATCGTCGCGAACCTGTTCATTTCGCTGGACGGCGTGGTCGAAGCGCCGGACAAGTGGTCGCTGCGGTACTGGACCGACGAAATCGGCCAGGCGGTCGGCAGCGGGATGGCCGCCGCCGACGCGATGCTGCTCGGGCGCGTCACCTACGAAGGGTTCGCCGAGGCGTGGCCCGGCCGGAGCGTCGAAGACGACGAAGGTGCCGAGTTCATGAACAACGTGCGCAAATACGTGCTTTCGTCGACGTTGTCCGAAGTCGGCTGGAACAACTCGACGCTGCTCACCGGCGACCCGGCCGAGGCGGTCCGGACGCTGAAGGCCGGGCCGGGCGGGGACATCATGACCAGCGGCAGCCCGACGGCGGTGCGGTGGCTGCTGGCCGAGGGCCTGGTCGACGAGCTGAGACTGCTGCTGTACCCGGTGGTCGTGGGCCGCGGAAAACGCCTGTTCCCCGAAGACGGGCCGTCGTTCCCGCTGGAGCTGAAGAAATCCGCGGCGTTCGGCAACGGTGTCGTGCAGCTGACCTACGTGCCGGCGTGAGCACGCCGTTCCGGATCGAGGTCCCCGAAGCCGACCTCGACGACCTGCGCGCACGGCTGCGGCGGACGCGCTGGCCCGAGGCCGCGCCGGTGGCCGACTGGAGCCAGGGCACGCCGCTGGGGTACCTGCGTCCGCTGTGCGAATACTGGGCGGCTTCGTACGACTGGCGCCGCACGGAGGCCCGGTTCAACCGGTTTCCGCAGTACCGCACCGAAATCGACGGGCTGGGCATCCACTTCCTGCACGTGCGCTCGCCGGATCCGGACGCCTTGCCGCTGATCCTCACCCACGGCTGGCCCGGCTCGTTCCTGGAGTTCGGCAAGGTGATCGAGCCGCTTTCCGAGGAGTTCCACCTGGTGATCCCGTCGCTGCCGGGCTACGGCTTCAGCGACAAGCCGTCGGCGCCGGGCTGGGGCATCGAGCGGATCGCTTCCGCCTGGGCCGCCCTGATGGCCGGCTTGGGCTACGCACGGTACGGCGCGCAGGGCGGCGACTGGGGGACTTCGGTCACGACGTCGCTGGCCCAGCAGGACGCGGCGCACCTGGCGGGCATCCACCTGAACCCGCCGATCGCGGCGCCGGACCCGGCGACGTTCGACGACCTGACGCCGTCCGAGCGCGCCGCACTGGCCGCGCTGGAGCACGCGCAGCGCTGGGAAGACGGGTATTCGGTGCTGCAGTCGACGCGCCCGCAGACGATCGGCTACAGCCTGCTCGACTCCCCGGCGGGGCTGTGCGGCTGGCTGGTGGAGAAGTTCCACGCCTGGTCCGACGGCTTCCCGTTCACCCGCGACGAGCTGCTCGACGACGTCACGCTGTACTGGCTCACCGGCACGGCGGCGTCCTCGGCCCGGCTGTACTGGGAGAGCATCCGCAAGGTCCAGAAGTGGTTCTCGGAGGCGACGGACGACACGGTGGACGTGCCGGCCGGCTGTTCGATCTTCCCCGCGGAGATGCCTCGGCCGTCGCGGCGCTGGGCCGAGAAGCGGTACGCCGACATCCGGCACTGGAACGAGCTGGACCGGGGTGGTCACTTCGCGGCTTATGAGCAGCCCGAGCTGTTCGCCGACGAGGTGCGGACGTTCTTCCGGCTGGTCCGCTAGGCCGAGGCGTGGTGCCGGACCAGTGGCAGGAAGAGCTGGGTCGCGATCTCTTCGAGCGCTTGATCCGAGGGCGCCGCCCGCTCGGCGATCATGTGGTACCGGATGAGCGCGCCCGGCATCGCGAGCACCGCGTCCGGGATCGGTGAGCCGCCGAGTTCGCCACGGGCCCTGGCCTGCTCGATCACCTGCTCGAAGACGCCGGGGACGATCAGCTTGACGTCGTCGGGTACTTCGTCGAGCTCGCTCAGCAGGCCGGTGGCGACGTCGATGCCGATCCGCTCGACGCGGCCGGCGAGCTCGCGCACGAGGGCGAGCACGTCGCCGGCGAGGCTTCCGGTGTCGGGAACGTGCTCGACGACCGTCCCGGTGCGGGCGCGGACGGCGGCGTGCACCAGCGCGGCGCGGCCGGGCCAGCGGCGGTAGATCACCGCCCGGCTGGTGCCCGCGGCCCGCGCCACCGCGTCGATGGTGAACGCCGCGTAGCCCTCGCTCTGCAGGTGCTCCCAGGCGGCGTCGAGGAGGGCGTCGTCCAGCTCCGGTCCGCGACGGCGGGTCTTCGGCTCCACACATCAAGGATACACGTGTATCTTAACGGCAATAAGAGACACGTGTATCTTAAGGAGTGGATCATGGAATGGCCGTTGCTCCGGCTGGCTCTGGTCATGGTGGCCGGCGCGCTCGCCCCGTTGGTCGACACCACGGTGGTCACCGTCGCGCTGCCGGCCATGAGCGCCGACGTCCACGCAAGCACAGCGGCGATCCAGTGGGTCACCACCGCCTACCTGCTCACCTTGGCGGTGACGGTGCCGGTCACCGCCTGGGCCTCCGACCGGTTCGGGGCGAAGCGGCTGTGGATCGCCGGGCTCGCGCTGTTCCTGGTCGGCTCCGGCTTGTGCGCGCTCGCCTTCGACTTCGGCTCGCTCGTCGCCTTCCGGGCCCTGCAGGGCGTCGGGGCCGGGATCATGCTGCCTGTCCTGCAGACGATCCTGGTCCGGGCGGCCGGCCCCGCGCAGACCGGCCGCGTGCTGACGATCGTGATGCTGGCCGCCACGGTGGCGCCGATCGCCGGCCCGCTCGTCGGGGGCCTGGTCGTCGACGCGGTCAGCTGGCGGTGGGTGTTCGCGATCAACCTGCCGCTCTGCGTGGCCGCGATCCTGCTGGCCGGGCGGTTCGTGCCGCCGACGTCCGCGCAAGCCGGCAAGCGGCTCGACGTCCCCGGCGTGCTCCTGCTCGGCTTCGGGACCGCGGCCCTGCTCTACGCGCTCGGCCACACCGGCGTCTTCTGGCCGCCGCTGGTCGCCGGGGTGGCGCTGACCGCCGGGTTCGTCGCCTGGAGCCTCGTCCGCGGGACGCGCTCGGCGATCCCCGTCCGGCTGCTCGCCGACCGGACGTTCGGGACGGCGACCGCCACCCTCTTCCTCACCGGAGCCGCCCTCTACGGCGCCCTTTTCCTGCTGCCGCTGTTCTTCCAGCAGCAGCGCGGCCTCACCGCGCTGACCGCCGGGGCGGTGCTGGCCCTGCAGGGCATCGGCTCACTGCTGACCCGCTGGGCCGGCGGCGTCGTGGACCGCGTCGGCGCCCGGCCCATCGCGACCGCCGGTGTCGTGCTGTGCGCCGCGGCGACCGTCCCGTTCGCGCTGGCCGGCGCCCGCACCGGCTGGGTGCTGCTGGGTGGCGCGCTGGTCGTCCGGGGCGGCGCGCTCAGCGCGGTCAACATCGCCATCACGGCCGGGGCGTTCAGCGGTCTGCCGCGCGACCAGGTTCCGGCCGGCTCCGCGATCGTCCGGCTGGTCCAGCAGCTCGGCGGCGCCGCGGGCACCGCGCTGCTGGCGACCGTCGCGGCCACGGCCGGCTTCCACGGCGCGTTCCTCTGGAGCATCGGCCTGACGCTGGTGGCGCTCGTCCCCTGCCTCGCCATCCCGGCGAAGGTCAGTTGACCTGACGGGACCGCCCCTGCCAGAACGGCTCCCGGAGCTTGAACTTCTGGATCTTCCCGGTGGCCGTCCGGGGCAGCGCGTCCAGGAACTCGATCCGCTTCGGGCACTTGTACCCGGCCAGGTGGCCCCGGCAGTGCCGGATCAGCTCCTCCGCCGTGACCTCGCCCTCGACCACGACCAGCGCCGTCACCAGCTCGCCCCACTTCTCGTCCGGGATGCCGATCACCGCGGCCTCGCGGATCGCCGGGTGCGAGTTCAGCGCGTCCTCCACCTCGATCGACGACACGTTCTCGCCGCCGGAGATGATCACGTCCTTCTTGCGGTCCGCGATCGTCAGGTAGCCGTCTTCGAACGACCCGCCGTCGCCCGTGTGGAACCAGTTGCCGTCGGTGACCCGCGCGGTCTCCGCAGGGTTCTCCCAGTAGCCGTCGAGGTTGTGGTTCGACTGGGCGAGCACCTCGCCGTCGCTGTCCACGGAGATCCGGACGCCGAGCGCCGGTGCGCCCGCGCGGCCCAGCAGCCGGGCCTGCTCGTGCGGATCGAGGTCCGCCCACTCGCTGCGCATCCGGTTGACCGTGAGCAGCGGCGCGGTCTCGGTGAGCCCGTAGATCTGGATGAACTCCCAGCCCAGCTCCTCCCGGACCCGCTCGATCGTGCGCGTCGGCGGCGGCGCGCCGGCCACGACGATCCGGACCCGGTCGCGGCCCGGGATCTCGCCCTCCCACTTCGCGGCGCCGTCCAGTGCCGCGGTGACCACGGCGGGGGCCGCGCACAGGATCGTCACGCCGTGTTCGTCGATGCGCCGCAGGATCTCGGTGCCGTCGACCTTCCGCAGCACGATGTGCCGCCCGCCGAGGCCGGTCACCGCGTACGGCATGCCCCAGCCGTTGCAGTGGAACATCGGCAGGGTGTGCAGCAGGACGTCGTCGTCGCTCAACGTCGTGTGCAGGCCGAAGACCGCGGCGTTCAGCCAGATGTTGCGGTGGGTGAGCTGCACGCCCTTCGGCCGGGCGGTCGTCCCCGAGGTGTAGTTGACGGTGGCGGTGGCCGACTCGTCGCCGTCCCACGGCCGGGGCGTCCCGTCGCCGCCCCAGATGGCGTCGTCGTCGCGGCCGAGCACGAAGACGTGCTTCGCCGTCACCGTGCCCAGCAGGTGCTCGAGCTCCGGGTCGACGATCAGCACCTCCGCCCCGGAGTGCTCCACTATGTACTCGACCTCGGTGGGGGTCAGCCGGAAGTTCACCGGCACCAGGATCCGGCCCCAGGCGGACACGCCGAAGAACGACACGAGCAGCCGCGCGGCGTTGTGCGACACCATCGCGACGCGCCCGCCGGCCGGCACGCCCAGCCTGTCGAGGTTGGCGGCCTGCGCGCGGGCCCGGCGCGCCACCTCGCGGTAGGTGAGCGAACCCCAGCTCGGCGCCGGCTGGTCCGGTTCGTCGACCACCGCGACGCGGTCCGGGTACACCGTTTCGGCGCGGTCCAGGAAGTCCCGGACACCCAGATCGAAGAACATCCCCCGATGATGACTCTTCCTGGATGCCCGCACCAGCCCGATGTGGTTCGCTGGACCACGATGGACTTCGACACGGTGGCCGGCGAGCTCTACGGGGGTGACCTCGCGGAGTTCGTCAGCGCGCGCAACGCGGCGGCGAAGGCGGCGAAGGCCGGAGGAGACGCCGAGCTCGCGAAGCGGATCCAGCAGCTGCGCAAGCCGACCACGGCCGCGGCGATCGTCAACGGCCTGGCCAGGGACGACTCCGACCAGCTGCGCGAACTGGCCGAGCTCGGCGCCGAACTGCGGGACGCGCACACGCGGCTGGCCGGCGACGAGCTGCGCGCGCTGACCCGGCGGCGCGGCGAGCTGGTGCGGCGGATCCTCCACGAGCTGCCGTCGATGAGCGACACGGTGACCCGCGAGGTGGAGGCGACCTTGGAGGCCGTCGCGGCCGAGCCGGACACCGCCGCGCTGGCCCTCGCCGGCCGGCTGACGTCGGTCGCGCACCAGGACACCGACCAGTGGTTCAGCCTGGCCGCGAGCGTCCCGCCCGCCACCGGCAAGCGCCCGGCGAAGCTGGTGGACAAGGCCGAACCGGCCAAGCCGAAGCGCGACCACCGGCGCGAAGAAGAGGAACGGGCGCGCGCCCGCGCCGAACGCGAGCGCCTGCGCAAGGAAGCCGCCGAGCGGGACAAGGAACGCGCGGTGGCCGAGCGCGACCTGGTCCGCACCGAGCGCGCGGCCGAGCAGGCCACCGCCCGCGTCGACGACCTGCGCGAGCGCCTGGCGGAAGCCGAGGAACGCGCCGAGCGGGCGACGGCGGAGTTCGAGACGGCGAAAGCGGCCTTCGACGAAGCCGACGCGGCCGCCACCGCCGCCCGGAAAGCCGCTGACGCCGCCCGCTGAGCTACGCGGTCAAGGGATGGCCGGTACCCGGCTTGGGTTGGTAACGTGCGAGTTGCGCCCCGGATGGGCCGACACACGGAGGTAGTGGCTACCCAGCCCCCTTGAGATCGACACGTTCCGCCTTTCCCTGGCGGAGCTGTGCCCTCCGCGACAGCCGGGGCTTCGCCCCGGGCCGGGGGCTTCGCCACCCGGACCGCCGAAAAGCGAGCTGTCGCCGTCTCGGCCTCCGGTGATCCCGTCATCGGAAAGGACAACCCAGCTTGATCAGGCTCACCACGACCGGCGCCCGGACGGGCCGGAAACACCAGGTTCCCTTGGGCGCCTTGGACATCGGCGGCCGGCTGGTCGTCGTCGCCTCGGCGATGCGGTTCTGCACGGCCCTCACCCGGCACCACACCGGGGAGGCCGGCAACATCTTCCCCTTGCTGGCCGGAAGGTTCCCGGCCCTCGCCCCCACGTTGGCGAAGCTCGACGAAGAGCACATCGTCGTCGCGCGGCTGCAGGAAGAGGTCCGGCAGCTCGTCGAGGAGGAAGCCGACCCGGTGCGGCTCCGCGCGGAGTTCGACCGGCTCAGGTCCGCATTGGACGATCACTTCGCCTACGAGGAACGCACGCTCGTGGCGGCGCTGAACGCCCTGCTGCCCGCGCCCGGCTGATCAGAGCAGCACCTCGGCCAGCCGCCGCTGGCTCGCCAGTTCCACCGCGGGGGACGGGCCGAGCACCTGCACCGCCACGTGGTCGGCGCCGGCGTCCACGTGGGACAGCAGGCCCTTGGCGATCGTCTCCGGCGTGCCGTGCAGGACGAGGTCGTCGATCAGGCGGTCACTGCCGCCGCCGGCGACGTCGGCCTCGGTGTACCCGTGGCGCAGCAGGTTGTTCACGTAGTTGCGCAAGCCCAGGTAGGGGGTCTGGACGTACGGCCTTCCGATGGCGCGCGCGGCCACGCTGTCTTCGTCCACGACCACCTTCTGCTCCGGGGCCAGCAGCTTGCCCGCGCCCAGGATCGCCCGCGCGTGCCGGGTGTGCGCGGCCGGCACGAGGTACGGGTGCGCGCCCGCGGTGCGTTCGGCGGCCAGCTTGAGCACGCGGTCGCCGAGCGCGGCGAGCACCCGGGCCTCGGCCGGGACGCCGGCCGCGTCGAGCCGGTCGAGGTAGTCGACGATCTTGGCGTACGGGCTCCGGTATTCGGTGACCGACTCCGGATGGCCGACGCCGATGCCGAGCAGCAAGCGCTTTCCGTACCGGCCCGCGAGCCGGTGGTAGGACGCGGCCAGGGTTTCCGGCTCGTCGACCCACATGTTGACGATCGCCGTCGCCACCGTGATCCGCTCGGTCGAGGCGAGGATGTCCTCGACGAACGCCAGGTCGCCCACGGAGTTGCGGCCGGTGCCCAGCCAGACCGCGCCGTAGCCTAGTTCGTCCGCCGCGACCGCCTGTTCCTTGCGGGCCACGTCGTCGCGGTGCGGGGCCAGGAACACGCCGAACCTGCTCGATACATTTGTCATATCGAGCAATGTAGCAAATGTAGCGTTCAGGTCGCCAGCCGGTGCAGCCACTCGCGCAGCATCAGGCGCTCGGTCGGGGTCAAGGCGCGGTCGTCGTCCTCGAGTGCGGTCGACAAAGCGACAGCGAGCGCGCTCACGGACGTGCCTTCGGCGGGGCGGCCGGCGAGCAGCCCGGCCAGGACCGACTCCCTGACCTGGGCGGACATCGTCAGGTCCCGGCTTTCCTCGGGCTGGGCGATCAGGCTGAGCGTCACGCCGCTGTTGGCCGCCGCGAACTGCCGCGCGGCCTCCGCCGCCTCGACGCGCAGACGGCCGTCGCGGGCCAACGGCGTGAAGAGCTCCAGCAGCATCGCTTCGGCGCTCGAGGTGAGGTTGCACGGGACGCCCGGCTCGATCTGGCCGTAGAGCAACACGTAGAACGCGGGGTGCGCCAGCCCGTACTCGACGTGCCTGTCCCAGCCCGCGCGGATCCGGTCCACCGGGTCGCCGCCCGGTTCCGGCGCCTGGACGTACTGCGTGAAGCCGTAGTTGACGACCGCGTCGAGCAGGCCCTGTTTGCTGCCGAAGTGGTGGTACAGCGTGGGGGCCTGGACGCCGGCGCGTTCGCAGATCGCCCGCGTCGACACCGGCCCGTCGCCCGCTTCGTGCAGGAGCTGACCGGCGGCCATGAGCAGGCGGTCGCGGGTGCTGGTGGCGTTGCTCGATCGTCCGGCCATGTAGCAATTGTAACGACCACCTGTAACGCACACTTTCGCGTGACAGTGCGGCCTCGGCGGGTCAGCGCAGCCGCAGCTGGACCCGCCGGAGCCCGGCGAAGGCGGCCAGCACCCCCGGGTCCGTCGTGGCCCCGGCCGGGCGGACCGACCGGTAGCCGTCCAGGAGCGCCTCCCGCAGCTCTTCGCGCTGGGGCAGGTGCCGGAGGGCGTCGAGCGCCACGGCGAGGTCGTAGGCGTAGTGCCCGTACCCGCAGTCGTCGAAGTCGATCATGCCCACCCGGCCGCGGTGCAGCAGGTAGTTGTCCTGGTGCAGGTCGCCGTGCACCAGGCCGAAGACGTCCGAGCCGTAGCCCAGCTCGGCCCGCACCGCGCGGGCGCGGGCCACCGCCTTGCGGATCCGCTCGTCACCGCCGGCCGCCGCGACGGCCCGTTCGACGACCGCGGCGGAGAAGCCGTCCACCTGGGTGCGGCCGAACTCGGTCAGGTCGTCGACGCGGCGCCGGTCGAGGCCGTTCATCCGCGTGCCGTGCAGGTGCAGCCGCGCGGTGACCTCGCCCACCGCGTAGAGCTGCGGCGCGCTGAGCCGCTCGTCGAGGAACCGGCCCTCGACCCAGTGGGCGAGCACGCAGGTGCGCGGTTCGGGCACGGCCGGGTCGGCGACCACGGTGACCAGGTCCCGGGCGCGTGTCGGCACCGGCTGCGGGACGACGAGGCCGGTTTCGCGGCGCAGGGTGGCGAGCCAGGTCATCTCGGCCCGCACCTGCGCGACGCCGGGGCCGTCCGGCCGTTGCACCCGCAGCACGTACCGGTGGCCGTCGGCGCCGTCGACGCGGAACGCCGTGTTCTGCCCGTGGGCCAGCGGGGTCAGGCGAGCCACCGGCACGGCGTAGGCCGTCAACGCCGCTTCGGCGAGCCGCCGCAGGCGCCGGGTCCGGCCGGCGCGGTCGAGCTCGGCGAACGGCCGGGTGTTCGCCTGGAAGTCGGCCATCGCCCAGGTGCTCAGCTGATCGACCGTTCCGGCTCGCGGGAGTGCGAGACCAGCTCGATGGCCGGCGTCGTGTGCCGCCCGCCGCCGAGCCGGTCCACGCCACGCAGTCCCTCGGCCAGCCGCTCGACCTCGGTGTCCGGCCGCACCCCGAAGCGCATGAACTGGCTGGTCATGCCGATCTTGTTGCCGCACTGGCGCACCAGCAGGTGGTGCTCGGCGAGCAGGTAGTCGCACAGCTCGGCGCCGTCGACCGACGCGGGCAGCTTGACGAGCAGGAAGTTCGCCTGCGACGGGTACACCGTCAGCTCCGGGAACTGCCCGAGCTGCGAATGCATCATGAACCGGTCGAGCGCCAGCCTTTTGAGGCTGTCTTCGTACTCCGCGCGGTGCTCGGCGAGCATGAAGATCACGGTCTCGGCGAGCGAGTTCAGGTTCCACTTCGGCAGCGCGGCCGACAGCTTGCGCGTCAGCGCCGGGTTCGAGACCTGGTAGCCGAACCGGATCCCGTGCAGCCCGAAGTTCTTGCCGAGGCTCTTCAGCACGATCACGTTCGGCCGGACGACGGCTTCGGCGGCCACCGACGGGTTGCGCTCGACCTCGACGAAGTCGACGAACGATTCGTCGATCACGACCAGGTCGAGGTCCTCGAGGGCGTCCATGAAGCGGATCACCTCGCGCCGCGGCAGGTACCCGCCGTCGGGGTTGTTCGGGTTGCACAGCACCGCGACCCGGGAGCCGCGGCGCTTGATGAAGTCGATGTACTCGTCCACGCGCAGCTCGAAGCCGTCCGCCTCCTTGAGCAGGAACATGTCGACGCGCTTGCCGGTCTCCATCGGCTGGTCGGTCCAGCGGCCGAACGTCGGGATCGGCACGGCGACGCTGGAGCCGACCAGCAGCTGGTCGATCCAGGTGATCAGCTCGGTGGAGCCGTTGGCCAGCGAGATCGTCGACGGGTTGAGCCGCAGCACGCTCGCCAGCTGCGCGGTGATCGCGGCGGAATCGCTCGGGTAGAACTTGAGGATCGTGCGCAGGTTGCGTTCGAGCTGGCCGAACATCTCGTCGGTCGGGAAGTACGGGTTGCAGGGGATGCAGAAGTCCGCGAGGTCGTCCGCGTACTGCCCCATCGCCCTGGCCACGGAGAAGAACGACGGGCTGTGGGCCTTGTCCTGCTGGAAAAGGCCGTGGGGGGTCATACCGTGCCGCACGCGTGTTCTCCGTCCGCCGCTTTACCGGCCCCTTGCCTTCCCGTTGAGGACACGTGCGAATCGGACGGCCGGTTCAATGCCGGACACCGCGTGGATTCCGGTGCCCGCCAATACCGCGGCGGCCAGCGCGGACAGGAGCAGCAGCGGCAGCGGGGCGGCCAGCGGGTCGATGCCGGCGAAGGACTCGACGCCGATCACGGCGGTGAGCACGGCGTCGGCGGCGACGGCCGTCTGGACGACGCGCAGCCGGTGCGCTTCGGAATGGCCGGTGAACCGCAGGAGCCAGGCCAGCGCGGGCAGCACCAGGATCGCGTGCATGGCGACCGCGTGCAGCGGCTTGAGGGAGCCGGCGGTGGTGTAGGCCAGCTCCGGGTCGCCGCCGCGGGCCGCGACGACCCCGCGCCCGATCATCACGGCGCCGGTGGCCAGCGCGACCAGCAGCACGGCCAGGCCGGCGCGCACCGCCAAGCGCAGGCTCGGCGCGGCCGGGCCCGGTTCGACGAGCGCGGTGGCCGTGAAGCCGATGACGGTCACGACGAGCACGCCACCGCCCGCGGCCAGCGTCATCGAGACGAAGGTGTCGAACGACGTCTCGAAGTTGAAGTGCGACGGCACCCCGCGCCACGCCTGCATGCTGACCAGGGCGACCTCGGCGACGCTCGCCACGGTGAACGCGCCGAGCAGGACGCTGCGCAGCCGCGGGCGCATGGTGAGGAACGACGTCGCCCAGGCGACCGACGCGAGCGTCAGCCCGAACGACAGGCCGAACGTGACGGCCTTGCGCATCGACAGCGGGCCCAGCCACGAGCCGCCGCCGGCGATGAGCACGAGAGCGTGCGCGACGCCGCTGAGGAACAGGGCCGCGCCGACGGCGTAGGCGACGCGCTCGGCTCGCCGTCCGCCGGTCCAGATCCGGGTCAGTGCGTTCATGCCGAGCAGTTTCGCGCGGCGCGCGTGCCGCCCGCGTCGGCCCGGCGGCGACACCGCGACGTACGACGACGGGCGTACGAGAATCGGCGAGTATGTCGAAAAAGGTCGGGTAAAGGAATTCCGGGGTTCTTGACGGAATATTAACGAAAGGCGTGCCGGGGGCCACTCGCCAGGCGGATGCGGTGCCGGCAAAACCGTCCTATCCTGCAGACATGTACATCGCACTGCTGACCTATACGGCGCCCGAAACAGAAGTCGACTACGCGCTTCCGGACCATTCGGACTGGGTGCGCAAACAATTCACGAAAGGACTCTTCCTCGTTTGCGGAAAGGGTAACGGATCGGCCGACCACGTGATACTGGTCCGCTCGGTGCTGCGCGGCAAGCTCGACGCCGTGCTCGCCAGCGACCCGTTCGTGGTCCAGCGGCTCGCCCGGTACGACGTCATCGAGTTCACCGCCACGCGCACCGCTCAGGAGCTGCTGGCCATCAACGAGGCTATCGCCTCCTGACCAACCCTTTTTCGGGGGTCCGGGTGGCGGAGCCCCCGGCCCCGGGGCGAAGCCCCGGATGTCACACTGCCGAGTCGGGTGGCCCGGCGACGAAGCCCCGCCACCTGACGGCGAAGAACGCCCACCTGCCGGACCTCGCTTATGATCGCGAAGGTCGTCCAGCAGGGAGAGTGCGATGAAGACCCCCGACCTCGTCTTCCGGGGCCGCCGGTTGAGCGGTGACCGCGCGCTGGTGCTGGCCGCGGTCGAGTCGCTCCCCGCGGCGCGCTCCGCGGTCGCCGACGGCGCCGATCTCGTGAGTGTGCCCGGATCCCTCGTCGAGGCGGCGCGGGAGACTTTTCCCGACCTCGTCGTCGGGGTGGACACCACGGACCCGTCGGTCGCCGCGGTCTGCTGCGAAGCGGGCGCCGACCTGATCCTGACGCGCGCGGACCTGGCCGAGGTCGCGGCCCGGTACGGCGCGGGTTACGTGGCTCCGGAAGTCCCCTCCGTGACCGGTCTGTCCGTGGTCAGGGACATCGGGGAGTTCCGGTCGATGCCTGCCGGAGACGTGCCGGTGCTGGCGTCGGTGGCCGGCGACGGAACGCCCGGCGGGCTCGCGCTGGCGGCCCTCGCGGCCTCGGCCGGGGTGGCGATCATCCGCACGAAGCACGTCCGCGGGGTGCGGCACGCGGCGGAGATGGCGGCGAGCATCGCGGGCACGCGCCCGCCGGCGAAGGCGGTCCGATGGGAGTGATCCGCCAGGTCTGGCCGTCCGCGCGCGAGCTCGCCAACGGCGACCTCGAGCAGCTCTACCGCTATCCGGCGGACCCACGCTGGCTGGCGGTGAACTTCGTGTCCAGCACGGACGGCGCGATCGCGGTCGAAGGCCGTTCGGGTGGCTTGTCGACCCCGGCGGACAGGGTCGTCTACCGCCTCGGCAACGACCTCGCGGACGTCGTGCTCGTGGGCGCGGGAACGGCCATGGCGGAGGGCTTCGAAGGGATGCGCCCGGACGCCGCGACGGCCGCTCGCCGCAGCCGGTTCGGCTTGGCCCCGATCGCGCCGGTGGCGGTGGTGACGACGGGCCGGTCGTTGCCTGCGGACGCCCCGGTGATCACCAAGGCGCGGGTCCCCACGCTGGTGTTCACCTCCTCGGCGGCGCCTTCGTCGTTGCGCGACGCCTGGGCGGCGAACGGCGCCCGGGTGTTCGTGGCGGGCGAGCTGGAGGTGTCGGCCGAGCGGGTGGTGTCGACGCTGGTGGCGGAGGGGCTGGGCCGCATCGACTGCGAGGGCGGTCCCCGGTTGTTCGGGTCGTTGATCGAGGCGGGGCTGGTCGACGAGTTCCGGTTGACGGTGGCGCCGTTCCTGGTGGCGGGAACGGCCGGCCGGGCATCGCTCGGCGCGCCGGTCGATCCGGCGGAGCTGGAACTGGCTTCGGTGCTCACCGACGGGGCCAGTGTGCTGTTGAGGTACCTGGCGCCTCGCGATTGAGCGTGCCTCCGGGACCGGCCGACGGAAAGGCGGGACGTCATGCGGAAGCTGGTCTACGGCATGAACCTGTCCCTGGACGGCTTCATCGCGGCGCCGGGCGACGACCTCGGCTGGAGCGAGCCGAGCGACGAGCTGTTCCGGTGGTGGCTCGACCAGGAGCGGGCGATCGGCCTGTTCCTCTACGGGCGCAAGCTGTGGGAGACCATGAGTTCCTACTGGCCGACCGGCGACCGGCAGCCGGGCGCCACCCCGGCGCAGGCCGAGTTCGCGCGGAACTGGCGGGACACGCCGAAGGTGGTCTTCTCCTCGACGGTCGGCGAGGCGGGCTGGAACACCCGGGTCTTCACCGGCGACGCGGTCGAGGAGATCACCCGGCTCAAGGCCGCGGACGGCGCGCCGATGCGGGTCGGTGGCGCGGCGCTCGCGGGCGCGGCGATGCGGGCCGGGCTGGTCGACGAGTACGAGATCGTGACCCACCCGGTGCTGCTGGGCGGCGGCACACCGTTCTTCGCCGCGGTGGACGGCTGGGTGAACCTGAACCTGGTGGAAACGCGCACGTTCCCCGGCGGCGTGGTGCTGACGAGGTACGAGACGAAGCGGTGAGCCCCGGTTTTTGTCGGTCCCTTCCGGTAGTGTGGAAATCGGGGGCTCCCTAGGCCGGTTTACGTTGTGGCACAAGGGAAAACGCCGCTCCAAGCCCGGCCGTGGTTCACCCTTTCCAGCGATGCCGATCGCACATCTGTTCGGGTACCGTCGAAGGCATGACCACGACCCGAAGACCTCGGCGCCACCGCGATCCGGTGCTGCGCAACGGAAAACTCCTACCGATCGAGCAGCCGCCGGAAGTGGTCCGGCAGCGGAAGTTCCCGGGCCTCCGCCCGCGTCAGCCACGCGAAGCCGTCGTGCTCCTCGGGGTTGAGCACAACCTCGCCGGAGCCCTCTTCGTCCACTGTGTAAACGAAAGCGTGGATGCGCAACGCCCGTCCCGCCACATCCGGCCACGCATCGCGCGCGAGCTCGCCGGTGACCCGGACCGTCAACCCGGTCTCCTCCGCCGCTTCGCGCGTCGCGGTCTCCTCGAAGCGCTCGCCTGGCTCGGCCGTGCCACCGGGCAGCTCCCACCGGCCCGCGAGGAACACGCCGGGCCCGCGGCGGAGGAACAGCACCCGGTCACCGCGGGCGATCCAGCAGTAGGCCAGGTGCTTGTGCGCGAGCTCCGTCATGCGCGCGATTCTCGCTCAGTTGGTCTTCGACGTCGGCAGGTGGGCGCCCAGGTAGCCGACGTACACCGTGCCGGTGCGGTCGGTGTCGTCGAGGAAGTGCAGGCGCGGTGCCGGCGACTTGAAGCGCTCCAGGGCGATGTGGGCGCCGAAGTAGTCGCGCCCGGCGGGGTTCGTCCGCGGGTCGACGCGGAAGGTGCGGGCCTGGCGGAGCCGCTCGTTCGTGGTCACGGTGTCCGACTCGGCCAGCGCGATGATGTTCGCGCTGATCAGCGAACCCGGCTGCCCGGTGCGGGCGAAGGCGAGCACGTCCGACAGCTCCGGGCCCGGGTCCTGGCCCGCGTCGAGCAGGGACGTCCGGGCGCTCGCGTAGGCGTCGAGGGTGCGGAGCGCGTCCCATGCCTTGCGGCGCCAAGCGGCGGCCTTGGGGTGGTGGTCGAGGATCGCGGCCGGCGCCGGCTCGGCCGTGATCGCGAGGTGCTTGAGCGAGGCCGACGCGGCGCCGATCAGTTCGGCGAAGCTGGGGAAGTCTTCCGGCGGGCGCTCGGCGGCGGCGACCTCCTCGTCGGCGTCGTGGTGGCGGGCGAGCCGGCCCGCCAGCAGCCCGTTGATCCGTCTCAGCTCGTCGCGCTCGGCCTCGGTCTCCTCGAACGCCCGGGCGTAGTCGTCCACCTCCGCCTGCAGCTGCGCGAGCTGGTCGCGCAGGCAAGCCACGTCGGTCGCGCACGCGTCCTCGAGGCGGCGGCGCAGCGCCTTCACCTCGCAGGCGTGCCGGTCCCGTTCCTCGGCGTGGGCCTTGGCCTTCTTCCGCAGGATGGTGATCACGCCACGCGCTTCGGCCAGCTCCCGCTCGGCGCGGCCGAGCTTCTCCACCAGCTCGGCGTCCGGCTCGCGCTCCGGCGAAGCGAAGGGATCGGTCTCGTACCAGGCCCGCACACTCGGCACGTCGGCCCACTCCTCGGGCAGGGGCGTCCGGCCGCGGGTCTGGATGAGCCGGGTGATCGCACCCTCCAGCGCCTCACCGGACACCGGGCTTTCGCTGACGACGAAATCGGGGAGCTGGTCGCACGGCGGCACGTACAGCCGCGCGCCCTGCGGCACCGCGCAGCCGAGCGGCAGGTGCCGGTTGAGGGTGTGGCGGAAGCGGTCGTCGACGTCGAAGACGTTGACCAGCCCGGGCCAGCCCTCCACCGGCACCGTCGGCGGCTCGGTGAGCACCAGCACGGCCGAAGATCGCCACGGCGCCACCAGCGCCTCACCCAGCAGGTCGGCGAGGTGGTCGCATTCCTTGCGCGACCAGCCGCGCATCGCCAGCACCGGCGTTTCGATCGGGATTTCGTCGCTGCCGCTGGCGCCCAGCTCCTCCAGCCCGATCCGCTGGGCCGGTGCGTCGTGGCAGCTGCGCCACGGCCGCGTGCAGGCCGCGGTCAGCAACCACGTCACCCGGTCCTCGCCGGCGCGGTAGCAGAGCGAAAGCAGTACCTGAACGGAGTAGCGGCCTTCGCTGCCCTCGTACGCGAACTTGAGGTCGCACCGGCGCGAACCACCGTCGTCGGACGAGCCGAGATCGATCACCGTGTAGTCGTCGTGTTGCCGCTCGCGGCTGATCAGCCTGCTGCGCAACGCGTCCAGGGGGCGTTTCCCCTCGGTGGGGACCAGTCCGTGGTGCCAGATCCGGTGCACCCCCACAGGACTCAACTCCGTTCGCCGGAAACAGGACCTCAGCCGAACATAGCGGATCCTGTGACCGTTCGAACGCGGGGCGTCACCCCACCCGCCAGCCACCCATCCACCCACCGACGGCACGCACGGCGCTTCCGTGCCGCCACCTGCCCACTCCCAGGCGGCAAGCCCCCCGTGTCCGTCCCAGCAGCAGCCCCGCTTACAGCACGCGTGGCCTTCCGCGCCGCCGGCGCCCCGCTCCACGGCGTTGCGCACAGACCGATCACCGCCCTGCACGCTGCGGCCGCCTCCTTCGGCTGGTCCATCGGCGCGAGAAATTTCGCCCGGATCGCGTGGAACAGCGGGAGCTGCGGCAGGTCGAGGTCTTCGGCCAGCGTCAGTGCGCCGCTGGGAGCGCAGCCTCGCAGCCCTCGCAGCCCTCGCAGCCGTCGACCCCCGCCGCGCGCTCGCCATCGCCCCATCGCGGGGTCGGCTTGGAGTTTCGGCCTGCGCCGCCAGGAGCCTCGCCCTCGCCCTCGCCTCGCCGCCCGCCGCGCGTTCGGCGTCGCCTCATCGCGGGGTCGGTTCTGGGTTTCGGCCGGCGGCGGCTCGTGAACCTCGGCGATCGCCGCTGCCCGGACCGACGTCACCCCGTGCGGGTCCAGAGGCAGAACGGGTGCCCGGCCGGATCGAAGCAGACGCGGACATCGTCCTGCGGCTGGAACCCGGCGACCACCGCGCCCGCCGCGGTCGCCGCCGCCGTCGCCTGCTGGAGGTCGTCGACCTCGATGTCGAGGTGCAGCTGCATCTGCTGCGCGCCGTCGGCGGGCGGCCACACCGGCGGGACGTGCCCGGTCTCCAGCTGGAACGACAGCCCCGCGCTGCCGTCGTCCGGGCGCAGAGTCACCCACTCAGGTTCGTCGGTGCGGATAGGCCAGCCAAGGAGCTTCGAGTAGAACTCGGCGAGCGCGCGGGGGTCCGGCGTACCGAGCACGGTGGAGGTCAGCTTCATGATCGGACTGATACCCGCCCGGCGGGTTCTCTACCGCGGTCCGGAGGCCCCGTCGCCGAAGCAGGCGACCGGCGGGCCGACGTGCGGCCACGACGTCACCGCAAACGTCCCGACAACCCACCCGGATCCGACGACCACCACGGCTGCCCGACGCCGAACCACTCACTCTCACCGTGGCCATCCGTTCCCACACCCGGCCGAGGCCGGACACGCCGATCGCGAGCGACGCGATCACCAGACCGCGGCCTGGCCGGGTGGGTGGTCTGTTCTGTTTCCCCACGCCGGAAACATCTCGCCGGGCCGGTCGCGCTTACCGGAATACCTCGGCATCGGGTGGGTTGGTTCCTGGCGCAGGCGTTCGAAAGCACCGAGGGAGCTCTCATGTCGTCCGACCACATCCAGGGGACCGTCGCCGACGGGTTCGAGTCCGTCCGGGCGGAGTTCGCCGCCGTCGCGGTCGAAGAAGGCGGTGACTACGCCGCCCAGCTCGTTGCGCACGTCGACGGTGAGCGGGTCGTCGACCTGTGGACCGGGCCCGCCATCAGCGGCGACTCGCTGACCGGCGTGTTCTCCTCGACCAAGGGGGCCGCGCACCTGGTGGTCGCGCTGCTCGTCCAGGACGGCGTGCTGGACCTCGACCAGCGGGTCGCCCACTACTGGCCGGAGTTCGGCGCGGCCGGCAAGAGCGGCATCACGCTGCGGGACCTGCTGGCGCACCGCGCCGGCGTCGTGGGCGCCGACGCCGGGTTCACCGGCGAAGAGCTCGCGGACGACCGCGTCGTCGCCGAGCGGCTCGCCCGGCAGCGGCCGTACTGGCGGCCCGGCACCGCGTTCGGCTACCACGCGCTGGTGATCGGCGCGCTGACCGGCGAGGTCGTCCGGCGCGTCACCGGCCGCAGCATCCAGGAGCACTTCGAGGAGCGCGTGCGGAAGCCGTTCGGCCTGGACTTCTACCTGGGGTTGCCGGAGGAACTGGAGCCGCGCTTCCTGACCACGCAGCCGATGCTCCCGACGCCGGAACAGCTGGCGGCGCTGGAAGCGACCGCGACCGGGCCGGACAGCATCACGGGCATCGCCTTCAACCGCAACCACCTGAAGGCGCCCGAGCTCTGGGAGCTGCCGAACATCAAGCTCGTCCGGCAGCTGAGCCCGGCCTCGGTGGGCGGCGTCGCGTCGGCGCGGGGCCTGGCCGCCATGTACGCGGCGGCGATCAGCGGCCCGGAGCCGCTCCTGCGCCCGGAGACGGCGGCGGAGTTCGCGCAGATCCACTCGATCGGCGACGACCTCGCCACCCGCAACCACAACGCGTTCGGCCTCGGCTTCGCGGTCGTCTCGGACGACTACCCGGTGCTGGGCCAGGGGGCGTTCGGCCACAGCGGCGCGGCCGGTTCCCAGGCGTTCGCCGACCCGCGCAGCGGCCTGGCGTACGGCTACAACCGCCGCCGGTTCGCCTTCCCGGGCGGAGCGGCCCCGGAAAACGACCGCCTGGTCCGCGCGGTCCACGCGGCGGCGACGGCCTGACCGTCGTCCACACAGGACACCTCGGTCCGGGGCCACCGGCCGGTCGTCACGTTCCGTACCCGGAGCGACACGGGCCGCCCGGCGGTCACCGGAGGCGCGGATGCACGTCCGTAGTGGACGTCGTTACAGACTTCACTCTTTAGGACGTTCCGATCTAGACATCGACGCTGCTCACGCGCTTCGGACTGACTTTCCGTAGCGAAAACTCTCCCGATCATTGCTCCGATGTGAAACTATTGGGCCGTTCGCGGGGAGAGGGCCCCGCAACATGGGGGACTCACCGTCACGGCAGCGTCCCCGTGAAGATCCCCAGGGGAGAGGAGATCGACCATGTCGACGCCCACGGATGTCAAGCCCGGCGAAACTCCGGAGCCGGTCGAGCAGGCCGGCCCGGTGGTTCCGCACCCGGAACCCGACGAGCACGGTTGGGTGCACATCGACCACGTCCCGGAGAAGCCGAAGGACGGCACGATCATGGTGCCGAACTGCGGTAACCCGTGCTACCAGGTGGTCAAGCCCTGAGCTTCACCGATTCGTGACCGCCCGCCTGCCGATCTTCGCCTGGCAGGCGGGCTTCTTTCTGCGACTTGCTGTGATGTCATAGGAGTGTGCCTGTGACGAACCTGGACCCGACCGAAGTCATCGAGACGGTCCGCGGCCTTCAGCGACAAGCCGCTGAAGGGTCTTGCCTGAAGCACTACCGGGAGGGCGTCCGGCTGCTCCGGCGCGGCATGACGATGCTGGACTCGATCCACCCGGTCGCGGCGCAGTACCGCACCGACTGGCTGGTGACCCGGATCCGGCTGTCGAGCCTCATGGCGGCCTTGTCCTCGGAGATCAGCGGTGACCTCGCGGCGGGACTCGCGGGGCTCGACGATGTCCGGCTGCTCGTCAACGCGGTGCCGGACGCTGTCCTGCAGGCCGAACTCAACGGCGCGCTCAACCACAACTACGCCGCCCGGTTGATGAGCGTCGGCCGCAACGAGGAAAGCCTGGTCTCGTTCGACATCTCGGTTGCGCACCAGGAGTACCGGCTGGCGAACGGCCCGGCTCCGGAGACGCGAATGGGCGCCTTCGTGCAGACCTTGTCCTCGCGCGCCTGGGTGCAGATCCGGCTGGGCAACGTGAGTGCCGCTCAGAAGGACCTCAACCGTTCGCTGGAGCTCGCCGAGAAGTACGAGCTCCGGACCGTCGCCGCCGACATGCGGCGCACCATGGGCATGCTCGCCCTGCGCACCGGGGACGTCCCGGAAGCTCTCCGGTTCTACGAGGAGGCCGAGCGGACCTACCGCGCGCTGGACCTGGGGGTTCCCGAAGGGCTCCGGTTCGAGCAGGCGGAGGCGCTGCTCGCTGCCGGGCTCGCCGAAGAAGCCGGTGCTCACCTGGACGAGGTGCTGCCGAAGCTGGTGGAGCAGAGCATCAGCCGCGAGGTGGCGCGGGCCGAGCTGTACCGGGCCGCCGCGGCGTTGATGACCGACGAGATCGAACTCGCGCGGGAGATGGCCGACTCCGCGCGGCGCAAGATGCTGCGCGTCGGCTGCCAGACGTGCATCGCCAACGCCACGCTGGCCGGCCTCCAGGCGGATGTCCGGGATGCCCTGCGCATCGCGGACATCCCGGCGGCCCTGCCGACCCGGGCGCTGCGGCTTGCCACGAAGATGCCCACTCCCCAGCTCGCCGAGCAGGCCGCCACCGCGCGCATGCTGGCCGTCCGGCTCGACATCCGGCGCGGGAACCTCAAACGGGCCGTCGAAACCCTCCAGAAGGTGCCCCGGCCCGGGCAGCTGACCCCCATCGACTACCGGATGCTCCGGCGGCTCTGCCGGGCCGAGCTCGCCGTCGCTCAGGGGGATCGGGCCAAGGCGCTCACCGAGATCCGGTCCGGGCTCACCGAGCTCGACGCCGTCCGCGATCGGATGGGCGGGCTCGATCTCGTCTCCGGGACCGCCCTGCACGGGCAGGAGCTCGCCGATCTGGCCGTCAAGCTCGTGCTGGAGCGCAATGACGCCCGGCGGCTCTTCGTCTGGCTCGAACGGACCCGCGCCCAGACCTACCGCTACGAACCGCTCTCCGCCGGGACCGATCCGGAGCTCGCCGCGCGCGTGGCCGAGGTTCGGGGGCTCGGGCAGGCCATCCAGGAAGCCCAGCACGACGGGCATCCCATCGCCGGCCTGCGGGCCAAGTACAACGAACGGCTGCGGGAAGCCCAGCGGCTCGGCTGGCACACCGGGCGGTGGGGCCGTCCCCGGCCGGTCGCCGGGCTCGCCGAGGTCGTTGCGCGGCTCGGCGAGCGGGCCATGGTCAGCTTTGCCGCCTCCGGGGACGAGCTCGTCGCCGTCGTCGTCGCCGGGGGTGAGTGCCGGCTCGTGCGGCTGGGGTCCGCCGAAGCCGCCGCCGAGTCCGCGCGCGTGCTCAACGTCGACCTCGATGCCCTGGCTCCCGACAACCTGCCCGAACGGCTCGCCGAGGTCGTCATGGCGTCGGCGCACAAGCAGGCCGACAAGCTCGACACCCAGCTGATCCAGCCCCTGGCCGACAGCATCGGCGACCGCGAGCTGGTCGTCGTCCCGACCGGGCCGCTCTACGCCGTGCCGTGGGGTGTGCTGCCCGGCCTGCGGGGGCGCCCCACCGTCGTCGCGCCGTCGGCGACCGCCTGGCTCGCCGCCGAGCTGACGAAGTCTTCGCGGGCCCGCAAGATCGTGCTGGTCCGCGGGCCCGGGCTGGCCGGAGCCCGCGGTGAGCTCGAGAAGCTGACCACGCACTACCGCACCGCGACGACGATGACCGGCGCCAAGGCCACCGTGAAGTCCGTGCTGCGCGCGCTGGACGGCGCCAAGCTCGCGCACTTCGCCGCGCACGGCGCCCACGAGCCGGAGAACGCGCTCTTCTCCCGGCTCGAACTCGCCGACGGCGCGCTGTTCGGCCACGAGATGGCCGGGCTGCGGCAGCCGCCGCGGCAGGTCGTGTTCGCCGCCTGCGAGCTCGCGATGAACCGGATCCGGCCCGGCGACGAGGCCCTCGGCTTCGCCAGCGCGCTGCTGGCCAGCGGCTCGCGGACGGTCATCGCGCCACTTTCGCGCGTCGGCGATCTCGCCTCGGCGGCCGCGATGGACGACTACTACCGCGCGCTGGCCGTCCGGGAGAGCCCGGCGCTCGCGCTGGCCGACGCCATCGCCGTCGACCCCTTCCGGCGCCCGTTCGTCTGCCTGGGTGCGGGCTAGGAAAGGTGGGCCGGCGGTGACCACACCAGCCGCGGGTCGGTCTGCACGAAACTGCCGAGCAGCTGGTCGATCCGGGTCAGCACGTCGAGGTCGAGCCGGACGCCGGCGGCCTTGGCGTTCTCGGTGACCTGCTCCGGCGTGCTCGCGCCGGTCACCACCGCCGCGACCGTCTCGTGCTGCAGCGCCCACGCCAGCGCGAGCTGGGCCATCGTGAGGCCGGCGTCGTCCGCGACGCCGCGCAGGAGCTCCACCCGCTCCAGCAGCTCCGGCATGAGCAACGGCCGGGCGTACGACGGCCCGGCCGCGCGCGAACCGGCCGGGATCCGCCCGGCCCGGTACTTGCCGGTGAGCACGCCCTGGGCGAGCGGCACCGAAGCGAACTGCCCGACGCCGATCCGCGCGCCCACCGGCATCACCTGCGCCTCGGGCACCCGCCACAGCATCGAGTAGTGCGGCTGGTTGGCGATCAGCGGCACGTCGTACCGCGCGGCGGCCTCGTGGGCCTGCAGCAGCTGCTCGGCCGTCCACTCCGACGTGCCGACGTACCGGATCTTCCCCTGCCGCACCAGATCCGACAGCGCGAGGAACGTCTCGGCGACCGGCGTGCGGTAGTCGAAGCGCAGCAGCTGGTAGACGTCGACGTGGTCGGTGCGCAGCCGCCGCAGCGAGCCCTCCAGGGACGCGATCACGTGCTTGCGGCTCAAGCCCGCGTCGTTCGGGCCCGGGCCTTCCGGCCAGAACACGCCGGTGCACAGCACCAGGTCGTCGCGGCGGACGCCGGCGAACGCCGCCCCGAACGCGGCCTCCGCGGCGCCGCCGTCCCAGGCCGCGGCGGTGTGGAACGTCGTGACGCCGGCGTCCAGCGCCGCGGCGACGCAGCCGGGCGCGCCGTGCGTCAGCCAGTTGCCGTAGGCGATCTCGCTGACGGCGAGCCCGCTCGCGCCGACCCTGCGGTACTCCACGTCAGCCTCCCACGGCCATCTCGTCGATCCACGCGTCGACCGCGCCGGCCTTGCGCGCGAAGGACTCCCGCACCGATTCGTGCGGCAGGATCAGGAACTCCTCTTCGCCGAGCCCGCGCACGACCGCTTCGGCGACGTCTTCCGGGGTGATCAGCGGGGCCGCCGCGGCGATGGCCAGCGCGGCCGGGTGGCCGGCGGCGATGCCGGGCTCCAGCAGCGCCGTCCGGACGCCGAGCGGGCACAGCGCGCTGACCCGCACCCCGCGCGGCCGGTAGGTGATCGCCAGCCACTCGGCGAGGCCGACGGCCGCGTGCTTGGTGACCGAATAGGGTGCGTCGCCCGGGATGCCGAGCAGACCGGCGCCCGACGCCGTGATCAGCAGATATCCCTCGCCGCGCGCCAGCATCGACGGCAGCACGACCTGCGCGGCGTGGACGTGCTGCATGACGTTGATCTCCCACGACTTCTGCCACTGCTCGTCGGCCGCGTGCACGCCGGTGCCGAACGCGGCGCCCGCGTTGGCGCAGAACACGTCGAGGCGGCCGAACTCGGCGCGGGCCGTCGCGACCAGGGCTTTCAAGTCCTTTTTGGACGTCGCGTCGGCGGCCACCGCGACGGCGTGGCCGCCCGCGGCCGTGATTTCGGCCGCCACCCGGGCGGCGCCCGCCGCGTCCACGTCGGACACGACCACCCCGGCCGCGCCTTCCGCGGCGAAGCGGCGGGCCATGGCGGCCCCGATTCCGTGTGCCGCGCCGGTCAGCGCGACCACGCGTCCAGTCAGTTCCACGCGGGCTCCAGGAATTTCAGGATCCAATTGTCATACAGGTGCGGGAAATATCTTTCCCGGTTGCGATGCAGGTGATAAAAGTGCTGGTCGGGTGGCTTGTTCGGCCTTGTCTTACGATTTTGCACGTTAGCACGAGTATTGCGTTTCCGGTGCCTGGTGCGTTATTCCTGAAGATCGCAACGCCCCGCGCACAGGAGGTCCGCCGATGGCCGAGCTCGTCCCGCCGTCGCACGCTCGTCGGCTGCGGTGCCTGGGGGTCGGCGATCCCGACGTGGTCGCCGCGGTCGCGCGCGGCGGCGGCCTCGGCGTTCTCGACGGCGCCGATCCGGCGGACCTGCGGCTGGTCGCGGCCCGGGTCCGGGTGCCGTACGCGGTGCGGACGGACGGCCCGTTGCCCGAAGGCGCCGCCTTCGCCGTCCGGACCGAAGCGCCGTGGGCCGGGGCGCTCGCCGAGGTCGCGGACGTCGCCACGGCCGCCGAGGCCGTTCGCGGCGGCGCGCCGGGGCTCGTCGCCCGCGGTGGCGAGCTGAGTGACTTCGTTCTGCTGCAACAGCTTCTGCACGCCTTCGACGTCCCGGTCTGGGGCCGGGTGGCCGGGCCGCGGACAGCCGTGGGCGCGCTCGCCGGAGGTGCGGCGGGTGTCGTCGTCGAATCCACTGTGGACGTTGGCCGGATCGTCGGCGCGCAGGTGCCCGCGGCCGGTCTCGGCACGCGGTTGTGCCGGACGCTGGGCAGCGCGCTGCCGGTCGTCCAAGGCCCGATGACGCGGGTGAGCGACCAGCCGGGCTTCGCGGCGGCGGTCGCGGACGCGGGCGGGTTCCCGTTCGTCGCGGTGGCCACGGCGAACGGCACGCGCACCGCCGAGCTGCTCGCCCGGACCGCCGGGCGCCTCGGCGACCGGCCGTGGGGCGCGGGCATCCTCGGCTTCGTACCCGACGACCTGCGCGCCGCCCAGCTCGCCGCGATCCGGGCGGCGCGGCCGCGGTGCGTGCTGGTCGCGGGCGGGAAACCCGGACAGGCCAAGGCACTGGAAGCCGAGGGGATCGCGACGTTCCTGCACGTGCCGTCGCCGGTGCTGCTCCGCCAGTACCTCGACGCCGGGGTCCGCCGGTTCGTCTTCGAGGGCGCCGAGTGCGGCGGGCACGTCGGCCCGCGGGCGAGTTTCGAGCTGTGGGAGGAACAACTGGCCGTCCTCGGCGCCGCGAAGGACGTCGAGGTGCTCTTCGCAGGCGGAATCCACGACGCCCGCTCGGCCGCCATGGTCGCCGCGATGGCCGAGCCGCTCGACGCCGCCGGCGTCCTGATGGGCACCGCGTACCTGTTCACCGAAGAAGCCGTGACGCACGGCGCGATCACCAGCCCGTTCCAGGACCGCGCGCTCGCCGCGGACACCACGGTGACCCTGGAAACCGCGCCGGGCCACCGCACGCGGTGCCTGCCCAGCCCGTACACGGCGGAGTTCGCGCAGGTCAAAGCCGGTCTGGGGGACACGCCCGAAGCGTGGCAGCGGCTGGAGGAGCTGAACACCGGACGGCTGCGCGTCGCCAGCAAGGGCGTCCGCCGCGACGGCGAGGCGCTCGATGCCGCCACGCAGCTGGCCGAGGGGATGTTCATGGCGGGCGAGGTGGCCGTCCTGCGGAACCGCCGGACGACGATCGCCGAACTCCATCGCGAGGTCACCGCCGGGAAGACCTTCGTCCGGCCGGAGGAACCGGCCGGGGACTCCGGCGACCTCGCGATCATCGGCATGGCCTGCACGTTCCCCGGCGCGCGCGACCTGCCGGCGTTCTGGTCGAACATCCTCCGCGGCGAAGACGCCGTCACCGAAGTACCCCGCGGACGCTGGGACCCGGACGTCTACTTCGGACAGTCGACGTCGAAGTGGGGCGGGTTCCTGCCCGCGCTGGACGTCGACCCCCTGGAATTCGGCATTCCGCCGTCCGCGATGGGCAGCATCGACCCCGCGCAGCTGGTGTCCCTGGAAACCGCGCGCCGTGCGCTGGCCGACGCCGGGTACGCGAACCGGGACTTCGACCGCGAGAACACGAGCGTCGTGTTCGGCGCGGAGGCGGGCGGCGACCTGGCGAACGCGGGCACGCTGCGGTCCCTGCTCGACGGCTACCTCGATGAGGTGCCGCCCGAACTGCTCGCGCAGCTGCCCGAGCCGACCGAGGACACGTTCCCGGGCACGCTGGCCAACGTCATTTCCGGCCGGATCGCGAACCGGCTCGACCTCGGTGGCGCGAACTACACGGTGGACGCGGCGTGCGGTTCGTCGCTGGCCGCACTGGACCTCGCGGCGAAGGAACTGCGCACGGGAACGAGTTCGCTGGTCCTGTGCGGCGCGGTCGACCTGCACAACGGCATCCACGACTACCTGATGTTCACCTCGGCCGGGGCGCTGTCCCCGACCGGCCGCTGCCGCCCCTTCGACGCGGCGGCCGACGGGATCGCGCTGGGCGAGGGCGTGGCGTGCCTGGTGCTCAAGCGCCGGACCGACGCCGAGCGCGACGGCGACCGGATCTACGCGCTGGTCAAGGGCGTCGGCGCGGCCAGCGACGGCAAGGCACTCGGCTTGACGGCACCACGGCCGGAGGGCCAGCGACGCGCGCTGGAGCGGGCGTACCGCGACGCGGGAGTGTCGCCGGCGGACGTGGGCTTGGTCGAGGCCCACGGAACGGGAACGGTGGTGGGCGACGCGACGGAGCTGCGGACGCTGACGGCCTTCTTCGCGGAGGCAGGCGCCGAGGTGGGATCGTGTGTGCTGGGGTCGGTGAAGAGCCAGATCGGCCACACGAAGTGCGCGGCGGGCTTGGCCGGGCTGATCAAGGCGGCGCTGGCGCTGTGGCACGAGGTGGTCCCGCCGACGCTGCACCTGACCAGTCCGAACGCAGCTTGGGACGCGGCGGCGAGCCCGTTCACGTTCACCACGACGGCCCGGCCCTGGGCGGACCCGGCCCGGCTGGCGGGGGTGAGCGCATTCGGCTTCGGCGGGACGAACTTCCACGCGGTCCTGGGCGCGGCCCCGGTGGCCCCGGACCGCAGGCACGGCTTGCGGGACTGGGCACCGGAGGCGGAACAGGCCCTGTTCGAGCTTGAACGCGCTGTGGCGGGGAGGCAGACAGTGGCCGACCCCGGGAAGATCGCCTTTCTCTTCCCCGGCCAGGGCAGCCAGCGCACCGGCATGCTCACCGAGCTCTTCGTCCACTTTCCCGAGCTCGCCGAAGTCCTCCGTCTCGCGCCCGACATCGCCGCCACGGCCTTCCCTGCCAAAGCCTTCACCGCCGAGGCCGCCGATGCGCAAGAAGCCGCCCTCACCGATACCCGCGTTGCCCAACCCGCGCTCGGGCTCGTCGAGACCGCCGTCGTCAAGCTCCTCGCCCAGCTCGACATCCATCCCGACTTCCTCGCCGGGCACAGCTACGGCGAGCTCGTCGCCCTCTCCGTCGCCGGGGCCTTCGACACCGCGACCCTCCTTCGGCTCAGCCGGGCCCGCGCGCACGCCATCGCCCAGGTCGCCCGGCCCGGAACCATGGCCGCCGTCAAAGCGAAGCGCGATATCCTCACCGCCACCCTGATCGGCCCGGATGTCGTCGTCGCCAACCACAACGGTCCCGAGCAGGTCGTCCTCTCCGGGCCCGGTCCCGCCGTTGAGCGGGCGGTCCGGCGGCTGAAGGAAACCGGCATCTCCGCCCAGCGGATCCCCGTCGCCTGTGCCTTCCACAGTCCGCTGGTCGCCGGCGCGGGCGAGGTGTTCGCACGGGAACTCGACGAGGAAAAGATCGACACACCACGGAAACCCGTGTGGGCGAACCGGACCGCCCAGCCGTACCAAGACGACGTCCGCGGCGAACTGGCCGCGCAAATCGGTGCCCCGGTGCGGTTTCTCGACCAGATCGAAGCCATGTACGCGGCCGGGGCGCGGATCTTCGTCGAGGCCGGGCCCGGACGCGTGCTCACCCGGCTGGTGAAGGACATCCTCGGCGACCGGCCGCACACCGTCGTCGCCTGCGGGCCCGACCTCAAGGGCTTCCTGGCCGCGCTGCGAACCCTCGCCGAAGCCGGTGTCGACGTCCGCACCGAGCGGCTGACCAGGCCGAAGCCGCCCGAACCGGCCCCGGCCGCCCCGGCCGCCTGGGCCGTCGACGGGCGGTCCGCCCGCGCGCCCGGCTCCGAAGTCCCCGCCCTGCCCCCGGCCCGACGAATCCGGAGTACCGCCATGACCCAGCCCGCGTCCGGCCGCGACCAGGCGATCGCCGACTTCCTGCGCACCACCCGCGAGCTCGTCGCCGCCCAGCGGGAGGTCATGCTCGGCTACCTGGGCAGCGCACCCGCACCCGCACCCGCGCCCGCCCCGGTTCCGGTGGTGCTCGAAGAGCCGCAGCCGGAACCCGAGCCGGTGGCCGAAACCCCGGCCGACGTCAGGAGCACGGTGATCGGCGTCATCAGCGAGCGCACCGGCTACCCGGCCGAGATGATCGACGGCGACCTCGACCTCGAAGCGGACCTGTCGATCGACTCGATCAAGCGCACGGAGATCGCCGGCACCCTGCTGGCCCGCCTCGGCCTGCCCGCCGACGACCGCACCGACCAGCTCAGCCGCGACCGCACGGCGAACGCCCTCACCACGCATCTCGAAAGCTGGCTGAACCCCACGCCGGCCGCGGAAGCGCCCACCCGGTACCGGCTCGACCGGATACCGGTGCCGCTCGACCCGGATCCCGCGCGGCTGCGCGGAAGGACCGTGGCCGCGCCGGACGACGCCGTGCGCGCCGCCTTCGCCGCGGCCGGGGCGGAGGTCGTCGCCGGGGACGCGGACATCACCGTGCTGGTCGCCCGCGACCTCACGGACGTGTTCACCCGGCTCAAAGCGCTGCGGGGGACCGTCCTGGTGACGGCGGAACCGTACGCGGTGCCCGGCCTGCGGGGCCTGGTGCGGTCGGCCGCGCTGGAGCGCGAGGGCGTGACGCGGCTCGTGGAAGTGCGGCACGACGTGGCGAAAACGCTGGTGGACGAGGCCCTCAGCGACGGCCCCTCGGTGGTCGGCCACGACGACGCCGGCCGCTTCACGATCGAGCCGCGGCCGGCGGACCTCCCGTCGATCGCCTACTCCGGCGCCGGTCCGGGCGGTGGCGAACTCGCCGCGTTGGGCCTCGGCCCGGACTCCGTCGTGCTGCTGGTCGGCGGGGCCCGCGGGATCACCGCCCGCGCGGCGGTCGCGTTCGCCGCTTCCGGGTGCCGGCTCGAACTCGCCGGGCGGACCCCGTGGCCGGGCGAGCCGGACGACCTGCCCGCGGACCCCGCGGCCATGCGCGCGGTGCTGGCCGGCCGCGGCGGCTCGGTCGCCGGCATCGAACGTCACGTGCGCACCGTCCTGGCCCAGCGCGAAATCGGCCGCACCCTCGGCGAGATCCGCGCCGCGGGCGGGACCGCGGGCTACACCTCGCTCGACGTGCGCGACCCGGACGCCGTGCGGCGCCTCGTCAAGAACCTCCCCAGCCGGCTCGGCGGGGTCGTCTTCGCCGCCGGGGTCATCGACGACAAGCTCATGGCGGACAAGGACGAGGCGTCGTTCCGGAGGGTGTTCGAGACCAAAGCGGACGGTGCGCGGACCCTGCTCGACGCGCTCGACGCCGAACCCGGCTTCGTCGCGTTCTTCGGCAGCATCGCCGCGGTGCTCGGCAACCGCGGCCAGACCGACTACGCCGCCGCGAACGACGCGCTCGAAACGCTCGCCAAGAGCCGGCCGGGCCGGGCCGTGACCGTCCATTGGGGACCGTGGGCGCCGGACGACGACCACGCCGGCATGGTGTCGCCGGAGCTGGCCCGCGAGTACGAACGCCGGGACGTCGCCCTGCTCGACCCGGGCCGGGCCACCGCGGCCCTCCTGCGCGAACTCGCCTACGGCACGGACCGTTCGGTGCTGTACACGGCGTCGCTGTGGTGACCCCGGTCGCGATCGTCGGCATGGGCGTGTTCCTGCCCGGTGCGTCCACTGTGGACCAGTACTGGCGGAACCTGGTGGACGGCACCGACGCCGTCACCGAAGTCCCGCCGCACCGCCGCGATCCGGAGTTCCACGGGCGCGACGGCGCCGCGCCGGACCGCACCCACGGCCGCCGCGGCGGCTTCACGCCCGACACCCTGGACTTCGACGCGGTCGCTCTCGGTGTTCCGCCGACGTCCCTCGACGGCACCGAGCCGGACCAGCTGACGGCGCTGGCCGTCGCGGTCGGCGCCGTCGCGGACGCCGGTGGTCTCGGCCGGCTCGGCGACCCCGAGCGCATCGGCGTCGTGCTCGGCCGCGGCGGGTACCTCTCGCCCGGGCTGCAGGGCTTCGACCAGCGGGTCCGCACCGTCCGGCAGATCACCCGCACGGTCGGCGAGCTGATGCCGTCGGCCGGGCCGGCCGTCCTCGAGCGGCTGCGGACGGCGCTGCTCGAACCGCTCGGCGAGTTCCGGCCCGAGACCGCCGCCGGGCTGGTGCCGAACCTCGCCGCCGCCCGGGTGGCGAACCGGCTCGACCTCGGCGGCCCGGCGTACACGGTGGACGCCGCGTGCGCGTCTTCGCTGGTCGCCGTCGACCAGGCGATCGGCGAGCTGACCCGCGGCCGCTGCGACGTCGTCCTCGCGGGTGGCGCGCACCAGACGCAGGACGACACGCTGTGGTCGCTGTTCACCCAGCTCGGTGCGCTCTCGCCGAGCCAGCGGATCAGCCCGCTGTCCCGCGAAGCGGACGGCATGCTCATCGGCGAGGGCACCGCGATCGTCGTGCTCAAGCGGCTGGCCGACGCCCGCCGCGACGGCGACCGCGTGTACGCGGTGATCCGCGGCAGCGGCACGTCGAGCGACGGGCGGGGCGCTGGCCTGCTCAGCCCGTCCGTCGCCGGGCAGACCCTCGCCCTGCGCCGGGCCTGGGCAGGGCGCGATCCCGCGGAAATCGGCCTGCTGGAAGCCCACGGCACCGCCACGCCCGCCGGGGACGCCGCCGAGCTGACCACCGTCGCCGACGTCTTCGGCCCGGCCGGCGGGCCGCGCGCGGTGATCGGCTCGGTCAAGTCGATGATCGGGCACACGCTGCCGACCGCCGGGGTCGCCGGGCTGGTCAAGGTGGCGCTCGCCCTGCACCACGGCGTCCTGCCGCCGACGCTGCACTGCGCCGACCCGAACCCGCTGCTCGGCAAGACGCGCTTCCGGGTGCTCGCCGAGGCCGAGCCGTGGGGCGCGCTGCCGCGGGTCGCCGCGGTCAACGCGTTCGGCTTCGGCGGGGTGAACGCCCACGTCGTCGTCGAAGCCGGGGACTCCGCGCCGAAGCGGCGCGTGCGCGTCGACGAGCCCGAACGTGTGCTGCGCCTGGCCGCACGCACGCCCGAGGAACTCCTGGAGCGGCTCGATCGGCCCGGTGAAGGCGACGGGCCGTGCCGGATCGGGATCGTCGGCCCGGACGAGCGCAAGCTGGCCACCGCCCGCCGGGTGCTCGCCAAGGTGGCGGCCGAGGGCCGGTCGTGGCACGGCGCCGGTGACGTCTGGTGCAGCGTCGACCCCCTGCTGCCGGGCGGCAAGACCGCGTTCGTCCACCCGGGACTGGAAGCGGGTGGCGAACCACGCCTCGACGACGTGGCAAGGCACTTCGGTCGCGATCGTCCACAGTGGTCGACGGCGAGTGTGCTCGACCGCGCGGCGAGCGTGTCGGCGGCCGGGCTGCTGCTCGGCGACGTCCTGCGACGGCTGGCGATCCGGCCGGACGCGCTGGCCGGGCACAGCGTCGGGGAGTGGACCGCGATGCAGACCGCCGGGATGTACACCGCGGCGCCGGACTCCTTGGCACGCTACTGGCCGGACGGCTTCGAGCTGCCCGAAGCGGACTACCTCGTGCTGGGCGCCCCGGCGGCGCGCGTGGCCGGCCTGCTGCCCGGTGACCTGGTCGTCTCCCACGAGAACGCGGTCAAGCAGACGATCGTGTGCGGCCCGCCGTCCGCCGTCGCGGACTTCGCGGGCACCTGCCGCGGCGTGGGGATCGTGGCCACGACCCTGCCGTTCCGCTCCGGGTTCCACACCCCGCTGATGGAGCCGCACCTCGCGCCCTTCGCCCGGCTCGTCGCCGAGCTCGACCTGCGTGCACCGAGGCTGCCGGTGTGGTCGGCGACGACCGCGCGGCCGTACCCCGCGGACCCGGCCGACGTCCGCCGGCTCTACCTGGACCACCTGGTGCGCCCGGTCCGGTTCCGGGCGCTGACCGAGGCGCTGCACGACGCCGGGTTCCGGGTGTTCGTGCAGGTCGGAGCCGGTCAGCTGGGCTCGTTCATCACCGACACGCTGGGCGAGCGGCGGCACCTGGTCGTCGCGGCCGCGTCCGGCACCCGGCCCGGGCTCGCGCAGCTGCGGCGGCTCACCACCGCGCTGTGGACCGAGGGCGGCGACCCGGACTTCGCGGCGCTGGAACCGCGCCGGATCCGGCTCACCAGCGGGAACCCGCTGCTGTCGCTGGGGGAATCCGCCCGCGGTCTGCTCGACGAACCCACCGGGGTCACGCACCCGATCGTCGCCGAGTTCACCGCGTTGCTCACCGAAACCCGGCAGGCCGCGGCGGACGTCGTCGCGGCCGCCCGGCGCCGGGTCGAGTCCACCGTGGATGTCTCGCTGACGGCCATGCCGTACCTGCGCGACCACCGGTTCTTCCGGCAGCGCGACGACTGGCCCGACGAGTCCGACTTCCGGCCGGTGGTGCCCGCGACGACCCTGGTCGACCTCGCCTGCCGGACCGTCGAGCGCACCTGGCCGGGCACGACGGCGGTCGCGGTGCGGGACGCGGTGTTCTCGCGGTGGCTGATCGCGGCCCCGGCCCGGCGGGTGCCGCTGTCGATGAGCCGCGAGGGCGACCACGTGACCGTCGAAATCGGGCCGTACGCGCTGCTGACCGTGGAGCTGGGCACGTTCGCGCCATCGCCGCCGCGGACCGCGGTGCCGGGGCCGGAGACCGCGCCGCCGCTGACCGCCGCCGAAGTCTACGCGCGGCGCGAGATGTTCCACGGCCCGGCCTACCAGGGCCTTTCCCGGCTGACCGGGCTCGGCGAGCAGCACATCCGCGGCGAGCTGGTCGTCCCGGACGCGCCCGGCGGGCTGCTCGACAACGTCGGTCAGCTGCTCGGCTGCTGGCTGATGGCGACCCGGTCCGACGGCCTGCTCGCCTTCCCGCGCTCGATCGGCCGGCTCACCTGGCACGGCCGCGAACCGGCGCCGGGGACCCGCGTCACCTGCCAGGTGCGGGTCCGGCTGCCGCGGCCGGACGTCCTCGAAATGGCCGCCGAGCTGGTGCGGGACGGCCGGGTGCTGGCGAGCATCGAAGGCTGGCAGGACGTCCGGTTCCCCTGCGACCGCGCCGCCCACCGCGTCTACGCGTTCCCGGCGGAGAACCTGCTGGCCGAACGGCGGGAGGACGGCTCGGTCGCCGTCACCGATCGCTGGCCGACGGTCGCCGCGCGGGACATCTACGCCGGCATCTACCTCAGCGCCGCCGAGCGCGCCGAGTTCGCGGCCGTCCCGCCGCGCCGGCAGCGCGGCTGGCTGCTGGAACGGATCGCCGTCAAGGACGCCGTCCGCGCGCGGCTCGGCGAACCCGTCTACCCGGCGGAAATCCGCGTCCACGACGACGGCACGGTGTCCGGCCGCCACCGGGACCTGCCGCGCTTCGCCGTCACCGTGGAGCTGACCGGCGACACCGCCACCGCACAACTCAGGAGCACGAAATGACCATCGCGTCCACCACTTTCGACGTCGTCGCCGAGCTGCTCACCGAGCTCGTCGGCGACGCCGAAGTCCTCGGCACCGAGATCACGCCGGACACGACGTTCCACGAGGATCTGCAGCTGGAGAGCATCGACCTGGTGACCTTCGCGAGCATCCTGGCCGAGCACTTCGGCGCGGACGTCAACCTCGCCGGGTACCTGGCGGAGAAGGACCTCGACGACGTGATCGGGCTGACCGTCGGCGACATCGCCCGGTTCGTGGGGGAGCGCACGTGCCCACGATGACCGTCAACGGGCTGCGCACGAACGTGCAGCTCGTGCCCGCCGGCGGCACCGAGACCGTGGTGTTCCTGCACGGCATGGGCACCGACAGCCTGGCGAGCTTCTACCTCACGCTGGCGCCGCCGGTCGCGGCCGCGGGCATCGACGTGATCAGCTACGACCTGCGCGGGCACGGCAAGACCGAGCGGCCGGAGCGCGGGTACACCCTCGGGGACTTCGTCGCCGACCTCGACGATCTGCTCGGTCAGCTCGGTGTCGACCGGCCGGTGCACCTGGTGGGCAACAGTTTCGGCGGCACGCTGGCCTACAGCTACGCCGTCGCTCGCCCGGAACGCGTGCGCAGCATCGTGTGCATCGAGTCGGAGCCCGCGACCGAGGTGTGGGCGGAGAAGATGAGCGCGATCCTCGCGCACACCGTCCGGTTCCTGCAGGTGGAGGAGAGCTTCGACTGGATCGAGGCGAACTTCGGCGCGCACCACCGGCGGCTGGCGCGGATGGCGGCCGAGCGGATCACGTCGACTTCGATGGCTCAAGAGGTGCCGCTCGGGCCGTTGCTCACCTGGGAGCAGGTGGCGGCGATCGGCTGCCCGGTGCTGTCCATTTTGGGCAGTCACGGCTACCAGGCCGACGACCTCGAAGCGCTGACGTCACTGCTGCCGAACGGCGAGCTGCACGTGTTCGAGGGGCAGGGGCATTCGGTGCTGGTGGAACAGCACCGGCAGGTGCGTGAGCTGGTGCTTCGCTGGGTCGAGCGGCACGCGGCGTGAGGTTCCTGCTGGTCGTGCCGCCGCTGGCCGGGCACGTGGCGCCGCTGCGCGGGGTGGCTGCGGCGCTTTCTTCGCGCGGGCATTCCGTGGCGTGGTGCGGTCCGCAGCCCGCGTTGTCCACTTTGGTCTCCGGCGCGGTGTTCCCGGCCGGGGACTCCGGGCCGTTCGCGTTGTCGTTGCGGCCGCCGGAGCTGCGCGGGTTCGCGGCGCTGAAGTACCTGTGGGAGTCGTACCTGGTGCCGCTGGCCGACGCGATGGTGCCCGGCGTGGCTTCGGCGGTCGCGGCGTTCGCGCCCGACGTGGTCGTGGTGGACCAGCAGGCGATGGCGGGGGCGCTGGTGGCCGCGCGGTGTGGACTGCCGTGGGCGACTTCGGCGTCGACGTCCACCGAGCTGGCCGACCCGCTGGGCTCCTTGCCGAAGATCGCGGCCTGGGTTTCCGGCCTCCAGGACGGGTTGCGCGCCCGCCACGGCGTTTTGCCGGGAGACCTGCGGTTTTCGCCGCACCTGGTGCTGGCGTTCACGACCCGCGCCCTGGCCGGGGACGCCCGGCCGGCGGTGCCGGTGTCCTACGTCGGGCCGGTGCTGCCGGCAGCCGCGGACGAGTGGTCCCTTGTGGACGATCGACCGCTGGTCGTGGTGACGTTGGGGACGTCGAACGACGCGGTGGGTGCCCGGTTCCTGGCCGAGAGCGTCGATGCGCTGGCCGGGATGCCCTCGGTGCAGGGGCTGGTGGTGGACCCGACGGGCTCGCTGATGAGCTCGAGCGTGCCCGTGGCCGGGCGGATTCCGCAGGTTCCGGTGTTCGCGCGGGCATCAGTGGTGGTTTGCCACGGCGGCCACAACACGGTGTGCGAAGCGTTGGCGGCCGGGGTGCCGCTGGTGGTGGCCCCGATCCGAGACGACCAGTCGATGCTGGCCCAGCAGGTGGTGACGGCGGCGGCCGGAGTGCGCCTGAGCTTCGACCGCGCGAAGGCGGCGGACATCCGCAAGGCGATCGAATCGGCGGCGGAGTACCGCCCGGGCGCGGAGAAGATCCGCGAGTCGTTCGAGGCCGCCGGTGGCGCGGAAGAAGCGGCGACGCACCTGGAATCACTCGCGTAACTCGCGTGATCAGGCCCGGAACTCATGTGATCGGGCCCGTAACTCGCGTGATTGGAGCCGGAACTCGCGAGTTACGGCTCCAATCACACGAGTTCCGGCTTGAGTCACGCGAGTTACGGGTGGGCGCGGAAGGTGCGGGCCGCCAGCAGCGAGCCCGCCGACGCGGCCACCGCCGCGATCACCAAGGCCGTCAGGACCGACCAGCCGATCGGGCGGCCCAGCGCCAACGCGCGGGTCGCGTCGATCGCGTAGGTCAGCGGGTTCACCGCCGATACCGCGCGGACCCACGCCGGCATCGTGTCCAGTGGCATGTACGCGCTCGACGAGAACATCAGCGGGAACATCACCACGAACGAGGCCGCCTGCAGGGTCTCCGCCTTGCGCAGCCACGTCGTGATCGCCACGAACACCCAGCTCAAGCACCAGCCCACCACCAGCGTCAACACCAACGCCAACCCGAGGCCGACCACCCCGCCCGCCGGGCGGAAACCCAGGAAGACCACGCTCGCCAGGGCCGTCACCACCAGCTGGACGCCCAACCGCGCGGAATCCGCCAAGGTGCGGGCCACCAGGACCGAGAACAGCGAGATCGGCAGGCAGCGCAGCCGTCCGGTGAAGCCGCCGTAGATCTCCGCCAGCAGGCCCGCTCCCGAGCTCATCGCCGTCGTCATGGCGATGTTGACCAGGGTGGCCGGCACCAGGAAGTTCACGTAACCCTGGTACGCCGCGACGCCCGGCAGCGCGCCGACACCGCTGAAGACCTGGCTGAACAGCAACAGCAGCACCACCGGCTGCAGCAGGCCGAAGAAGACCAGCCGCCGGTCGCCGAACGCCGTTCGCAGCGACCGGGCCGTCAGCACGCGGACCTGGGTCCGGAACCCGGGTTCCGGCCACGCCGCGGGATCGCCGAGCGCGGCGACCGCCGCGTGGTGCCGGGAGCGCGTCACGACGCCGTCCGGTGGAGGGAAAGGTAGACGTCGTCGAGCGTCGGCTCGGTCACCGTCAGGTCCCGCAGCGGCGCGCCGGCCGCGTCGAGCGCGCGCACCACCACCGGGACGTCGGCCGGGCCGGACAGCGGCACGGTGAGCACCAGCCCGGCGCGGCCGGCCGCGAGCCCCAGGTGGGTCAGCGCGTCCACCGCCCGCCGCAGCGCCAGTTCGGTGCCGAACGTGCACGTCGCCGACCGGGTGCCGAGCCGGGCTTTGAGCTGCGCCGGCGTCCCCGACACGGTGATGTGCCCGAGGCCGAGGACGACGACGTGGTCGGCCAGCCGGTCCGCCTCCTCGAGGTACTGGGTGGTGAGCACGACCGTGGTGCCGCGCGCCGCGAGGCTCTCGACGATCGTCCACAGCCCCGCCCGGCTCACCGGGTCGAGGCCGGTGGTCGGCTCGTCGAGGAAGAGCACCTGCGGGGCGCCGACCAGGCCCGCGGCCAGGTCCAGGCGCCGCCGCATCCCGCCCGAGTACGTCCCGGCCGGGCGGTCGGCCGCGTCTTCGAGGCCGAAGGCCGCGATCAGCTCGGCGGCCCGCGCGAGCGCCTGCCGCGGCCGGGCGCCCAGCAGCCGGGCGATCAGCACGAGGTTCCCGCGGCCGGACAGGGCGTCGTCGACCGCGGCGAACTGCCCGGTCACGCCGATCCGCCGCCGGACCGCGCGGCCGCGCTGCACGACGTCGTACCCGCAGACGCGGGCGGTGCCCGCGCTCGGCCGGACGCGCGTGCTGAGGATGTCGATCAGGGTGGTCTTCCCTGCACCGTTGTGGCCGAGGACCGCCAGCACCGCGCCGCGGGCGACGCTGAGGCTGATCCCGGCGAGCGCGGTGACTTCGCCGTAGTGTTTCGCGAGGTCCGTCACGGCGATGACCGGCTGGGGCATGGCCGCTCCTTTCCTGCCTCGCAAAAGGTATCGGGACCGGCGCCTCTCGATCAAGAAGCCTGCCGCCATTCGCCGGGCACATGACAATTTCCGCGGAATCGGATAGCACCCGCGTGACAAGGGCTGACCTGCGTGACCCTTCCGGTGCCGGGCGATCCTCCGCGCGTGACAAAGAATGGGCAGCGGGTTGTTCACCCGGAAACACGGAGGTAGCTTTGCCGAAATTCCCCCATTTCCCGAGGTGGCGACCCGTGAAGTTTTCGTGGAAGTCGAGAAAGCCCGCGTTCGGCCTGGCCGCCGCGACCGCCGCGGCGGTCGCGGCGACCGTCGCGCTCGTCGGGGCCGGCCCGAGCCAGGCCGCGCCGGTGAGCCTGACGCTCAACTACAACTGCCCGTTCCCGCTGATCGGCGACCAGGTGCTGTCGGTGAAGATCGACACCAACCTGCCCGACAACGCCGTCGCGGGCGCCGCGTCGACCCCGATCACCTTCGACGTCGACGTCACCGTGCCGGAGACCGCCACCGAGGGCCTCGCCCTGGTCGGCGCCACTTCGCTGGACGGCTCGGCGAAGGCCGCGGCCGTGCTCAAGTACCCGGTCGACAAGACGCTGAACCTGAACCTGCCGCTGACGATCGCCTCGACGCCGGTGCCGCCGTCGGGCGCGTTCCACGTCAAGAGCAGCGGCAAGGCGCCGGCGGTGACGTTCCCCAGCCCCGGCACCGCGTCGGTGACGGTCGGGAACTTCAGCACCACGATGACCCCGCGCACCGCGGACGGCCAGCCGACCGACCTCGGCACGTTCACCTCGGACTGCGTCGCGGTCCCGGGCCAGAACCAGCAGCTCGGCACGTTCGAGATCAAGCCGGCGGGCGGCACGACGACACCGACCACCCCGACCACGCCCACGACGCCGACCACCCCGACGACGGAGCCCACAACTCCGACGACAGAGCCGACCACGCCGACGACCCCGACCACGGAGCCGACGACTCCCACGACGGAACCGACGACCCCCACCACCGAGCCCACGACGCCGACCACGGAACCGACCACGCCGACGACGGAACCCACGACTCCGACCACCGAGCCGACCACGCCCACCACGCAGCCCACCACGCCGACCACGGAACCGACGACTCCGACCACTCAGCCGACGACGCCCACGACCGAACCGACCACGCCCACCACGGAACCGACCACCCCGACGACGGAACCGACCACGCCGACCACCGAGCCCACGACGCCGACCACCCCGACCACCCAGCCGACGACCCCGACGAACCCGCCGGGCGGCATCGAGGTCAAGTACTCCGTGCAGGGCAAGTCGGTCCTCAAGCAGCTGCACGCCACGCTGCCGCTCGGCCCAGGCACTCTGGACGCCAAGCTCGACGCGGCTTCCGGCAGGTTCGGCGCCCAGCTCGCCCTGCCGAAGTCCGACGTCAACTTCCGCGTCCTCGGCTTCATCCCGGCGTCCGCGACGGTGAAGCTGAACCAGGTCGGCGCGATCACCGGCACGCTCGCCGCCGGTGCGGTCAAGGCGAACGCCCAGGTCGACGTCCAGCTCACCAAGGTCCGCGTGTTCGGCTTCCCGATCCTGTCGTCGAAGTCGTGCCACACCGTCGAGCCCGCGGACGTGCCGCTCGTCTCGGCGCCCGGCTTCGACCCGCTCAAGGGCGGCAAGCTGACCGCGACCTACGGCATCCCGCAGTTCACCGGCTGCGGCTTCCTGACCGGGCTGATCACCGGCATCACCTCCGGCCCCGGCAACAAGCTGGACGTCACCCTCACCAAGAAGTGACTCGATGATCCTGACCCGATTTTCCCTGCCGCTCGTGCTGGCAGTGGCCGCGTTCTCGCTCGGCGCCGCGGAGGCGGCGCCGGGCGAGGACGCGCCAGTACCCCGAGCGGCCACGCAGATCCCCTTCGGGTTCACCCTGGGGGACGCGCAGCAGCCGACCACGAGCCACGTGGCCAAGCTCGGCTCCGACATCGCCTTCCCGCCGGGCACCTTCGACGGCTTCCTGGGCGGCCTCACCAGCACCGTGCCGATCACCGGCAAGCTGAACATCCCGCCCACGGACGGCTACTTCGTCGCGTTCCGGTTCATGCCCACCACCGGCCGCGTCGAAATCGTCCCGGACGGCGACGCCTCGGGGATGGCCACCATCCACACGGGCAAGGACAAGGACTGCAAGGCCACCCAGACCAACATCTGCGCCGACACGGACGTGACCGCGAAGGTGTTCATCAAGCTCTCGGACGTCCAGGTGGACGGCAAACCCCTCGACGTCGGGCCGGACTGCCGGACCGCCCAGCCCGCCGCGGTGAACATCAAGGCGCTGGTGCCGATCTCTTTGCCCGCCCCGCCGGTCAAGGTGACGTCGACGTTCACCACGCCCGGGTTCGCCGGGTGCGCCGGGCACGAGGACGTCAGCCGCCTGCTCACCGGCCTGGTTTCCGGGCCGGGCAACACGTTCGTCTCGAACCTCCAGTTGCGCTGCTTCAGCACCGGGTGCAAGGCATGACGATCCAGGTGCAGCAGCGAGCCGCGAACGGCCTGCGCGAGTTCGGCCGGATGTGCGCGATGGGCCTCGACGTCCTGCTCGCCATGCTCCGCCGCCCGTACCAGGTGCGGGAGTTCGTCCAGCAGTTCTGGTTCATCGCCAGCGTGTCCATCACCCCGGCGATCCTGGTCTCCATCCCGTTCGGCGCGGTGATTTCGCTGCAGCTCGGCTCGCTCACCAGCCAGATCGGCGCCCAGCAGTTCAACGGCGCGGCGAGCGTCCTGGCCGTCGTGCAGCAGGCCAGCCCGATCGTGACGACGTTGATCATCGCCGGCGCGGGCGGCAGCGCCATCTGCGCCGATCTCGGCGCGCGCAGCATCCGCGAGGAGATCGCCGCGATGGAGGTGCTCGGCGTCTCGCCGATCCACCGGCTGGTCGTGCCGCGCGTGCAGGCCGCCGTCGGGGTGTCCGTGCTGCTCAACGGCCTGGTCAGCGTGGTCGGCGTGCTCGGCGGCTACTTCTTCAACGTGATCGTCCAGGGCGGCACGCCCGGCGCCTACCTGGCCAGCTTCAACGCGCTTGCGCAGCTGCCCGACCTCGTCGTCAGCTCGATCAAGGCCGTCATCTTCGGCTACCTCGCCGGCGTCGTCGCGGCCTACCGCGGCCTGAACCCGAAGGGCGGCCCCAAGGGCGTCGGCGACGTCGTCAACCAGTCCGTCGTCATCACGTTCCTGCTGCTGTTCTTCGTCAACACCGTGCTCACCGCGCTGTACCTGCAGCTCGTCCCGGCGAAGGGAACCTGAGTGGCCATCCTCGGCAAACCCGGCGACCGGCTGTTCGACCTCGGCGACCAGCTGCTCTTCTACGCCCGCGCGCTCGCCGCCGTCCCGCTCGCCGTCACGCGCTATTTCCGCGAAGTCGTGCGGCTGCTGGCCGAAGTGACGTTCGGGAGCGGCGCGCTCGCGGTGATCGGCGGCACGATCGGCGTGATGGTCGGGCTGTGCGTGTTCACCGGCGTCACGGTGGGCTTGCAGGGCTTCAGCGCGCTGAACCAGATCAACATCTCCGCGATGACCGGCTTCCTGACCGCGTACTTCAACACCCGGGAGATCGCGCCGCTGGTCGCCGGGCTCGCGCTTTCGTCCACTGTGGGCAGTGGGTTCACCGCGCAGCTCGGCGCGATGCGGATTTCCGAGGAGATCGACGCCCTCGAAGTGATGGCCGTGCGGAGCATGCCCTACCTGGTCACCACCCGGATCGTCGCCGGGTTCATCGCGATCATCCCGCTGTACGTCGTCGGCCTGCTGATCTCCTACCTCGGCTCGCGGCTCACCACGGTCGTCTTCTTCGGACAGTCCGGCGGCACCTACGACCACTACTTCACGCTGTTCCTGCCACCCGGCGACGTGCTGTGGTCGTTCGGCAAGGTGCTCGTCTTCAGCGTCGGCGTGATCCTGACGCACTGCTTCTACGGCTACCGCGCCAGTGGCGGCCCGGCCGGGGTGGGGGTCGCGGTCGGCCGGGCCGTGCGGACGTCGATCGTGCTGATCAGCGTGCTCGACCTGTTCCTGTCCCTGGCCATCTGGGGCGCGACGACCACGGTGAAGGTGTCCGGATGAGCCGGTTCCGCACACAGCTCGCCGGGGTGGCCTTCCTCGGCGTGCTCGTCCTGCTCGGCTGGCTGGCGGTGGCGATCTACGACAAGGACTTCGACGACGCCGAGCTCGTGACGCTGCGGGCGGACCGCCTCGGCAACCAGCTCGCGCCGACCGCGGAGGTCAAGGTCAAGGGCGTCCCGTTCGGGGAGGTCCGGGCGGTGCGCAGCACGCGCGTGGGCGCCGAAATCGACCTCGCGCTCGACCCCGCGAAGATCGGCCTGCTGCCCGGGAACGTGTCCGCGCGGCTGCTGCCGAAGACGGTGTTCGGCGAGCGGTACGTCAACCTCGTGCTCCCGGACAGTCCACAAGGGAAACTCCGGGCCGGTGACGTGATCGCCCAGGACCGTTCCAGCAACGCCATCGAACTGGAACGCGTCCTCGGCGACCTGCTGCCGCTGCTGCGGGCGGTCCAGCCGCAGAAGCTGAACAGTTCCCTCGGCGCGATCTCGCAGGCCCTCGACCACCGCGGGAAACCGCTCGGCGACAGCATCGTGCAGCTGCAGGACCTCTTGGGTCAGGTGAACCCGCTGATGCCGCAGTTCAAGGCCGACATCACCGGACTGGCCGACGCCGCCGACGTCTACACGAAAGCCGCGCCGGACATCCTGCAGGCGCTGAGCGACCTGTCGACGACCGCGAAGACCATCGTGGACACTCGCGCGGATCTCGACAACCTCTACGCGAGCGTCACCAGTGCCACCGGGCACCTCGACGACTTCCTGCGCAAGAACAAGGACAACCTCATCGGCGTTTCGGCGGCGAGCCGGCCGACGCTGGAGCTGCTGTCGCGCTACTCGCCGGAGTTCCCGTGCCTGTTCGACGCGGTCAACCGGCTCAAGCCGCTGATGGAGAAGGCTCTCGGCAAGGGCACGAACGAACCGGGCCTGCACGTGACGCTCACCGTGCAGGACCCGCGGGAGAAGTACGTTCCCGGCCGCGACACCCCGCGGTTCGACGCCACCGGCGGGCCGAAGTGCTACGGCGGCGGCGCGGCAGCCGCCGCCGATGGTGATCTGGGACCGGCGAACTCGCCGAGTGAGCGCCGGCTGGTCGCGGAACTCCTGCGGCCGGCGCTGGGGGAAGTGCCCGACTGGAGCAGTGTCCTGATCGGACCCGCGCTGCGCGGGACGGAGGTGACCGTCCGATGAGGAGCGTTGCCGGACCCGCCGTCAAGGGGCTGATCTTCTTCCTGGTCACCGCGGCCGCGACCGCCGTGCTCGCGATCACGATCGCCAACTCCGACGTCGGGGCGACCATCGGCTACACGGCCCGCTTCACCGACGCGACCTCGGTCAACTCCGGCGACGAAGTGCGGATGGCCGGCGTCCGGATCGGCCAGGTCGATTCGGTGCGGGTCGTCGAACACCGCCTCGCCGACGTCGGGTTCTCGGTCGGCCGCACACACCGGCTCACCGCGTCGGCGTCGGTCACCATCCGCTACCGGAACCTGGTCGGCCAGCGGTACCTCTCGATCGACCCGGGCGCCACCGACACGTCACCGACGCTCGCCGAGGGCGCGCAGATCCCCCTGGAGCGGACCAAGCCGGCGCTCGACCTCACCACGCTCTTCAACGGCTTCAAGCCGCTCTTCCAGGCGTTGTCGCCGAACGAGGTCAACCAGCTGTCGTTCGAAATCATCCAGGTCCTGCAAGGGGAAGGCAGCACGATCGACAGCCTGCTGCGGCACACCGCGTCGCTGACCTCCACCCTGGCCGGGAAGGACGCCCTGATCGGCCAGGTGATCGGCAACCTCAATACCGTGCTCGACACGCTCAACGCCCAGGGCGACCAGTTCGACACGCTCGTCGACACCACCGCCCAGCTGGTCACCGGCCTCGCCGCGGACGCCAAGCCGATCGGGCAGGCCATCGGCGGCCTCGGCGAGCTGACCACGGCGACCGCCGGGCTGCTCGAACAGGGCCGGCAGCCGCTGAAGGACAGCATCACCGCACTCGGCGACCTGTCGAAGAACCTGGCCGACAACACCCCGGTGTTCCAGCAGTTCCTCGACAACCTGCCGAAGAAGCTCGACCGGATCGGCACGCTCTTCTCCTACGGCTCGTGGGCGAACTTCTACCTCTGCTCGGTGCGGACCGATGCGAAACCGGCGCCGGGCGGCCCGCCACCCGGCATCCCCGTGACGGCTGCGAGGTGCCGGTGAAACCCTTCCGCAGCCGCGACCCGATCGCCGTCGGCGCGGTGACCGCGCTGGTCATGGTCCTGATCGGGAGTGCCACGTTCTTCTCCGACGACCTGCCGCTCATCGGCGGCGGCACGACCTACCAGGCCGAGTTCCACGAGGCCGCCGGGCTCAAGCCGAACGACGAGGTCCGCGTCGCCGGGGTGAAGGTCGGCGAAGTCACCGACGTCCGGCTGGCCGGCGACCACGTCGAGGTGCTGTTCCGGGTCCGCGACACCTGGGTCGGCAACCGGACCACGGCGGCCATCAAGATCAAGACCCTGCTCGGGCAGAAGAACCTGGTGCTCGACCCGGTCGGCAACGCCGAGCTGAACCCGGACCAGCCGATCCCGGCCGAGCGCACGAGCTCGCCCTACGACGTCACCGCGGTGTTCAACGACCTGGCCAGCACGGTCGGCGCGATCGACACCGACCAGCTCGCGCAGGCGTTCCGCGTGTTGTCCGACACGCTCGGTGCGTCGGCACCGAGCGACGTGCGCACCGCGTTCGACGGCATCGCCGCCTTGTCGCAAACGCTGGCTTCTCGCGATGACGAGCTGGTCAAGCTGTTCCAGAACACCAACCAGGTCTCGAAGACGCTCGGGCAGCGATCCGACCAGATCCAGGCGCTGATCCGCGACGGCAACACCCTGCTCACCGAGCTCAACGCGCGCAAGGACGCGATCGCGAAGCTGTTCACCGGCATCAAGAACCTCTCGATCCAGCTGCGCGGGCTGGTCGCGGAAAACCAGAAGACCCTAGGACCGGCGCTCGACCAGCTCGACCGCGTGGCGACCGTGCTGCAGCGCAACCAGGGGAAGCTCGAGGACAGCCTGCGCCTGGCCGGGCCGTTCTACCGGCTGCTCGGCAACGCCGTCGGCAACGGCCGGTGGATCGACACCTACATCTGCGGGCTGATCCCCACCGGCACCACGCCGGGCAGCTGCCAGCCACCGAAGAACGGGGGACGCTGATGGCCCACCAGCTCATCGACCTGGGTGCGGCGGCCCGGCGACGGACGCGGTTGCGGGCCCTGACGCTCGGCGTCGTGCTCGCCCTCGTGGTCTCGGCCGCCTGGCCGGTGATGACCGCGCCGGCGGAGCGGACGCTGACCGCGTACTTCACCGCCGCCGTCGGCATCTACCCGAACTCGGACGTCCGCGTCCTCGGCGTCGCCGTCGGCTCGGTGTCCGAAGTGGAACCGAACGGCACGGACGTCAAGGTCACCATGACGCTGCGGCCCGGCGTGCCGCTCCCGGCCGACGCCGGGGCCGTCGTCATCACGCCGAGCCTGGTCGCCGACCGGTACGTCCAGCTCACGCCCGTCTACCGGGGTGGCCCGCAGCTGCCCGACGGCGCGTCGATCCCGCGGGAGCGCACCGCCACCCCGGTCGAGGTCGACGACCTCCTGCACAGCCTCAACCAGCTGATGTCCGCGCTCGGACCGCAGGGCGCCAACAAGGACGGGGCGGTCAGCGACGTCCTGACCCGATCGGCGGACTACCTGAACGGCACCGGCCAGACCATCGGCACGGCGATCAAGAACCTGGGCGAATTCGCCCGCGCCGCGAGCGATTCGAAGGACGACCTGTTCGGCTCGGTCGACAACATCAGCAGGTTCACCGCGATGCTCGCCGCCAACGACGGCCAGGTAAAACAGGCCATTTCGCAGATCGCTTCGCTGAGCAGGGTGCTGGCCGACCAGCGTGACCAGTTCTCCGGGGCGCTGACCGAGCTGACCCAGGCGCTGAGCGTCGTGCAGGGGTTCATCAAGGACAACCGCGGCAAGGTGCAGTCCGATGTGGACAAGCTGGCCGACGTCACGAAGGTGCTGGTGAACCAGAAGGATTCGCTCGCCGAAGCGCTCAACGCGGCCCCGAACGCCCTGACGAACCTGCTGGGTGCCTACGACCAGGCGAACGGGACCATCGACGGCCGCGGCAACCTCCTCGAATTCGCGGAGCCGAAATGAAGTCACTGGTCAAGCTCGCCGCGGTGGTCACCCTCGCGGTGGTCACCACCGGCTGCGGCAGCGGGGTGAGCGTCTACGACATCCCGCTGCCGGGCGGCGCCGCGCTCGGCGACCACCCGATCCACGTCACCGCGAGCTTCACGAACGTGCTCGACCTGGTGCCGCAGTCCGGCGTCAAGGTCAACGACGTCCCGGCCGGGCAGGTCGTCAAGGTCGAGCTGGCGCCGGACGGGCACAGCGCGGTCGTCGAGCTGCTGCTCAACGGCGACGTCGACCTGCCGGGGAACGCCGTCGCCCGGCTGCGGCAGGCGAGCATCCTCGGTGAAAAGTTCGTCGAGCTGGCCCCACCGGACGACGCGACGCCGTCGGGACGGCTGCTCGACGGCGCGACCATCCCCCTGGACCGATCGACGCTGACGCCCGAGATCGAAGAGGTCTTCGGGGCGCTGTCCCTGCTGCTCAACGGCGGCGGTGTCGCGCAGGTGCAGAACATCAGCCACGAGCTGAACGACGCCTTGGGGGGTCGCGAAACAGCCGCCCGCACCCTGCTGGCCGATCTGGACACGTTCGTCAAAGGGCTCGACGAGCACCGGAACGAGATCACCCGGGCCCTCGAGAGCGTCAACAAGCTGGCGGCCACGCTGAACGCGCACACCGACCGGATCACCACCACGCTGAACGGCCTCACGCCCGGCATCGGCGTCCTCAACCAGCAGCGGGAAGCACTGGTCGGGATGCTCAAGTCCCTGGACGGCCTGACCTCGGTCGCCGTCGACACGGTGAACCGCAGCAAGGACGATCTGGTCGCCGACCTCCGCGCGCTGGAGCCGCTGCTGCGACGGCTGGCCGACTCCGGCGACAAGCTCCCGAAGGCCATGGAGATGGTCTTCACCTTCCCGTTCCCGGACGCCGCACTGGACACCATCCGCGGCGACTACCTCAACGGGTTCCTGAAAGCAGGCCACTGATGCTGACCCGGTTCGTGCGCGTGCAGGTGACGGTCTTCGTCGTCATCGCCGTCGTCGGTGTCGCCTACGTCGGAGCCACCTATGCGGGTCTCGACAAGGTGTTCTTCGACCGCGGCTACACCGTGACCGCGCAGTTCCCGACCGGCGGCGGCATCTTCGGAGGCGCCGAGGTGACCTACCGCGGGGTGCCGATCGGCCGCGTCGGCGAGCTGCGGCTCACCCCGGCCGGGATGGAGGCCGACCTCGAGATCGACTCCGGCACCGCGCCCGTCCCGGCCGACACCGAAGCCGTCGTCGCCGACCGGTCCGCCGTCGGCGAGCAGTACGTCGACCTGCGGCCGCGGGTCGACGGTGGCCCGAAGCTGCACGACGGCTCGGTGCTCACCCAGGCCGACACGAAGATCCCGCTGCCGGTCGACGTCGTCTTGTCGACAGTGGACGCTTTCGCCAACTCGGTGCCGAAGCCCGCGCTGCGCACGGTCGTCGACGAGCTGTGCAACGCGACGTCCGACGCCGGCCCGGCGCTGGACCAGCTGGTCGGCCGCGGCATCGAGTTCGTGCAGGCGGCGAGCGCGCACGTCGCGCCGCTGACCCGGTTCGTCACCGACGCGCACACGGTGCTCGACACGCAGGTGCAGCAGGCCGGGGCGATCCGCGACTTCGGCGTCAACGCGAAACTGCTGGCTTCGACGTTGAAGGCGTCCGACGGCGACCTGCGCACGCTGATCCCCGCGGTGCCCGCGGCCGCGAACGAGGTCAGCGCGCTGATCCGCGACGCCGGGCCGGGCCTGGGCGTGCTGCTGGCCAATCTGCTGACCACCGCGGACGTCCTGGAAGCCCGGCAGGACGGGATCCGCCAGCTGCTGATCACCGCTCCGCAGGCGGTCGCGGCGGCCGGCGCGGTCGTGCGGCCGGACGGCGTCCACATCGGACTGTCGCTGACCTTCTTCGACCCGCCGCCGTGCACCACCGGGTACCCGACGCCGTACCGCAACGGCCTCGACACGTCGGTCCGCCCGCTCGACACGGCCGCGCGCTGTGCGCTGCCGAAGGGAGACCCGACGAACGTGCGGGGCTCGCAGAACGCACCGGGAGGACGGCCGTGAGGATTCTTGCGTGGGTGGCCGCGGCCATGGCGACCGTCGCGGCCGGCTGGTCGGGGTTCACCTGGTGGCAGGCGGCGCACGACGACGGTGTCGCGCGCGCGGTCGTCCGTGAGGAAGCGTTGCAGGCAGGGCGGGCGGCGGTCGCCGGACTGACCACTTTGGACTACCGGCAGGCCGCCCCCGGGTACCAGCGCTGGCTGGACCTCTCTGGCGGTGCGCTGCGCGACGAGCTGGCGGCCGGCCGGCAGGGCAGCCTCGACCGGATCGCCCAGGCGAAGACCGTCACCACCGGGAAGGTGACCGACGCCGCGGTCACCGAAGTGGACACCGGGGCGGGGACGGCGAAACTGATCGCCTCGGTCGAGCTGGTCGTGGCACCCGACGGCGGGGACGCGGTGGCCAAGCGCAACCGGTTCCAGGCCGAGCTGACCCGCGCGCCGGACGGCTGGCACGTCACCGGCCTCGGCCAGGTTCCCGTGGTGGAGGCACCGTGAAAACCGTCACCAGGAAACGCGCCGTGAAGGTCGCCGGACGTCAGCACCCAGACGGTCGTGAGTGTTCCGTAGGGTTAGAACCCGAATTACCACTCACGACCACCGGGCCACGGCGGCGGGCGCGGGTGGTGCTCGCGGTGGTGGCCGTGCTCATGGCCGGGCTGGCGGTCTGGTTCACGCTCGAAGCGCGGAACACTCAGGCTGTGGTCGCGCACAACAGCGCGCTGTCCGATGTTGCGGGTACGGCCGAGGCCGCGAAGCAGATCAGTGCCGCGCTCGGCACGGTCTTCTCCTACCGCTACGACGATCCGGACAAGAGCTCGCGGGCAGCTCGGGAGGTCCTGACCGGGCCCGCGCTCGCGCAGTACGAACAGCTCTTCGGGCAGGTCCGCAAGCTGGCCGCCGAGCAGCAGCTCGTGGTGACGTCGACCGCCGTCGCGTCCGGCGTGAAGCTCCTGGACGGCGACCGCGCGGCCCTGCTGGTGTTCCTCGACCAGACCGGCACGAGGGGCGACGGGCAACGCAGCACCGGCGCCGCCCAGCTGAGCGTCACGGCCGAACGCGTCGCCGGGAAGTGGCGCGTCACCGGGATGTCCGCGGCCTGAGCATGCGCGAGGACTCCATGACCCTCTCCGAGCCGCCGGCGCGGCAGGCAGTTCAGGTGCCGGGCCGGACGACCGCGGCGACCGGGCTGCCGCCGAGCGATCCGCTCGGGGTGGCCATCGGGGACGGGCTGTGGTGACCGGGCCGGCGGAGCGCGCGCTGTCGCCGGGCGTCCCGTTCGCCACCCCGTCGTTCGAGGTGACGTGGCCGGAAGTGCGGTTGCCGCCGGTGGTGCCGTACGGGCCGGGCGCGTGGCTGCTGCTCACCGACGAGCACCCGGCGGCGCTCGGCCGGGCCGTCGCGCTGGCACTCGCGCTGGCCGAGGCGGGGGACGACGCGCTGTCGCTCCCGCGCGACGACCTCGACGAGCTACCCGGGTTCCTGGCCGAACGGCCGGTGCGCGGCGTCGTCTACCTCACCGGATCGCCGTACGCCTACCGTGACCCGGAGGCCGCGCAGGAGCTGCTGCTCTCGGTGCTGTCGGTGGTCGCGCGGCTCGGCGCCGGCCCCCGGTTCCACCTGGTCACGCAGGCGGCCGGCGAGCCGGGGCTGGTGTTCCTGCGCGGCCTGGTGCGGGTGCTCGCCCTCGAGCGACCGCAGCTGCGGGCGAGCCTGGTCGACTTCGACGCGCGGTCCGATGTGGACGCGCTGGTGCGCGAACTGCGGTCGGACGCGCCGGACGACGAAGTCCGCTGGCGACACGACGTCCGGTACGCGGCGCGGCTGGCCCGCGTGCCGTTCCCCGCCGAGGTGGCGACCGGCCCCGGCGCATACGTGATCACGGGCGGCCTCGGGCCCGCGACCGCGAGGTGGCTCGCGGACACGGGAGCGACCCGGGTCGTCCTCTGTGGAGACTCCGCGGCCCTGTCCGATGCCGTGGTCGTCCCCGGCGACATCGCCGAGCCGGGCGTCGCGGAGCGGCTGGTCGCGGCCGCCACGGCGGACGGCCTCCCGCTGCGGGGCATCGTCCACGCGGCCGGCGTCCTCACCGGCGACCCGTCGGCCGGCTGGCGCCTGGGGGTGCTCGGCGCGCGACGCCTGCACGAGGCCACCGCGGACTGCCCACCGGACTGGTGGCTGCTGGCCACGTCGCCCACGGCGCTGTTCGGCGCCCCGGGCGGAACCACCCGCGCCACCGCGGACGCCTGGCTGGAGGCCTTCGCCGCCTGGCGCCGTTCCCGCGGCCTCCCGGCGACCACCGTCCAGCTCGGCACCCCCCACCTCCCCGACTTCCCCCGCCCCTACTTCTCCACCCTCTGACCCGTGTCGACTCGCCAATCACGAGTGATGCCCTCTGATCACGCGTGATGTCTCTCCGATCACACGAGATGCCCCTTCCGCACCCGGGCTACCCGGCCGGAAAGGGCTTCACTCGTGATTGAAGGGGCATCACTCGTGATCGAGGGGGCGACACGAGTCAGGGGAGGGTGGCGCGGAGGGCGAGGATCATCTCGAAGCGGTCGTCCGGGTTGCGGAGGTGGTCGGCGAACAGGGCCTCCAGCTCCTGGGCGCGGGCGCGGACCGTCTGGGGGTGGATCGCGAGGCGGTCGGCGACTTCGCGGACGTTGCCGCACGTCTCCAGCCACGCGAGCAGCGTGTGGGCCAGGCGGTGGTACTGCTTCGGGGGCAACGCTGTCAGCGGGGCCAGCCGGCGGTGGGACACCTCCGTCACGAGGAACGGCTCCTTGCGCAGCCACAGCGTCGCGAGGTGGTCTTCGCACCAGGTCAGCGGCTCGTCCGGGAGGACGTCGCCGATGAGGCGCAACGCCTCCTGGGCCGTCGCCAGCGAGCGGCCCGCCCGGCGCGGCGGGACCGGCGGCCCCACCGCCGCCCGGCGCCCGGCCAGTGCCGCCGTCAGCGCACACCGGTCCGCCGGGGCGGGCAGCAGCAGCCGCGGGGTGCCGTCCTCGAAGTCCTCCAGCGCGTCCAGCCCGGTGACGTCGGCGGGCCCGTCGAGCGCCACCGCGACGAGCCGGTGCGGCAACGGCCACTCCGCCGCCGCCGCGGCTTCCTGCACCGTCCGGGACGGCGACGGCGGGTCCGCCAGCAGCAGGTCCAGCAGCCGGCGACGGCGCCGTTCCAGCGCGCCCGCCGCCCGCGCCTGTGCCGCCGCGTGCCCTTCGATCGACAGCGCGGACAGCTCGTCGATGTAGGCGAAGATCGCCTCGGCCAGCAGGCACAGCGTCGCCGACGGCACGCCGGCCCGCGTCCCCACCTCCGCCATCCGCCGCCAGGTCACCCGCGCACCCACCCGGTACGCGGCCTGCAGGACGTCGAGGTTGCGGCCCTGCGCGAGCTCGTGCACGCCGAGCCCGACGAACACCTTGCGCCGCTCCTCCGGCACCGGCCCCGACGTCGCGATCCGGTCGACGAACTGCAGGATCGCCGCCTGGACGCCGGTCCGCAGCGCCTTGCCGAACGCCCCGTCGAGGGGCCGCGCGTAGTCCGGGATGGTCCGCTGGATCTCGCGCAGCACCTCGTCGGCGACGTCCAGCAGCCGTGGCCGGAACACCGCGGCCAGCTCGCGGGGGAGCATCGCCCACAGCTGTCCCGGACGGCGGTCGCCGTCCAGCATGGGTCCGAAGTTCGTTCCGACGGGCGGTCCCGTCATCGCCCACCCCATTGTGGAAGAGAGTCAAGATCCTAGAAGTGCCTCCGCGCGCAGCGCGATTTCCATGTCGAGCCGGTCGTCGGCGTTGTCCAGCCGGTCGCCGAACAGATCGATGAGCTGGTGCATGCGGTACCGGACGGTCTGCGGGTGCACCTTGAGCTTCTTCGCGATTTCGGGCGCGCTGCCGCGGGACTGCAGCCAGATCAGCAGCGTCTCGCCGAGCCTCGCCCGCTGCTTCGGCGTGAGGTCCTTGAACGGCTGCAGGCTGCGCGCGCACAGCTCGCGGACCAGGAACTCGTCGGCGAGCAGCCACAGCGTGGACAGGTGGTCGGTGCAGCGCGTCACCGGCGCGTCCGGCAGCACGCCGCGCTGGAGCAGTTTCAGCGTGCGGCGCGCCCAGAGCAGCGAGCGCGGCGCGTCGGTGAGGCGCACGGTCGGGCCGATCACCGCGCGCCAGCCCGGCAGCCGCTCGGCGAGGTTCTTCAGGTGCTTCTCCGGGTCGCCGGTGACCAGGCACGGCTCGCTGCCCTCGAGGTCCACGAGGACGTCGGAGTGCAGGTCCGGCGCGGCCAGGCTGTATTGGTCGGCGCGTGGTTCGAGGGCCACGACGGTCACTTCGGCCGGCAGGGGCCACTGCGCCGTGGCGGCCTGCGCGGTGATGGTCTGCGGCGCGGACGGCGGGTCGGCGAGCAGCAGCTCCAGCAGCCTTCTGCGGCGGCGGGCGCGGGTGCCCGCGGCGCGCGTCTGCGCTGCCGTGTAGCCCTCGATCGAGAGCGCCGAGATCTCGTCGACGTAGGCGAAGATGGCTTCGGCGCTGGTGCACAGCGTGTCCGCGGAGACGCCGGTGGCCTGCCCGAACTCGCTGATGTGCCGCCACGCGACCCGCCCGCCGACCCGGTACGCCGTCTGCAGGCAGTCGAGGCTGCGGCCCTCGTTGAACTCGATCTTGCCGAGGTTGCGGAACACGGTCGTCCACGTCTCGAGCGGCACGGCACCGGGGGTGCCGACACTGTCGAGGCACTGGATGATCGACTGCCGGACACCCTGCGTGATGATGTGCCCGAACGCGCCTTCCAGCGGCCGGCGGTACTCGGGCACCGCCCGCTGCACCTCCTGCAGGATCGCGCGGGCGAGCGGGTCGACCCGCGGTTTGAAGCGGATCGCCAGCTCGCGGGGCAGGGACGCCCACAGCCCGATCGCGCCGGAAGCGCGGCCGGGCCGGGGATCCACCGGGGTGCGCGGGGCGGGCGGGTAGGCGGGCCGGGGCCGGTCGGCCGACACGGACTGCTGCCGGTAGGCCGGTCCGGTGATGCGCTCGCCGGGGTTCGGCCGTCCGGCCCGCAGGGCGGGGACGGTGACTCCGGTGTCCACGGTGTCCAACTCGGGCATGTGTTTTATCCTTGCTGGCAACAAAATCGGCCTCGTCGGCGGGCACGCCGATCCGGTTTTTGTGGCTCAGGCAACATAATTTCGCGCGAACGGCACTGTCAACGGGTTCTCCGCTGACTTTGCGGTAACCCGTCCGGACTACACCCGAACGGGTGGAGCGCCGCGGGAGGACGTGACACTTCCGGCACGCTCGGATGGTGCGCGCGTGACAACTTTTCAGCGGGCCGGATCGCCGGTTGTCAGCCGCGTGACGATGTCGTCGAGGGTCAGCCGCGCGGGCGCGGTCTCCGTGAGGAACTCGTTCAGCAGCGCGCAGAACCGGTCCGGGTCGGCCACGTGCGGAAAGTGTTTCACGTTCTCCAGTACGGTCAAGCGGCTATCCGGCAGCACCGCGGCCGTCCGGCGTCCGTGTGCCACCGGGATCAGCGGGTCGCGCTCGCCCCAGACCAGCAGTACCGGCACGGCTTCGGCCAGGTAGAGCTTGTCGACGGCGCTCGCGCGCTGGCCGCGCAGGTCGATGAGGCTGCGGGCGATGAACAGGAACGCCCGGCGCCGCGCCGGATCGGCCAGCGAGGCGAAATGCCTGACCAGTTCCCGTGTTTCAGTTTTCAACGACCCGCCGAGCCGACGTCCGGCCCGAGCCGCGGCCCGCGCGATCGCGAGCGTCACCCGGTTGACGGCGAGGGCCATTGTGGCCGGTGCGCCCGGCAGCGAGGCGGCCCGCAGCACCGGGCTCACCTCCGGCCCGAGGCCGGCGCTGCTCACCAGCACGAGGCGGTCGCACATTTCCGGGAACTGGTAGGCGAACTGCAGGGCGATGCCCCCGCCGAGCGAGTGCCCGACGACGGTCGCGTGCCGCACGCCGGACACGGCGAGGACGTCCCGCACGGTGCTCGCCATGGCACCGAGGCCGTAGTCGGCGCGGGGTGCCTCGGATCCGCCGTGGCCGGGCAGGTCGGGCGCCAGCACGCGGCGGCCTTCGCACCGGGCCAGGACGGGCGCCCAGGTTTCGGCGCTGCCGGCGATCCCGTGCAGCAGCACGATCGCTTCGTCGCCGTCGCCCGAGGGAGGCAGGTGCTCGTGCAGCCGGATGCGGCGGCCGTGCAGGGTGAGGGTCTTGACGGTCATCGGTGCCCTTTCTCGCGAAGGGGAAATTAGGGCATCCGACTGCTGCCGCGGATGTGGTGAACGCCACCGCCGGGGAATCACGGACGGGGGTGACAAAACCGATTGCGGAAAGCCGGCGGCGCGTGCGGGTTTTCGCGGCGTCACCGGGAATGCGTATCGACATTCCCGAAGTGTCCGGCAATCCTCCGAGGCATGGTCGCAATGACGCACCGGACGCGCTGATGTCCTGCCGCGCGAGTTTCCATTTCGGTCACCAGGCGCTGCCGCGGAGGTGGCCCGGCCGCCGCCCGTGGCGCCGGGTGCTGCCGCTGCCGGTGCGCGCGCTGGACCGCATGGTGTGCGCGGCGGGACACGGGCCTCGCCGCGCCGCCTCGCCACCCCGGGTTCTCCGGGCGCGTTGAAGCCCCCGCCGCTTGGGGGACCCCCGGTTTCAACGTTACTCGCGGCCACCGACAATTCCGGCCCCGCGCCCGGGTCGCGCCCCGAGTTGTCCACAAAGCCCGCCACGTGCCCGAGTTGTCCACAAGCGCCCCCGCGGCGGCCTTGGGTGCGTTCCAAGCACCGAGGCCGCCTTGGTTGCGTGTGGCGCACCAAAGGCGGCCTGGGTTGCGGTTAGGGCATCGAAGGTGGCCTGGGTTGCGTGTGGAGCACCGAAGGTGGCCTGGGTTGCGTGTGGAGCGCATCGACGGCGGCCTTGGTTGCATGTAGCGCACCGAAGGCCGCCTTGGTTGCGCCTAGGGCACCGAAGGCGGCCTGGGTTCCGTGTAGCGCACCAAAGGCCGCCTTAGGGCGCCCGGGTCTCAGCCCTCCGGCGGCCGGTGCGCGCGCATCAGCCGTTGCGCCCGCAATGCCAGCTGCATCCCCAAGCGGTCGTCAGCGTCCTTCAACCGATCCCCGAACAGCTCCTCCAGCTGACGCAAGCGATTGCGGACCGTCTGCGGGTGCACCCCCAGCCGCTGCGCGATCTCCGGTGCGCCCCCGCGCGTCTCCAGCCAGGCCAGCAGCGTCTCGCTCAGCCTGTCCCGCTGCTTCTCGCTCAGCGACGCGAACGGGTCCAGGCTCTGCCGGGCCAGCTCAGCCGCGAGGAAGTCCTCCGCGAGCAACCAGAGCGTCGCCAGGTGGTCGCGGCACCAGATGAGCGGGCCGGGGACGTCCGGGCCGGACAGCAGCAGGGCCCGCCGCGCCGTGCGCAGGGCCGCCGGGGCGTCGGCCAGCGGGACCGTCGGGGAGACCGCCGCGCGCCAGCCGTCGAGCTTGGCCGCCAGCGGGGCCAGGTCGGCGTCCGGGTCGCGGGTCAGCAGGTACGGCTCGGGGCCGTCGAGGTCGGCCAGGACGCCGTCGCCGAGCAGGTCGGCCGGGAAGTCCGCCGCGTCCGGGCCGCGCTCGAGGGCCACCATCGCCGCCGTCTCCGGCAGCGGCCAGCCCGCCCCGCCCGCCAGGCCCGCGATGCTGCTCGCCGAACCCTCCGGGGCGCCGGCGATCAGCTCCAGCAGCCGCCTCCGCCGGACCGGGACGGCGCCCTCGGCCTCGGCCTGCGCCTGCTGGTAGCCCTCGATCGCGGTGGCGCACAGCTCGTCGACGTAGGCGAAGATGGCCTCCGCGGCGACCGAGATCACGGCCGGGTCGACGCCCGCCGCGACCACCGCCGGGTGCATCGCGCGCCAGGCCACCCGGGCCCCGATCGTGGCGCTGTCCTGCAGCGCGTCGAGGTTGCGGCCTTCGGTGAACTCGATCCGGCCGCGGCCGCGGTAGAACTCGATCCAGTGGTCGTGGCCCAGCGCGGGCTCGCCCATCGAGTCGACGCAGTGCTGCACCGCGTACTCGACGCTCTTCACCAGGACCTTGCCGAACACGCCCTTCAGCGGCTGGCCGTAGGCCGGCACCGTGCGCCGCACCTCCTGGATCATCGAGGCCGCCGCGTGCCCGACGTGCGGGCGCAGACCCGCGCCGAGCGCGCGCGGCAGCGAAGCCAGCAAGCGAAAGCTGCGGTACTCGACCACCCATCCCCCTTCGAGTGCGTGTCCGGCGAGCGTATCCGACACACGTGTCACTGAAAAATCAACGACTGGTTCCCGGAAAGGGTGACGCAGACTCGTCCTTTTGACACGGACGGGTGCGCGTTCTACGCTCCGTGTCAGTATTTCCGAGGAGCCAATTCCAGTGGAGGGACTGAATTCCCCATGCGTGGTTCCGCTTCCTCGGACAGTTCTGTGTGGTCCAGGCTGCCACACGAGCTCGGCGACGCGGTGCGCCCGCGGATCCCGGAGATCGCCCGGGCCTGCGTCGACGCGATCGCCGCCGAGATCCCGGAATATTCCGGGAGATTCGGCGACGGCCCCGGCCGCGCGCGGGCGATCGAGCTGGCGCGGCGCGGGATCGAGCGGGACGTCGACCGCGTCGGCACGCCCGCGCTGTGGCAAGCCGACCGGCTGGCCGAGTTCCGCGGGCACGGGCGCGACGCGTTCCAAAGTGGCCTCAGCCGCGAAGCCGTCCAGGCGGCCGTGCGTGTGTCGAGCCGGGTCACCTGGCGGTGGATCGCCGACATCGCACGGGAAGCGGGTCTGTCCGCCGATGTCCTGTACGGCGCCGCGGAAGGGATGTTCGCCGACGTCGAGACGTCGATGGCGGCGGTCGCCGAGGGGTACAGCGCCGCGGAGGCGGCCGTGTCCGGCACCGGCGAACGGCACCGCCGCCTGCTGCGCGCGTTGCTCGGCGGCCGCGCACCGGCTGCCGAGACGTTCAACGATGTGGACGGTCTGATCGCGGCGACGGGACTGCCGGTGCCCGAGCGGGTCGCGGCGGTGGCGTTCCGCGCGTTGCCGGGTGCCCCGGAGTTCCCGCCGGGCCTGCTGCCGGAGCACGTCCCTGCCGACCCGGCCGGCGACCCGCCTGCCGCGCTGACCCCGGCCCCGGACGTGGACCTGATCGGCCTGACGGGCCTGCCCCCGGGCTGGACGGCGGCGGTCGGCCCGCTGGTCCCGCCGTCGGCGGCGCCGGAATCGTTCCGCGTCGCCCGCCGCGCGGTCGACCTGGCCGCACGGGGGTTGCTGGACGCGCCGGGCCCGGTGATCTGGTGCCGCGACCACGTGACGACGTTGCTGCTGCTCGCGGACGAGTTCCTGGTCGGCCAGCTGGCCTCGACGACGCTGGCGCCGCTGGCCGGGTTGACCGGACGCCGCCGCGAGCAGCTGGCGGAGACGCTGCTGGCGCTGGTCCGGACCCGCGGCAGCGCGCCGGAGCTGGGCAGGCTGCTCGACCTGCACCCGCAGACGATCCGGGCCCGGCTCAAGAAGCTGGCCGAGCTGTTCGGCGAGAAACTGGACGACCCGGCCGAGCGGTTGCGGCTGGAGCTGGCGTTGCTGGCGGAGCGAACGCTGCCGGACCGCGGCTGAGGGCCGGCTCGCGTACCTGGGCGGACGACACGCGTACCTGGGGGCGGTTGGCGTGCCTGGAGGGTCGGTTCGCGTACCTGGGCGGACGACTCGCGTGCTTGGACGGTCGGTTGGCGGGGGCTGGGTGAATGGCCTGGTCCACTTGCGCTGGATTGGCCCGGGGCAGGGGGCCGGTTCGGCTCTAAGCTGCCCGGCATGACCGGATTGCTCACCGAGCGCCTGCGGCAGGCCTCCGACAACGCTGTCGCCATGTGGGCCACCCTGGCCCGGGCGCGCGGCGACCACGTCCTCGAGCGTCCCGCCTTCACCGCCATCGACGGGCGCCGGTTCCGGATCATGCTGCGGACCGCCGCCCCCGGCGAAGACGCCGTGGGCGAGCTGACCGAGCTCGCCCGGGCGCGCCGGGAAACGCGGCAGGTCGTCGTCGAGGATCCGTTCCGGGTGCTCGATCTGAGCCGGCTCGGGATGACCGCCGGGCAGTTGCCCGTGATGGCCCGCGAGCCGGGTCCCGTCCCGGCGGCCGAAGGTGTCGAGCGGATCGGAACCGCCGCCGAGCTGGCAGCGGCCGAGGACCTCGTGGTGCACGGCTTTCCGCTCGAGGAGTACCAGCCGTACCGCGCCGGCAGCGTCTTCCCGGAAGAACTCCTCCGCCAGGCCACCGCGTTCTTCCGCAAAGGTGCCCAGGGCGCCTGCCTCACCATGGCCCACGGCGGCGTCGGCGGCGTCTACTGGGTGACCACCCTGCCCGAGCACCGCTCGAAGGGCGTCGGGCGCGCGCTGATGCACGCCGTCCTACGGCACTTCGACGACCTGCCCGTCACGCTGACCGCCTCGCGGTCCGGGCGGCCGCTCTACGAGAAGCTCGGCTTCGCCACCCTCGGCGACGCCAACTGGTGGCGCTGACGGGAACACCCACCGCCGGTACCCGAACCAGCGGAACGCCGTGCCCGCCAGGGTGCCCAGCAGCATCCCGGCGACGAAGTCCGCGATTTCCTGCGTCAGGTAGGCCACGTGCGGCACCGACAGGTGCAGCGCGTACCGCGACACCAGCGCCGGCACCAGGTTCACCGCCACCGCGCCCGCGTTGACCGCGAAGAACAGCGTCGCCTCGCGGACCCGGCCGAGCCCGCCCCGCCCCGCGAACGACCAGCGGCGGGACAGCAGGTACGCGAACGCCGTCGAGGCGACCGTGGCGATCGCGAGGGCCGTCACCGGCTTCTCACGGAACACGGTGAGCTTCAGGCTGTAGTCGCCCAGTAGGGTGACCCCGTACGCGGCCAGGCCGACGACGGCAAAGCGGAGCAGCTCTCGCGGCTCGGGCATGGTTCCTCCGGGTGACGCCGAACGGGTGGAGGTTTTCGATGGCACGCACAGGCGGTGAGGGCGAACTCCCCTCGGTCGCCGAGCTGGTGAACCTTTCGCAGACGAAGCCGCTGATGATCCGCGGCGAACTCGACGCGAAACTCGCCGAAGAGGCCGCGGCCACCGAGCCCGAACCCGTCCACGATCCGCTGGCCGTGCTCGACGCCGAGCTGGCCGCCGGCGAACCGGAAGGCGACGCCCGCCCGCAGGACGCGCCGCCCGCCGACCGGACCCGCCGCGCGAAGCCGTACGTCCTCGCCGCGGGCGCGGCCGTCGGGCTCGGGCTCGCCGCCGTCGTGCTGCTCCAGCCGCACCAGGTGGGCGGGACGGCCGTGCCGCCGCCCGGCGCGCCCGCCCCGGTCGTGCCGCCGCCGAGCTCCAGCGAAGCCGTGGAGACCATGAGCGCCTCCGCCTCCGCGCCGCCGCTCACCGCGCAGGTCCGGCACACCACGGCCGAGACCACGAGCGCACCGGCCGGTGCGGGGCGCAAGCCCGCGCAGGCCGAGCCGACGCCGACCCCGACTTCGTTGTCGCCGGAAGACCAGTGGCGCGAGTACGTCAGCTCGATGATCAGCTCGTGGCAGCAGCACCCCCGCGGCGGCCGGAACCGCTGATCAGCAGCTCGACGTCGCCGGCTTCCCGGCGATCCGGTCCTTCACGAAGGCCAGGACGTCGGCGTTGCCGGTGTAGACCAGCGTGATGTGGTCGGTGTCGTAGGTCTTCCACGTCTCCTGGACGCCGGCCGCGCAGTACGTCTTGTGCAGGCCGTCGGCCTGCGCGAACTGCACCAGCTGGTCGCCGGTCGCGTGGTAGAGGAACACCGGCACCCGCGGCGGGGTCCCGCCGAGCTTGTTCTCGTTGAGCCGCGCCACCCACGCGGGCTTGATGTAGCCCGGGCCGGTCGTGTAGTCCGCGATCTTCTGGTTCGCGTACGTCGTGAGCAGCTCGAACGTGCACGCGCTCTGCTTCATCGCCGCCAGCTTCGCGCGGCCGTTTTCGCTGAGGAACGAGTCGAGCTGCAGCTCGGGGTACGCCTGGTCGAGGCCCAGCAGCGCGTAGGCGAACACGCCGAAGCCGAACTTGCCGTCGAGCTGCAGCGTCACCTGCACCAGGTCGGCCGGCACCCCGCCGGCCGCGACGCCGACGAGGTTCAGTTCCGGCGCGTACGACGGCTGCAGCTCACCCGCCCACGCCGCGGCGCCGCCGCCCTGCGAGTACCCGCGGAAGACGACCTTCGCCGACGTCGACAGCCCGGCCGCGGGAAGCCGCTGCGCCGCGCGGACCGCGTCGATCACCGCGGGGCCTTCGGACCGGCCCACGACGTACGTCGTCTTCGGCTCCGGCTGGTACCCCTCGTAGTCGGGGACGGCGACCGCGTACCCCGCGTCGAGCAGGTCGTCGAGGCCCGGCTGCTCGTAGAAGGCGCCGATGTCGATCATCGCCGACGGCGTGCAGGCGAACGCGGGCCCGTGCGTCCCCGGGGCGAACGCGACGATCGGCGCCGTGGCGCGGTCGGCGCTCTTCGGCACCAGCACCGTGCCGGTGACGGCGTCGGGCTGCCCGAGCGCGTTCGTCGACAGGTACATGACCTGCCACGCGTCGACCGACGCCGAACGCGGACCCGCCTTCGACGGCCGCCACCGCAGCACGTCACCCGGCTTGCCCGCCGGCAGCGGGGACGGTGGCACGTAGAAGGCGTCGCCGGGAGGGGCGGGTTCGGCGGCGGCCGCGGGCGCGAAAGCCGTGGTCAGGACCAGTGCCACCAGCGTGGCGAACACGCGGCGGGCGGTCACGCGCCGGTCCCGTAGACGCGCTTGCAGGTCGCGGACTCGCTGAAGGCCAGGTCCAGCTCGGGGTTCGCCTTGAGGTCCTTGATCGGGCCTTCGGGGTCGGCCAGCTGCCCCATGGTCGAGTCGGCCTCGGAGATGACCTGGCGCAGGCTGGGCTGATCGGTCACCTTCGCCCGTTCCATCCGGGTCTTCGTCTCCGCCAGCTTGTTCCGCGTCTCGGTCAGGTTGCCCGCCGCTTTGTCCACAGCAGACTGTCCATCCGGGACGGGCGGAACACCGGCCGTGCGCAGGCCGCCTGCCATGTCCTCGAGCGCGGAACCGAGGCGGCCCAGGAAGTCCACCATGGCGTCCCGGGTTTTCGCCGGGTCGGCGTCGTCGACGGCGGGCGGCTGGGAGAGCTTCGCCGAGCCCGCGGCCACGCCGGTGCACACCTTGTCGACCCAGGCGAGCGCCGCGGGATCGGCGTGCCGTCCCGGGTCGGGCGGGGTGTCCGAAGCGCACGCAGTGCACGCGGCGTACGACAGAAGGGCGGCCGCCGCCATTGCGAGCACGCCGCTGTGCATTCTTTTCATGGGTTTCGAAGCTACGCGGCGCGGTTGTGCGCGAGCAAGAAGAGAATGGCCGGTTGGCACCTGCGTCAACATTGCGTGGCGCGATTTTGTCACGCGCGTCAGCGCTTCGCCGGGGCTTCTGTACTGGGAAAACCTTCCGCGGCCTGCTAGGAACCCGAGCCGGGTGGCGTGCCGGTGTGACAATTTGCGGTGCCCGTGTGGGGTTTTTGCCGAAAGTCCTTGATTGCCGCCAGTCGTGCTCGTTAGCTTACGTCAGGTCGCGATTCTCGAATAGCGAGCCGTTTCGTATCACTGTTGATACACGGAAGGACCATCGTGAGTCACCCAAGAGGCAAGAAGAAGACGGTCGCGGCCGCCGCGGCCGCGGGTGCGGCCGGGCTCATCGCCACCGCGCTCGTCGTCGGGGCGCAGGCCAGCGCCGCCGACCCGATCTCGCTGACGCTGAACTACCACTGCACCTTCCCGCTGGTGGGGTCGCAGTCGCTGAAGGTGGTGATCAACACCGACCTGCCGACCACGGTGAACACCGGCCAGCCGACCGGCGCGTTCGACATCAAAGCCGTGTCCACCATCAACGCGGACACCGTCAGCGGCCTCAGCCTGATCGGCGCCACCACCCTGGAAGGCACCGCGACCGCGAGCGCGACCGTCGCCGCGCCGAGCCTCAACCTGCCGGTCAGCGTGCCGATCACGCTGGACAAGACGAACATCCCGGCTTCGGGCGAGATGACCATCAACGCCGCCGGCAAGACGCCGTCGCTGACGTTCACCCAGGCCGGCCAGGCGAAGATCACCGTGGGCGACCTGAACCTCAAGGTCACCCCGCGCAAGGCCGACGGCTCGGTCACCGGCATCACGCCGGACGGCACGATCGACGCGCCCTGCACGCAGGACAGCGGGCAGAACAACACCCTCGCCACGATCACCATCAACGGCGGTGGCGGGACCACGACCCCGCCTGCCACGACCCCGCCGGTCACCACGCCGCCGACGACCACGCCGCCGGTGACGACCCCGCCCACCACCCCGCCGGGCGGGGGCATCAAGTACTCCTTCGGCATCACCGGGCAGACCGCGCTGAAGTCGCTCGGCAGCACCGCGCCGATCAGCGGCTCGTTCGACGCCGACGTCAACCTGGCGGCCAAGACGTTCACCGGCACCCTGCAGCTGAACCCGACGCACACCGACTTCAAGCTGTTCGGCTTCCTGCAGGGCAGCTCGGACGTCAAGGTCGTGCAGAACGGCCCGCAGACCGGTGAGCTGGTGGGCACCGGCTTCAAGGCGCACATCAAGTTCGACACGTTCCTCACCACGGTCAACCTGTTCGGCATCCCGATCAGCACCGACCCGAAGTGCGGCACGGTCAGCCCGTCGACCAGCGAGATGACCACCGGTCCCGGCTTCGACCTGCTCAAGGGCGGCAAGCTGGCGGGCACGTACTCGCTGTCCGCGTTGCAGAACTGCGGTTCGTTCAACGACATCATCAGCGCCTTCGCCAAGAGCGACGGCAACTCGCTGGACCTGAACCTCACCAAGAAGTGAACCGAACTGCCGGCCCCCGCCGCGCCGCGGCGGGGGCCGGTGCCACGTCCGAGAAAGGGATGCCCGTGCGGATCGCCCGGTCGTTGCTCGCCGCCTGCGTGCTCACGCTGGCCGTCGCCGCGCCCGCTTCGGCGTCGACCCCGGTCGACCGGGAGCTGGGTTTCACGTGCCCGTTCCCGTTGATCGGGCTGCAGAAGCTGGACGTCGAGGTCAAGGCGTCGTTCGAGGTGCCGTCCGCGCCGGGCGGCACGTTCACGACGGGCGACCTCGCGGTGTCGGTGACCGTGCCGGACAAGTCCGCCCGCGGCCTGGCCCTGGTCGGCGCGGCGAGCATCGAAGGGACGGCGTCCGCAGGGGTGACGCTGACCAACGGCCCGCTGACGCTGCCGCTCGCCCTGCCTCTCACGGTGGCGAAGACCGCGGTGCCGCCGTCGGGGCCGTTCACCACGCGGGCGTCCGGCTCGGTGCCGCCGGTGCGGCTGCCGAACGCGGGCAAAACGACAGTCGCCATCGGGGACTTCAGCACCCGGCTGACGCCGAAGAAGGCGGACGGCTCGTACACCGGGCTCGGCTCGTTCACCTCGGACTGCACGCTCGACCCCGGCCAGGACCCGGTGCTGCTGAGCTTCGACCTCGGCAGTGCGCAGACCCAGCACCGCTACGCCGTGGCGGGGTCGACGGCACTGAAGACACCGGCCGCGACCTCGCCGCTCACCGGCACACTCGCGGCCGGCCCGGAGTTCGCGACGGCGTTCGACCGGACCAGCGCGGACTTCAAGGCCTTCGGGTTCGTCCCCGGTCGCGCGGACCTGCAGTTCACCCCGGACGGCCCGCAGACCGGCGAGCTCACCGGTGCCGGCTTCGTCGCGCACTCGGCGTTCGCGCTGGCCCTGCCACAGGTGACGCTCTTCGGGCTGCCGGTCGCCGACGCGGGCTGCCGGGCGAGCGCGGCCGTCCCGGTCGACCTGCGCACCGGCGACGGCTTCGCCCTGGCGACCGGCGGCCCGGTCACCGGCACGTACACGATCCCGCCGCTGACCGGCTGCGGTGCCTTCACCGGGTACCTGAGTTCGCTGGTCCAGGGGCCCGGGAACACGTTCGCCCTGACGTTGACCGCACGCTGACCGCCGCTCACCTTCCACGGGTATACGTGGGGGAATGCGCCGAACCGCTGTGGGGATCCTGGTCGTTGCCGCACTGCTCGCCACCGCCGCGCCCGGGGAGGCGGCCGGCCTGAGCCGGGACCCGGTTTCGATCATCTACGACCGGGACCACGCGTTGCACGTCCTCAACGGCGGCGCGACCGACGACGAGCTGACGCTGCGGACGCAGGCGCTGGCGTCGAGCGCGTGGACGTTCTTCCGCGGCACTTCGCCGCTCTACTACCGCGACCTGGGCGAACTGCCGCCGTCGCAGTACGCCACCGCGGGCGGTGACGTGTGGCTGACCGGTGACGCGCACCTGGAGAACACCGGCGCCGACCGCGGAGCCGACGACGAAGCGCAGTTCGCGCTCACCGACACCGACGACGCCTGGCGCGGGTCGTGGACGTGGGAGCTGCGCCGCGAAGCCGTGTCGATCGTTCTCGCCGGCCGGGCCGGCGGCCGCAGCGCGACCCGGATCGCGGCCGACGTCGACACGTTCGTCGCCGAGTACGCGCAGTGGATCGCGAAGTTCCACGGCACCGACGACGAGGCGAGCTGGCGGCTGACGTCGGGCAACACCTCCGGCCTCGTCGGGGACCTGATCGACGAAGCCGCGGGGGACAAGCGGGCCGACCTGCTCGCGAAGTGGACCACCGGCGGCCACTTCAAGAGCGATCCGCAGCTGCAGACGGTGTCCGCGGCGACCCGCACCCAGCTCGTCGACGCGATCGCGGCGTACCGCACCACCGCGGGCAAGCCGCTGAAGGCCGCCGAAGCCGCCGTGAAGGACGTGCGGCGGCGGACCGGCGCGGGCACCGGCAGCCTCGGCCGCTTCCGCTGGTACGTGCTCGTCGAGGGCGAAACGCCCGCGGCGTCGGACGACCGGATCCTCGAGCTCAAGCAGGAGGTCGACCCGGCGCCGAAGCCGCTCGCGCCGGCCGCCACCACGCTCACCGGCGGGCAGCGTCCGGCCTCGGCCCTGCGCTGGCTGGTCAACCAGTCGGACCCGCTGGCCGGCTGGGCGAGCGTCGGGACCACCCCGGTGCTGGTGAAGGAGAAGTCGCCGTTCGCCGAGGACCTGAAGATCGGGGACCTGACGACGTCGGCCATCTGGGACGACACCGTCCGCGACGTCGGACGCCTGCTGGCCGCCGCGCACGCCCGTGCCGACCAGGACATCCCCGGCACCGGGCTCGCCTACTCGGCGGACGCGGCGATCGACGGCGCGATCACGTCGGTCTCCGGGTTGCAGGCCGAGACACGGGCCTTCGCGACGAGCTACGCCGACCAGGTCACCCGGGACTGGCAGGCCTACGTCACCGCGAAGAACAGCGGACGGCCGCTCTTCTGACGGCTCAGCCGGACCGGAACATCAGCCGGAGCCCGGCCACCGAGAGCACCAGCGCGGCCAGGAACCACCCGCCGTGCACGAAGTCGCGCGCGGCGACGTCCCCGACGAGCTGCACCGCGAGGTTCACCACGCCGAGCCCACCGACGACCGCGAGCGCCGGCCGGGCGCCCGTCCGGCCGCGGTGGGCGGCGTGGACGAGCAGCGCGAAGAGCCCGGCGCAGCCGGCGAACACCAGCACGGCGACCGGCAGCGGGACGGCTCCGGTGAGTTCGGTGTGGCGGCCGGTCAGGCGGCCGGCGAGCGTCCCGAGGAACCAGCACGCCGTCGCACCCCACCAGGCGAGCGCCGCGGACTGGGCCATCCGCGCAGCGTAGGCGCGATCCGCCCGGCCCCGGCACGGTCGGCGGCCGAACCGTTATCGACCCGGTGTCACATCGGGGTGCTATAAAACGCTACCCCGATGGGACCGGTTTCGCCGCCGCCGGTGCCGCTAGGGTTGATCGTCTGGATGTGCTGGCTCAAGAGCAGCCGAACGGGAGACGCCGGTGACCGCCGCGCTCGACGCATCGTGGGATCCCCGCACGCGCCTGCGGGTGCTGCTGATCGAGGACGACGACGGCGACGCGCTGCTGGTCGAGGAAATGCTGGCGGATACGGACGTGCCGTATTCACTCGAACGTGTCGAAACCCTGGCCGCCGCGCTGAGCGGCCCGCTCACCGCCGACTGCGTCGTGCTCGACCTCCAGCTGCCCGACGCGATGGGCCTCAGCGGGCTGACCAAGCTCGGGCAGCACGCGCCGGGTGTCGCGGTGGTCGTCCTGACCGGGCAGCACGACCAGGCCACCGGCGTCGCCGCGGTCGCCGCCGGCGCGCAGGACTACCTCGTCAAGGACCAGGTCGACGGCCCGCTGCTGGTGAAGGCCCTGCGCTTCGCCCGCGAACGCAAGCGCGCCGAGCAGGTCGAGCAGCAGTTCCTCCAGCAGCAGCTGCTCGCGCGCGAGAACGCGCGCCTCGAACGCGGCCTGCTGCCCAGCCCGCTGCTGCGCGACCCGCACCTCGACCTGGCCGCCCGCTACCGGCCCGGCCGCAACGGTTCCCTGCTCGGCGGCGACTTCTACGACGCGATCGAGCTCGACGACGGCACGGTCCACATGATGATCGGCGACGTCTGCGGCCACGGCCCGGACGAAGCCGCGCTCGGCGTCGCGTTGCGGATCGCATGGCGCTCGCTGGTGATGGCCGGCCTGCCGATGCCCGACGTGCTGAGCATGGTCGAGCGGGTGCTGGTGCACGAGCGGATCGAGCCGCTGTTCGCCACCGTCTGCATGGTCGTCGTCGCGCCGGACCGAAGATCCCTGCGCCTGTCGCTCGCCGGGCACCTGCCACCGCTGCTGCTCACCCCCGGCGACGGTCACCTGCTCTCCGGCGAGCGCCTGGGCGTCCCGCTCGGCGTCGTCGAGGGCGCCAAGTGGGACGCGCTGGAAGTGCCGCTGGAGCCGGGGTGGTCGCTGCTGCTCTACACCGACGGCGTGTTCGAGGGCCGGGTCGGCGCCGGACCCGAACGGCTGGGCCACGAGCGGATGGCCGCACTGGTACTGGACATCGAGCGCGGCACCGAGCTGACCGGCCACGCCCTGCTCGACGAGCTGATCGCCCGCGCCGAACGGCTCAACTCCGGCCCCCTCGACGACGACGTCGCCCTCGCCCTGCTCAGCCACGACCCGGGAGACGCCGCCGATGAGCGTTGACGCACGCGGCTGGCCCATCCGCCGCCGCCTGGCGCTGCTCGCCGCCGTCGAGACCGTGCTGCTGGTCGCCGCCCTGATCGCCGCCGGCGTCGCGCTGCACAACCTCACCGAGGCGCGCACGCGCCTGCTCGACGTGATCGCCCCGCAGCGCCTGGCCGCGACCCAGCTGTCCACGGCTTTGCTGAACCAGGAAAGCGGCGTCCGCGGCTACCAGCTCGGCCGTCAGCCCGCCTTCCTGGTGCCCTACACCGACGGGATGCAGGCGCAGTCCGCCGCGGTCGCGCAGCTGCGGCAGCTCGGCGCGGCCCCGGGCACGCAGATCGGCGACGACCTCGACGCCGTGGTGCGGGCGGCCACCGCCTGGCAGGACGCCGCCGCGCCCACCATCGCCGCCGACGCGCCGCCGGTCACCGCGGACCAGGTCGAGCGCGGCCGGACGCTGTTCGTCGACGTGCGCAGAGCGCTCGACGCGCAGCTCGACCACCTGGGCGCGATCCGCGACACCGGCCGCGCCGACCTGGACGCGGCGGCGCGCTTCCTGAACGCGATGTTCGTCGTCGTCGCCGTGCTCGTCCTGGTGTTGTTCGCGATGCTCTTCCTGGGCCTCCGGCAGGTCGTCACCCGGCCGATCCTGCGGCTGGCCGGCGCGGTCCGCCGGGTCGCCGACGCCGACATCCACAGCCCCGTGCACGGGACCGGGCCCCGCGAGATCGCCCAGCTCGGCGCCGACGTCGAGGCGATGCGGCAGCGCATCCTCGACGAGGTCGCCGAGCTGGAGCAGGCACACGCCCTGCTGGACCGGCGCACGCAGGAGGCCGAGCGGTCCAACGCCCTGCTGGACCGGCGCACGCGGGAGCTGGAGCGGTCCAACGCCGACCTGGAGCAGTTCGCCTACGTCGCTTCGCACGACCTGCAGGAGCCGCTGCGGAAGGTGGCCAGCTTCTGCCAGCTCCTCCAGCGGCGGTACCAGGGCCTGCTCGACGAGCGCGGCGAGCAGTACATCGAGTACGCCGTCGACGGCGCGAAGCGGATGCAGGTGCTGATCAACGACCTGCTGGCCTTCTCGCGGGTCGGCCGGAAGCCGGGCGAGCACGTCGTGGCCGACGCCGGCGCGCTGGTGGACGACGCGATCGCGAACCTGGAGGTCGCCCTCTCGCTGAGCGGCGGCAAGGTCAGCCGCGGCGACCTGCCCGAGGTGCGCGTCGAGCCGGCGCTGATGACGGCGGTGTTCCAGAACCTCATCGGCAACGCGCTGAAGTTCAAGGGCGAGACACCGCCGGAGGTCCGGGTCACCGCCGAACGCGACGGCGGCGACTGGGTGTTCTCCGTGGTGGACAACGGGATCGGTATCGACGCGGAGTACGCCGAACGCGTGTTCGCGCTCTTCCAGCGGCTGCACACGCGGTCCGCGTACCCGGGCACCGGGATCGGCCTGGCCCTGTGCCGCCGGATCGTCGAGTATCACGGCGGCCGGATCTGGCTCGACACCGAGGCCGCGGACACCACGTTCCGCTTCACCCTGCCGGCCCGCGAGGAGCCCGCTCTCGAAGCTCCGGCCCGCGAGGAGGAGGGGACCGCATGACACAGGCGCCGACCCCGATCGACATCCTGCTCGTCGAGGACGACCCCGGTGACGTGCTGATGACCCGGGAAGCGTTCGCGCACCACAAGATCCGCAACCCGCTGCACGTGGCGGAGGACGGCGTCGAAGCGCTGCGGTTCCTCAAGCGCGAAGGGCCGTTCGGGACCGCGCCGCGGCCGGGGCTGATCCTGCTCGACCTCAACCTGCCCCGCAAGGACGGCCGGGAGCTGCTCGGCGAGATCAAGCGGGACCCGGAGCTGCGGACGATCCCGGTGGTCGTGCTGACCACGTCGGAAGCGGAGGAAGACATCCTGCGCAGCTACGAGCTGCACGCCAACGCCTACGTCACCAAGCCGGTCGACTTCGAGAAGTTCGTCGAAGTGGTCCGGAAGATCGACGACTTCTGGGTCACCGTGGTGAAGCTCCCGCACCGGTAGCCGTTTGGCGGGGAGTGCGGCACGATGGGTGGCCGTGACCCCTTCGACGCCGGATCTGCCCGCCACCGAACTGGCGGTGACGCTCGATTGGCGGGGCCGGGCCGCGGTGCTGGCCGTGGCGGGGGAGATCGACCTGGTCAGCGCGCCGGAGTTCGGGGAAGTCGTCGACGTGGTGCTGGCCCGCGGGCCGGAGAAGCTGGTGGTCGATCTGCGCGAGGTGACGTTCTTCTGCTCGGCGGGGCTGCAGGTGCTCGCGGCGGCCCACCGCAGGCTGGCCGAGCGCGCGTTGTGCGTGGTGAGCGATTCCCCGGTGACAGCGGGCCCGCTGAAGACGACCGGGCTCGACACGTGGATCGGCGTCCACCCGACCGTCGACGAAGCACTCGCATGAGGCCGGCACCGTTCCGCTGCCACGGCGTTCCCGCGGCCCCCGGCGCCCTCCGCAGCCTGCGCCACGACCTGATGGCGTGGGTGCTGGCGGCCGGCGTCGACGAAGACCGGGCCGGCGACATCGTGCTGGCCAGCTACGAGGCGCTGGCGAACGTCGCCGACCACGCCTACGGCGCTTCGGGCGACGGGCTCGTGGACGTCGACGCCTCGGTGACCCCCGGCCGGCTCGAGGTGGTGATCACCGACCACGGCCAGTGGCGGACCCCGGTCCCGGACACCCGCCCGGTTTCGCTGCGGGGCCGGGGTTTGCTGCTGCTGCGCGCGAGCGCCGACCGCGCGGACATCTCGTCCGGCGATGCGGGCACGGTGGTCACCCTGACCTGGGACCTCGACCCGGTGCCCGACGCGCGGTGAACGTGGACCGGCCCGTGGCCCGCGGGCCACCGGCCGGTCCCGCCTTCAGCGCCGCCGTCGAGCCCGTTTCCGGCGGCGCGCCCGCCACAGCCTGGCGCTCGCCGAGCCGAGCTGCACGGCGACGTCCAGGCAGGTGAGCACCTGCACCGCGATCTCGAGGTGGTCACGGATTCCCATGCCGGTCACATCCTTCCTCCGGGTTGCGATGTATCCGGAGTACGGGCGGGTGGCACTGTTCGGGGCGGTCGCCGAACGTTCGCCGAACGCGGCGCGCTCACGAGCGTGTCCGGTGTTCGTTCGGCGTTCGACGGTGAACACGTGGGGGAGGGATCGGTGAAGGGCAACAGACTCGATCCGGTGGACGGGAACGCCCCGCCGGCGATGCGGGAGCTCGCGCACGGACTGCGCCGCGCCATGGCCGATGCCGACTACACGGTGCTGCGGGTGCTTGCCGAAGACGCCCAGCTGGCCGCGTCGACCGTGTCCAACGCACTGAGCGGAAAGAGCGTCCCGTCCTGGCGCACGACGCAGTTCCTGCTGCAGACCTGCGGTGTCACGCCCGATGTCCAGTGGCGCAAGGTGTGGGAAGCCGCGAAGGACGCCGAACAGGCATTGGACGGCTCTTCGGCCGGTGACGAACCCGACCTGGAGCGCGACGCCGTCATCCCGCGGCAGCCCGGGTTGTTCTCGATCAGACCGCCCACGGGCAACCTCCCCGCCCGGGTACGGGGCCGGGAAGCGGTGCTCTCCCACCTGACCGGCCTGCTGGCCGAGCCGAAGCCGATGCTGCAGGTCCTGCACGGCCTGGGTGGCTGCGGCAAGACGACCATCGCGCTGGAGACCGCCCGGCTGGCCCAGGAGTCCGGCTGCCCGGTGTACTGGGTGTCGGCCGCCGAACGAGGCGGGTTCACGGCGGGCATGCGGGAGATCGCCCGCGAACTGGGTGTCTCGGCCGACGAGCTCGAGCAGGCCTGGACCGGACAGGCCAGCGTGATCGACCTGCTGTGGCGCCACCTCGATGCCGCGAGCCGGCCGTGGCTGCTGGTGGTCGACAACGCGGACGATCCCGAGATCCTGGCCGCTCCCGGGGCGAGTCCCGGTGACGGCACCGGCTGGGTCCGGCCGAGCCGGTCCGGGACCACGCTGCTGACGTCCAGAGTGGGCAGCCCCGACGTCTGGGGCAGCCAGGCCGAGCGGCACCAGATCGGTGTGCTGGCCGACAAGGATGCCGCCGACGTCCTCGTCGATCTCGCTGGTCACGCCGGCGACCAGGCGCAGGCGACGGCCCTCGCCGAGCGGCTCGGCGGCCTGCCGCTCGCGCTGCGCTCGGCGGGGAGCTACCTCGGCCGCACCGCCCGCGGGGCGGGCCTGCTGCGCCGGCCCGCGCGGATCGCCACGTTCGCCGCCTACCGCCAGGCACTCGGCGACATCGGCACGGACCTGCTCGACGAAGGCCTGCCGCGGCTGAACGAAAGCGACCGGCTCGAACGCCTGCACCGGGGACTGGTCGGCCGCACCTGGGAAATGAGTTTCGACCTTCTCGAGAGCCAGGGAATCGCGCAGGCGCGTCCCCTGATGCGGTTGATCTCCTGCTTGGCGCCGGCGCCGCTGCCCGCTGAACTGCTGGTCCAGGACGGTCCGGGCGCGCCGTCGGTGGACGACCTCGACCGGGCGCTGGAGGCCCTCGTGGACCTCGAGCTGCTCACGGTGCCGCGGAGCCAGGGAGCGGAAACGGACTTCGTCGCCACCAGTTGCGTGGTCGGGCATCGGCTGGTGCTGGAAGCGACCCGGAGCCGGCTCTGTGAACTGCCGTCGGCGGAGCAGCGGAGCACGTGGCGCGCGGCGGCGCGGCTGATCACCGCGGCGGCCGAGCCCGCTCCCGAGGCACCGGTGAACTGGAGCTGGTGGCGGCTGATCCTGCCGCACGTGGCCGCGCTGGTGGCCGCCGTGCCCGACACGGAGGAGGACCTGCTCGTCGAGGTCCTGCGGGCCGGGATCCGCGGGTATGCGTACATGTCCTTTTCCAGCACCTTCGACGGCGACACCGCCTACTGCGAGCTCGTTCTGAAGCGGGCACGCGTACTGCCGGAGAACCACCCGGTCCGGCTCGCGGCACGCCATCGCGCCCTGCTCAGCGGATCGGCCTCGAACGATCTGAAGCTGCGGGAGTACTCGGACATCCTGGCGCGGCAGGTGGAAGTGCTCGGTCCGGACGATCCCGACACCCTCATCACGGATCACCAGCTGGCGCAGGTGCTTTCGGATGGCCGGGACAAGTTGCTCGGGCTTCGGGAGATGCGCCGGGTGGCGGCCCGGCGATCCGTGTTGCTGGGTCCGGCGGATCCCTACACCCTCGTGTCGCAGGGCGAAGTCGTCGCGATCCTCTTCGGCCTCGGGCGAGCGGACGAAGCCGAGGAACTGCTGCGTGCGGTGGTGGACGACTGCCGGCGGCTGCTCGGCGAAACCGATCACTACACGATCATGTGGTCGGCCAGGCTGGCACGGGCGCAGATCCGGCGCGGCGCGACAGACGTCGCCCTGGAGCAGGTGCTCCAGGGGTACGACCGCCGGGCCACGCCGCTGGCCGCCCGGGTCGAGGTCGCCCATGTGCTGGGTTTGCTGGGGCGTCTCCCCGAAGCGGAGCGCGAATACCGGGAGATCCTCGCCCGGCTCCAGGCCTCGGAACTGCAGCACACCTACCGCTACCGCGAAACGCTGCGATCACTCGCCAAGAATCTGATCGAACAGGACCGGACGGGAGAAGCCCTCGGGATGCACGCGGAAGCCGTGGCGTCGTCCGGAGGTCGTGCCGATGTCGACGACTTCGGGTTCGCCCTGCGCTTCGATCACGCCGTCCTGCAGCGGAACACCAAGCGGTGGGACGAAGCCGAGCACGGCTTCCGCACGCTGCTGGCGGAGATCGCCGACGGGACCGTCGCCGACCCCGAGTGGGAGCCTCGGGTTCACCGGACGCTCGCTTCCCTGTTGTCGGATCTCGACCGGGACGTCGAGGCGGAGCGGGAAGCGCGGATCGCCGTCGAGAAAAGCGAACGTGTGCTCGGGCCGGTGCACCGGCTCACCCGGAGTGATCTCTGGCAGCACGCGCGTTGCCTGGAGCTGGTGAACCGTCCCGAGGCGGCTCTCGCCGGTTACCGCAACTGCCTTCGCGCCGAAGTGCAGGTGCTTCCCGAAGACCACCTCAGCCTGCTCCAAACCCGGGCGAAGATCATCAGGTTACGGGTCCAGCTGGGCCAAACCGATATCGAACCGGCGTTGGCCGAGTTTTCCGCGCTGCCGTGGGGAGACAAGGCCACGTCGCGCGAAACCGAGTACCGGCGGCTGGTGGTCGCCGGCGCGCGCAAGCGCTTCGGCGATCCCGAGGCGGCCGTCCGCTGTCTCGGCGAACTCGAAGCCCGCTACCGCGAAGAGGAAACGGCCGACGCGAATTCGTTGCGCCAGTTGTTGTGGGACCAGACGCTGCTTCTGGAAGATCTGGACCGGCCGGCGGAAGCGCTCGCCAAGTGCCGTGAGTACCGTGACCTGCTGTCGGCTCTCCCGAAGCGCAAGGCGAACAGCGAACTGTACGCCGACCGACGTGTGGTGACTCTCCTGCTGGAACTCGGGGCGATCTCCGACGAGGAAGGACTGCGGCGGTACGAAGGCCTGCTGGCGGGGTACCGCGGCGAGTTCGGGCCGTTCGCGGATGCCGTGCTGCAGCTCCGGCGGCGCATCGCCCGGCTGCGCGGCAAGCTCGGTGACGTCGACCGCGCCGAAGACGAGCTACGTGAACTGGTCGGGATCTGCCGCGAACGCCGGGTGCCCGAGGACTTCGCGAGCCGGTCGATGTCCTGGCACCTGGCGCTCTTCCTGATGGACCAGGAGCGCTTCGAGGAAGCACTGGTCGTACTGGAGGCGTGTCACGCGGCGGAGCGGGCCACCTTCGAAGACGCCAAGCACCTGGAGATCCTGCGGACGCGGCGGCGCATCATCATGTGCCGGGCGAAACTGGGGCCGGCTCCCGGTGCCGCGGCCGCCGAATACCAGGAGCTCCTGGCCGACCTGATCGGCGCGGGGCCCGAAGCAGCCAAGACCGCCGACAAGGTGCGGGCGGCGTTGCGCGAGCTGGACCAACTGCCGGCTTCCTGAGGCCGGAGAGCGTGCGGACGGGCCCGGACCGTGCCGGGCCCGCCGCACTGCCTCAGCTGTGGACGACGGCTCCGGTCTTCGGGTCGAGGGTGACCTTGCGGGCCTTCGGCCACCAGAAGTCGAACATCCCGTTGAGCGAATTGGCGCGCGTGTCGAACGAGGAGTCACCGATCCGGCCGGTGAACCAGTTGTCCTCGATGAACTTCAGCACCGACGTCTGGTCCGTCAGCGTGTGGTCGACGTGGTTCACCTTGCTGAACGGCGAAACCACCAGCAGCGGCAGGCGCGGGCCGTAGCCGCAGCGGTCCGCGTACGTGCCCACCGTCGTCGCCTTGGCCGTGCACACCGGCTGGTCCTGCGAAGCGTCGTGCGAGCCGTTGAGGATCGGGGACTTCTGGTGGTCGTACCAGCCGTCCGAGTCGTCGTACGCCAGCACGATCGCCGTGGACTTCCAGTCCGGGGACTGCTGGATCCGGTTGATTTCGCTGACGACGAACTGCTGCTCGTCCAGCGGGTCCGAGTAACCCGCGTGGCCGTCCTGGTACTCCGGCGCCTTCAGGAAGCTGACCGCGGGCATCGAGCCGGCCTGGAGCGCGTCGTTGAAGTCCGCGATGTCGTACTGGTGGTTCGCGCGGTCGGTCTGGCCGATCGCCTGCACCGACGACGGCGGGAGGTGCTTCGGGTTCGCCGTCGACGGGTAGTACTGGAACGGCTCGTGGTGCGGGCTGTAGTCGACGACCGCGTTGCCGCCGATGTTCTGGTGGGTCTGGCCGCACACCGCGTAGCCGTTGGCCGAGCCGGTCGGGCGGAAGCCGCCCTGGAACCAGCCCCACGTCACGCGGCGCTGGTTGAGCAGGTCACCGATGTTGCGGCCGTGCATCGTGGCCAGGTTGTCCTTGCTCGTGTGGTTCTTGCCCGAGCAGTCGTCCCACGCCGGGTCCGGGTCGTTGATCATCGTGCCGATGCCGCCGGAGTCCGGCGACTGCACGGCGTAGGCGTCGCTGACCGGCTCGTGCGTCACCGGGTCGACGGCCTGCACACCGTGGGTGTTGCCCGAGATCAGGTCGATCGCGCCGGGGCTGGACGGGCCGAACACCGTGTTGAACGAGTTGTCGTTCAGGGCGTAGTGCTGGGCGTAGTTCCACATGCCGGTGACGGTGTTGCCGTCGTAGTAGTCCATCACCAGGCCGGGCTCGCCGAACAGGATCGGCTGGCCGGTGCACTTGTCGGTCTCGGTCTTCTCGACGAACTTGTCCATCTTGCCGCCGTTGAAGGCGGCCTGCTCGGCGCCGTAGTTGTGGTTCTGATCGCAGGTCAGTGCCTGCTGGGGGGTGAGCCGCTTCGGGTTGTAGGCGTTCGGGTTGTCGGTCAGCAGCTGGTGGTCCAGGCCGTTGACCTTCGGGGTGCCGTGCGCGGCGGTGAACGGGGTGCCGTCGGTGTTGGCCGCGTCCGGGTACGTGCCGAAGTAGTGGTCGAACGAGATGTTCTCGCCGAAGATGACGACGACGTGCTTGATCGGCGTCGACGTCGGGATCCAGTGGGCGGGGAACAGGTTCAGCGGCTGGGCGTCCGCGGTGGTCGCCGCGGAGCCGGTGACGACGGCCAGCGCGGCCACCGAGGCGAGGGCGCCGGCGCCGAGCAGGCCGCGACGTCGCCGCCGGGTCTTTCTGTCCACAGTGGAGTTCCTTTCGTGGTGGGGATCGCTCACGCGAGCAGGGCGCGCCCGAAGTGGTCGTCCGGGCCGGTGACGCCCGGCAGCGCGAAGAAGTAGCCGCCGCCGAACGGGGAGATGTAGTCGGTCAGTGGTTCGTCGGCCAGGCGCGTCTGGACGGCCTCGAACTGGCGTTCCAGGTCCTGCTGGTAGCAGACGAACAGCAGGCCCATGTCGAGGTTGCCGTTGCTGTCGATGCCGCGGTCGTAGTTCACCGCGCGGCGCAGGATCCGGCTGGCGTCGGTCTCCGGCGTGCGCGGGTTCGCCTTCCGGATGTGGCTGGTCAGCGGGATGACGGTGCCGACGGGGTCGTCGGCGTACCGGGGGACGTCGGTCTCCTGCGTGCCGTCGAGCGGGGCGCCGGTGTCGCGGCGGCGGCCGAACATGTTCTCCTGCTCGGCCAGGGAAACCCGGTCCCAGAACTCGACGAGCATCCGGATCAGCCGGACGACCTGGTAGCTGCCGCCTGCGGCCCAGGCCGGCTCGCCCGTCGTCCACACCAGACTGTCTACTTCGGAGCCGGTGGGGTTGGCGGTGCCGTCCTTGAAGCCCATCAGGTTGCGCGGCGCGCCGTCCGGGCGCGGCGGTGAGCTGAAGCCGTTGAGCTTCCACCGCAGCTGCATGCCGCCACGGGTGGCGCGCGCGATGTCCCGCAGCGCGTGCAGGACGGTGTCGGTGTCGTTCGCCGACAGGGTCAGGCTGAGGTCGCCGTGGCACTGGGCCGGGTCGAGAGCGTCGTTCGGGAACGTCGTCATCGGCTTCAGCTTGGCGGGCTTGAGGTTCGCGAGCCCGTACCGGTCGTCGAAGAGGCTCGCGCCCACGCCGAGGATGACGCCGAGGTCGCTGCCGGGCACGACGGGCCCGAGAACGCCGGAGTCGGCGGGCGGCGCGGTGATCCCGAGCGCGGCGGGCGCCCCGCCGGAGGTGAGGAACCGCGCCCGCTCGGTGATCGCGCGGAAGAGGTCGGCGAGCTCGGCCTTGGACTCGGCGACGGCATCGAAGGAGGCGACGACGGTCTGGGCCGGCGGTTTGCGGAGGATGGCGGCCTGGTGGGGGCCGTGGAAGGGCACGGGCGAGCTGCCGTCGGTGACGGTGGCGGAGGAAGCGCCCAGCCCGGCCCCGGCGGCGACGGTGAGGCCCGCGCCCATCGCGGCCCGGCGCAGGAAGGACCGGCGGGGAAGGTTGGTCACGAGACCCTCCTCGGCTCGGCGATCGCCGCGATCGGGGCCAGCAACTCCGTCAGCTCGCTCACGTCCGCGTTGAGCTTCTGCCGCTGCTCCCGGCTCAGCTCGGCCGGGCGGATCCAGCCGCCGTCCGGGTGGTGGGCCGCGTCCAGTGCCTTCTGCGTGCGGTCGAGCCAGCTGTCCACCTTGGACAGGTCCGGGTACCTCGGTGTCAGCAGCGGCCGCAGCACGTCGAGGACCGCGCGGGTGCCGTCGAGGTTCGCGCGGGCCGTGGCCAGGTTCGTGCCGCTGCCGTAGTCGGTGCGGCCGGTCAGTTCGAACTGCAGCGTGTTCTCCATGATCTCGTGCGCGCGCAGCCCGAGGTCGTTCCCGTCGACCTGGCTGTCGGCGAAGGACGTCTGCAGGGCGCGGGCATCGGTGTCGAGCCGGTCGGCGACGGCGGCGAGCCCGCCCAGGTCCTCGCCGTGCCAAAGGCCCTGCTCCAGGCGGTGGAAACCGGTGAAACCCGGGTCGGCCGGGCCGTCCGGCAGGCCGTCGGCCGTACCGTTGAGCGCGCCGTCGGAGTCGCCGAACGCGTCGTAGGCCGCGCCCAGCCGCTCGTACGTCAGGTGGGCGGTCAGCCACGCCGCCTGGCTCGCCGCGCGGTCGCCGCCGTGGACGGCGCTCTTCAGCGCGCCGGTGTTCGCCACCAGCTCGCCGAGCCCCGTCAGCACGTGTTGCTGGTACGCCTTCAGCGGCCCGAGCAGGTCGTCGTGCGTCACCGGGGCGACGCCCGGCCCGGTCCGCTCGGCGCCGCCGGTGATCCGCACGGCGGGTCCGACGATCGCGCCCGCGTCCTCGGGCAGGCAGCGGAACGCGTAGCTGCCGTTGCCCAGGTTCACCTGCAACGGCCGGGTCGTCGCCGCGCCGAGGCCCTCGACCTCGCCGTAGATCACCCCGGTCGCCGGGTCGATCAGGTCGACCTCGGCCGTCACCGACCCGGTGTTGTGCAGGCGGAACGTCTGCGGCCCCGGCTTCGGATCCGTCCAGCCGGTGCCGCACGCCGAGCGCGAAACGGCGATCTCGGGGTCGACGGCGGCCGCGCCGTCCGGCCAGAACGCCACGACGGCGCCCGCCGCGGCGGCCACGACCACGGCCACCACGATCCAGCGGGTTCGCACTGACCCCGGCACGCGCACTCTCCCGTCACTCGATCGGACCATCACCGGTCACGGATTATGCGAGCCTAACGCCCGCAAAACCGCATCGGATCCGATCGAAAGAGGGAAGTTCACCCGGACTTCAGCCGGCCGAACACAAAAGAGGGAGAATTCAGACGTATCTGGTGCGCCAGATCTGTCTTGTTCGGGACGTTCGACCGGTTTGGCCAGGTCACGGCAGGGGCGCGCCGGTCTCCAGCAGCGTCTTCAGGCTGGACAGCAGGGCGGGCCAGCCCTGGCTGCACATCTCCAGCGTCGTGCTGCCGGGGTCGAAACCGTCGTGGAGCACGGTCAGCTTCACCATTTCCCCGTGCGGCTCGATGGTGAACGTCACTTTGCTTCGGCTCTCCTGCTGCAGTTTCGCGAGCGTTTCCTCGTCGACGCCGTTCGCTTTCGCCCAATCCGCCGTGAATGTGTGCCAGGTGTAGGAAAGTCGGCGATGGGGTTCCGATTCGAGGACGACCTGTTCGGGATCGCCCGTTTTCGCGCCGCGTTCGCCCCACGTCATCGGCGAGCCCGGTTTCCAGTCGGTTTCGAAGGAGACACCCCAATACCGGCTCGTGAACGCCGGGTCGGTAAGCGCTTGCCAGAGTTTCTCCGGTGTCGTGTTGATGTAGGTGGTGTACGCGAAATCGTTCATCGGTGCGGACTCCAGTGCTCGTTTCAGATCGGCCAGCGCGCCGGCCCGCCGCCGGTCGTAGCGGGTCATCCAGCGCTCGGCGATCGCGTTGATCGGGCCTGCGTCGAGGTGGTGCAGCTTCTCCCGGCCGCGCCAGGTGGTCGTGATCAGCCCGGCCGCTTCGAGCACGGCCAGGTGCTTGCTCACCGACTGGCGGGCCATGTCCAGCCCCGCGCACAGCTCGCGCAGGGTCTGGCCGTTGCGCTCGTTGAGCACGTCCAGCAGCTGACGGCGGCTGGGGTCGGCCAGCGCCTTGAAGACCTCGTCCATCGCGCCTTCCCGTCGATATGCAGCCTCCCGGCTGCCTTTTGACGATAGGCAGCCGGGAGGGTGCATGTCAACCGGGAGTCATCGGAAGCGGATCACCGTGATGCTCGCGAGGACGAAGAACACCAGGACGATCAGCGTGCCGGTCTGTCCGCTGGAGGAGCGGGTCACCACCTGGTCGACGGCGCCGGTCAGCCGCACGCCGCACTCGGCGATCACGGTGTGCCGCCCGGCCTCGATGCGGGTGAATTCGACCGGCGCGGTGAAGGCGCCGGAGTCGTCGGTGTAGGCGGTGCCGACCTCGGTGCCGTCGGACGTCAGCGTCACCATCCGGCTCGGCAGGCACCCCCGCCCGGAGGCGGAGAGCGCCTCGCCGGGCTTGATGCTCGGGCGGTCGAGCACCAGTTCGCCGGGCTTCGGCGCGGTGGTGGCCGTCGTGGGGCTGCCGGGCGTGTCCGTCGGGGTCGTCGACGTCGACGATGGCGGCGGGGTCGTCGTGGTCGGCGCCGGCGTGGTGGTCTTCGGGGTGGCGGGGGTCGTGGTGGTGCCCGGCCGGGCCGGCGGCGTGGTCACCGGCGGGGGCGGCGTGGTCGTCACCGGCGGCGGAGGCGTGGTGGTGGGCGTGGTGGTGGTGACCCCGGTGACGACGAACGTGCCACTGGCGGTCTGCGGCTGGCTGGAGCAGGTCGCGGTGACCGTGTAGGAGCCCGGCTTCGCGGAGGTGGGGACGGCGGTGTCGAACTGCCCGCTGGACGCCGGGGCCACTTTCGAGCCGAGCGCCGAGCCCGCCCAGGAGAAATTGAGGATCCGGCAGGTCGGGAAACCGTTCCAGGAAATGGTGAACGAACTTCCCGCCGGCCCGCTCGACGGTTTCAAACCAACCGACGGCGGAACTTGTGCGTCACCCGTGCCCGCCGCCGCGAGCAGAAGCAACGTTCCGGCCACGGCGCCGAAAAACAGCCGAACCACGAATCGCATTGGGACGTCCCTCCCCGGTGTGTGCTCGCTGTAGCATTCCAGGCCAGTCGGTAAAGCAAGTAGGGGATGCCCAATGGGACGTGTCATCGCGGCGGGGGTTGCGTTGGGTTTGTGCGCGATGTTGCTGGGCGCCCCACCCGCCTCCGCGGACTCCGGCTCGCTGCGGCTGCAGGTGTCGATCGACAAGCGGCCGATCGAGGACGCCACCGTCCCGATCGATCCGGCGAAGCAGGTCGAACTCCAGGTCGTGGCGACCAACCCCGGCGCCGCGCCGGTGAAGGTCCGCAGCGTGCGGCTCTCGGGCGTCGCGCTCGCGTTGACGTTCTTCGCCTACGACACGACCGCGCCCTTCGAGGTGCCGGCCCGCGGCTCGGTGTCCCGGACGTTCGTCCTCGACCTCGGTGACCTGGCCGGGCAGGCGACCGGGCTGCTGCCGTCGTCGGTCGAGCTGCTCGACTCCGGGCGCGGCACGCTCGGCGAGGCGACCACGGTCGCCGACGTCCGCGGCTCCTTCTGGTCGGTCTACGGCGTCTTCGGCCTGGCGATGCTCGTGCTGACGATCCTCGCCTGGGCGACCGCGCTGCTGGCGCTGGCCCGGCACCGGCTGGCGCCCAACCGCTGGCGCCGCGGCGTGCGGTTCCTGCCCGCCGGGTTCGGCACCGGCCTGGTCGCGGTGATCAGCCTGTCGGTGCTGCGCCTGGTCCCGCCCGAGCCCGCGGTCGAGATCCCGGTGGTGCTCGGCGCGGCGGCGATCGCCTTCGTGCTCGGCTACCTGACCCCGCACCCGGCCCCGCCGGCGGTGACCGGGAGTGACGAGACCGTCCGGCTGCCGGTCCCGTCCACGCAGGAATTCACCCGATGAGCGCACCGGCCGAGCTGGTCGCCGCCCTGCCGCAGTACGACATCGGGGAATCGATCGGCGAGGGCGGCATGGGGGTCGTGTTCGCCGGCGTCCACCGGACGCTGGGGCGCAGCGTCGCGATCAAGCAGCTGCCGTGGGACGTGCTCAACCACGCGGCGAGCAGTGAGCTCTTCGACCGCGAAGCCCGGGTGCTGGCCAGCCTGGACCACCCGCACATCGTGCCGGTGTACGACTACGTCCGCACCGGCCGCGAGCACCTGCTGGTGATGGAGCGGCTCGACGGCGGCACGGTGCACAGCCGCTTCCACGGCGGCGGTGTCAGCGGCGAGCAGGCGTGCGCCATCGGCCTGGCGATGCTGGCCGGGCTGCACGCGGCGCACCGGGCGGGCGTGCTGCACCTCGACGTCAAGCCGCGGAACCTGCTGTTCAGCACGCAGGGCGTGGTGAAGGTGGCGGACTTCGGCATCGCCCGGGTGATCAGCGAGGGTGCCACGCTGGTCACGCACGGTGGCGAGATCCTGGGAACGCCCGCGTACATCGCCCCCGAGCAGGCGATGGGCAACGCCCTGAGCCCGGCGGCCGACGTGTATGCGGCGGGGACGGTGCTCTACGAGCTGCTGTCGGGCCGGCTGCCGTTCGACAACACCCGCGGCGCGATCAGCATGATGCGCCAGCACATGTTCACCGACCCCCAGCCGATTTCCGGGGTGCCGGCCCCGATCGCGGTGGTGGTGATGCGCAGCCTGGCCCGCGAGCTGGACGCGCGGTACCGGGAGGCGGAGTCGTTCGCGGCGGACCTGGCGGCGGCCGCGACGGCGGCGTACGGGGCGGGGTGGCTGGAGCGGTCCGGGGTGCCGGTGCTGCACCTGACGCCCCGGGTGATCGCGGGGCTGAACTCGGCGACCGCACCGGCGCCACCGGCGGAAGCGAGGACGCGCCCGGTGGCGCGGCCGGGTGCCACGCTGGTCGGGGCGCCTGACGGGAAGGCCGGGCCGGGCGCCGAGGGCACCGGGTGGCCCGGCGGCACGGGCGGGGGCGGAGCGGGCTGGCCTGGTGGCGAAGGCGGCGCCGGGGTGGCCGGAGCAGGCAGGCCTGGCGGCGCCATCGGTGCCGAGGGTGCCGGTGCTTCCCAGGCCGTTGTGGTGTGGCTGCGGCTGGCCGCCGCGGCCGCGGCGACCGTGCTCGTCGTGCTCGCCCTGCTCAACCCCGTCCGGCTGGCGCACCAGCCGTCCGGCGCGCTGCAGCTCGGGGGTTCACCGGTCTCGGCGCCGGTCGAGGTGGATCTCAGCAAGCCGCTCGTTCTCACCGGGCCCGGGAATCCCGGCCCGGTGGCGCTCGATCTCTCCGCCGCCGGGATTCCGCTCGGGTCCGCGACCACCCAGGCCAAGCCCGACGGCAACGGCTTCACCGCCGAACTCACTCTGCCGGCGATCGCCCGGTGGATCGTCGGGGGCGCCGTCACCGCCGATGTGCGCACCGGTTCGGCCACGCAGACGTTCACCCTGCTCACCAGCCAGCACCCGCTGGCCAGCGCCATGGGCGCGGGCAGCCTCATCCTGGCGTTGTTCGCCCTCGCCTACCTCGAATCGGGGTTGCGGACGATCCGCAACGGCCACCGCTGGCGGGGCGCGGCGGCCGGCGGCCCCGTGCTCGGCCTGCTGTTCGGCGCCGCGGTGTGGCTGTGCGTGTCGGTGCTGCGCGTGCACGAGCCGTCGCCGGGATTCGGGGCCGGGTGCGCGGTGGCGGGCGCCGTCGCGGCCGGGCTGGTCGTCGCGGCCGCGCGGCGCCGGGCGTCCACAGTGGTCAGTCGACCATCCGGACGGTGACGTGCGGGCTGTAGCTCTTGCGCCGGCTCCACCCCTGCTCGGCGCAGAGGCTCAGCTGGATGGCGCGGTCGGCGGGCGCCCAGTAGCCGGTGCGGACGAAGTAGCCTTCCATCGTGTTCAACGCGCCGAGGCTCTTGCGCGCCGAGCACATCTCCCAGCCCCACTGCCGCCCGGTCTTCTCGACGCCGTTGCGGCGCACGGAGATCCGCGGGTTGCCGACCGCGCGGATGTCCTCGCCGCCCTCGGTGACGTAGACGACGCCGTCGATCTTGTAAAACCGGTTGTTGTCCAGCAAGGACACCTGCCCGGACAGGCTGATCCCGACCCGGGCGCCTTCGTCGCCCGTGAGCGTCCAATCGAGACAGAATTCCTGGACCGGGAGTTCCAGCGACTGGGTCATGACGAGTTTCCCCTGTTCTCACGGAGCGTCCCTTTCAGAAGATAGGGATTTTCCGGACGCCGGGAAGGGGTTGAGACGATCTTCACCCGAAGCGGTTCCGGTGTCGGATGCCTTGTCGTGCATGGGTTTTCAGGCGATGGAGTGACACGTGGCACGGCGGGTGACAACCGGTGCTCCGGCCGGGTGGTCTTCGGTGCACAGGTGGCTGTCGGTCACTGTGTGTGAGCACATGGTAAAGGAACCATTACCTTTGCCGGGACGTTGGCCTGGGCATGACTGTCATCGAGCTGGGCCGGCGTGATCTGCTCGTCGTGGCGGGGCTGCCGGGGGCGGGGAAGACGACCATGCTCCGGCACGCCGCGGCCGGTCTGCCGGTGCTGGACTCCGACCAGGTGCGGGAGCGGCTCGGCGCGATGCTGCCGGCGGTGCCCTACCGGTGGTACCGGCCGGCGGTCCACGCGTGGCACCGGGCGCGGATCGTCCGGTGGGCGCTCGGTGAGGACGGTCCGGTCGTGGTCCACGAGCCGTCGACGCGGGCGTCGACCCGGGGCCTGCTCGCGGTGGTCGGTTTCGTGAGCGGGCGGTCGGTGCGGTTGTTGTTCTTGGACGTGCCGGCGGAGGTGGCGCTGGCGGGGCAGGTGAGCCGGGGGCGGGTTGTGCGGGCCCGGTCTTTCGCCCGGCATGTTCGGCGGGTGGGGAAGTGGCGGGAGGAGTTGCTCGGTGGGCGGGCGCCGGTTGGGTGGCGGAGTGTTCTGGTTGTCGACCGGGCTGGGGCGGGGCGGACTCGGCTGGTGGCCGAGGAGCTTGTGAGGAGTTGAGGGTTTCGGCGATCTGGGCCTGATCTTTCTGGTGGTGGTTCCGCCGATCGGGTCGGCAGGGGGTGTGGCCGGGGCCTGTGGCTTGTCTTGGGCGGTGATCCGGCCGCTCTGAAGGGAATACCCCTCCTCTTGGTCTGGACAACTCGTACATTGGTCCAGACAATTAGGGTCTCTCGCTGACTGGAGGACCCGATGAGGCGCTCCCGATTGTCTGCCACCCTCGCCGCCCTGGTGCTCGCGCTCTCGGGGGTTCTCGCCGTCCCCGCCGCCGCGGCCAACCTTCTTGCCAACCCCGGCTTCGAAGCCGGCTCTCTCTCCGGCTGGACCTGTGCCAACGCCGCCGTTGTCGCCGGCCCCGTCCACTCCGGCAGTCACGCTCTCGCCGGTACTCCGGTCGGTGCCGACTACGCGCAGTGTTCCCAGACCGTCTCCGTTCAGCCCAACACCACCTACACCGTCTCCGCCTGGGTGCGCGGTAACCCCGTCTACCTCGGGATCACCGGTGGTCCCTCCACGTGGTCCGGGAATTCCGCCGCTTACAACCAGCTGCAGCTCGGCTTCACCACCGGTAACCAGACCTCCGCCCAGCTCTACCTCCACGGCTGGTACGGCGCCGGTACCTACTACGCCGACGACGTCGTCCTCGATGGGCCCGGTGGGAACACCCCCGGTACCCCCACCTCTCCCGGCACTCCGCAAGTCACCGCCGTCACCAGCAGCTCCATCGCCCTGAGCTGGGGCGCCAGTGCCGGGACCGTCACCGGGTACCGCGTCTACGAAGGCTCCTCCGTCGTTGCCGACGTCACCGGAACGAGTGCCACCGTCAGTGGGCTCGCCTCCTGTACCACCCACAGCTACACCGTCGCCGCCTACAACAGTGCCGGCGAGTCGGTGAAGAGCGCCGTCGTCAGTGCGACCACCACCGGCTGTGTCGATACCGGCCTGCCCAAGCACGCCCTCGTCGGGTACCTGCACGCCAGCTTCGCCAACGGCTCCGGCTACGTGCGGATGGCCGACGTCCCCGCCGCCTGGGACATCATCGATCTTGCCTTCGGGGAACCCACCTCCGTCACCTCCGGGGACATCCGGTTCACCCGGTGTCCCGTCGGCGAATGCCCGAACGTCGAGAGCGATGCCGACTTCGTCGCCGCCATCAAGGCCAAGCAAGCGCAGGGCAAGAAGGTCCTCATCTCCATCGGCGGGCAGAATGGCCAGGTGCAGCTGACGACCGCCGCCGCGCGGGACAAGTTCGTCAGCTCCGTCTCCGCCATCATCGACAAGTACGGCCTCAACGGGCTCGACGTCGACTTCGAAGGGCACTCGCTGTCGCTCAACGCCGGGGACACCGACTTCCGGAACCCGACCACGCCCGTCGTCGTCAACCTGATCTCCGCGCTCAAGTCGCTCAAGGCCCGCTACGGCTCCGGGTTCGTGCTCACCATGGCTCCGGAAACCTTCTTCGTGCAGGTCGGCTACCAGTTCTACGGCGGTACGAGCGCCGGCGACGCGCGGACCGGCGCCTACCTCCCCGTCATCCACGCGCTGCGGGACTCGCTCACCGTGCTGCACGTCCAGGACTACAACTCCGGGCCGGTCATGGGGCTCGACAACCAGTACCACAACATGGGCGGCGCCGAGTTCCACATCGCGATGACCGACATGCTCAAAGCCGGCTTCAGCGTGGCGAACACCGGGCAGTTCTTCCCCGGTCTGCGGCCGGACCAGATCGCGATCGGGCTGCCCGCCGCCGTCAGCGCGGGCAACGGCTACACCTCACCCGCCGACGTCCAAACGGCGGTGAACTGCCTGGTCAAGGGCAGTGGCTGCGGCTCGTACACGCTGCGCGGCGGGACGTCGCCGAACTTCCGCGGGCTGATGACGTGGTCGGTCAACTGGGACAAGTACTACGGCTGGGAGTTCCAGAACAGCCACGAGCCGTTCCTGAACGCCCTCCCCTGACGCGGGCAGTGTGCCCCGCCGCGCGGGTGGGGCACACTGCTGACGTGGTGAAACCGGCGCAGGGCGAGTCCGTGCTCCGCCGTGTCGTGCGCATCTTCGAGACCTTCGGGCCGGACACGCCCGCCCTGCGGGTCACCGACATCGCCCGGCGGGCGGACCTGCCCGTCGCCACCGCGTCGCGGCTGGTGGAAGAGCTGGTCGGGCACGGGTGGCTGCGGCGCGATCCCGACCGGCGGGTCCGCGTCGGCGTCCGGCTGTGGGAGCTGGCGTCCCGCGCGTCGCCGACGCTCGGGCTGCGCGAAGCCGCGATGCCGTTCATGGAGGACCTGCACGCCGTCGTCGGGCACCACACCCAGCTCGCCGTGCTGGAGGACCGGGAGGTGCTGTTCGTCGAGCGGCTCTCGGCGCCCGGGGCGGTCGTCAACGTGACGCGGGTGGCCGGCCGGTTGCCGCTGCACGCGTCGTCGTCCGGGCTGGTGCTGCTCGCCCATGCCCCCGCCGAGCTGCAGGAGCAGGTGCTGGCCGGTCCGCTGGAAGCCTTCCGCCGCACGACGCTGACCGACGCGGGCCGACTGCGCCGGTTCCTCGCCGACGTCCGGCGCACCGGCTACGCGTTCTGCGCCGGGTTCATCGACGAAGAGACGACGGGCATCGCCGTCCCGCTGCGGGGGCCCGGCGGGGCCGTCGTCGCCGCGCTGTCGGTGATCGTGCCCAACGACCGCAACGCGCGGACGCAGATCCCGGCGCTGCGGGCCGCGGCGCGCGGGATCTCGCGGGCGATGGGGAATTCCTCTCACTGAATGAGAATGCCGTAGTGGCCGGCGGGGCCGCCGATCCATGCTCGGGCTCTCCCGCGGGAAAGGACGTTCTCCAGTGCGCACCCAGGTCGTCATCGTCGGCGCCGGCCCGGCCGGGCTGCTGCTGTCCCACCTGCTCGGGCTCGAAGGCATCGACTCGGTGCTGCTCGAGCGGCAGACCGCGGAGTACGTCCAGGCGCGCATCCGCGCCGGCATCCTCGAGGCGGGTACGGTCGAACTGCTGCGGAAGGTCGGCCTCGGTGCCCGGCTGGACGTCGAGGGCATGGAACACCGGGGCATTTACCTGCAGTCGCCGGGGGAGCGGCACCACGTCGACTTCACCGACCTCATCGGCCGGTCCGTGACGGTCTACGGGCAGACCGAGGTGACCAAGGACCTGATGGCGGCGCGGGAGAAGGCGGGCCGCGCGGCGTACTACTCGGCCACCGACGTCACGCTGCACGACGTCACCGGGAAGCCGTCCGTGACCTTCCTGGACTCGGACGGGGTCGCGCGGCGGATCGACGCGGACGCCGTCGTCGGCTGCGACGGCTTCCACGGGCCGAGCCGTGGGTCGGTCCCCGAGCCGCAGGTGTGGGAGCGGGCCTACCCGTTCGCGTGGCTGGGCGTGCTGGCCGACGTCGCGCCGTCGACCGACGAGCTGATCTACGCCTGGCACCCGGACGGGTTCGCGATGCACAGCATGCGCTCGCCGCGGGTGAGCCGGTTCTACCTGCAGGTGACCCCGGACGAGGACATCGCGCAGTGGAGCGACGACCGGATCTGGACGGCGCTGTCGACGCGGCTCGGCGTTCCGGGGTGGACGCTGGAGACGGGGACGATCACGGAGAAGAGCGTGCTCCCGATGCGCAGCTTCGTGACCACCCCGATGCGGCACGGGAACCTCTACCTGGCCGGGGACGCGGCCCACATCGTGCCGCCGACCGGGGCGAAGGGGCTGAACCTGGCGGTGGCGGACGTCGCGTTGCTGGCCCGGGCGCTGACGGCGTCCTTCCGCGGCGACGACCGGCTGGTGGACGCGTACTCGGAGACGGCGTTGCGGCGGGTCTGGCGCTGCACGCACTTCTCGTGGTGGATGACCTCGATGCTGCACCGCCACGGCGACGACTTCGACGCCCAGCTCCAGCTCTCCCAGCTCCACCGCACGGTGACGTCGACGGCCGCGAAGACCGAGCTGGCCGAGAACTACGCCGGCCTCCCGCTGTCGTGAGTGGCAATTAGGGTTCTAACCCGACTTACCACTCACGAGCCGCGGCAGCCGGACGGTGAACGTCGAGCCCACGTCCACTGCGGACTCGACGGTGACGGTGCCGCCGTGGGCCTGCACGAGGTGGCGCACGATGGCGAGGCCGAGCCCGCTGCCCCCGGTCTGGCGGCTGCGGGACTTCTCGGCCCGCCAGAACCGGTCGAACACGTGGGGCCGGTCCTCGGCGGCGATGCCGGTTCCGGTGTCCGCCACGGCGAGCGTCACTTCGTCCACGGTGGACGAGACGCGGATCGTCACCCGGCCGCCGGGCGGGGTGTGCCGGATCGCGTTCGTCACCAGGTTGCCGACGATCTGGCGCAGCCGCACCGGGTCGGCCTCCAGGGCGCAGTCGCCGGTGGCGTCCACGGCGAGGGTGACCCCGGCCGCGGCGGCGCGGTCGGCGTGCGCGGCGGCGACCTGGCCGGCCAGCTCCGCCGCGTCGAGGGGCTCGGGGTGCACGCGCAGCTGCCCGGCGTCGGCCGCGGCGAGGTCCTGGAGGTCGTCGACGATGTGCTGCAGCAGCACGGTCTCCTCCAGCAGCGACGCGCTCAGCGCCCGGTCGAACGGCAGGTGCCCGTCTTCGGCGGCCTCCAGCCGGCCGCGGATGACGTTGAGCGGGTTGCGCAGCTCGTGCGCGATGTCGCCGACCATCGCCTTGCGCTGCTCCTCGATGCGTTCGCGCCGCGCGGTGAGGTCGTTGAACGCCGCGGCGAGGTAGCCGACCTCGTCGCGGGACCGCACCGGGGCCGGCCGGTCCTGCTGCGCGGCCTCGGTCAGCGCGCGCAGCGGGCGGGACAGCCGCCGTGCGACGAGCGCGGTGAGCGCGACGGCCAGCACCAGCACGCCGCCGGTCACCGCGAGGATCCGGGTCAGGTTCTCCTGCGACAGCGTGAACGTCGGCAGCGGCGAGCCGCCCGGGCCGAGGGTGAACAGCAACGCGGGCGGCGCGACGTACGGCGTGAGCTGCTCGCGGCGGGCCGAGTCGAGGCAGGCCTGGGCGGGCCGCTGGTCGGGGACGTCACGGGCCTGCAGGTCGAGGTCCAGTTTCACCTCTCCGCCGCCCTGGGTCTGCAGGCAGCGGTTGACGGCCTCGTTCAGGCTCGTCAGCGCGACCTGCTCGGTCGGCGTCGGTTCGGCCAGCTCGAAGAGCAGGCACTTGCCCGCGTAGTAGCGGGCGGACAGCGGGTCGGGCCCGGTGAGCAGCGGCCGCCCGCTCGGCGAGTCCTGCACCTGGCCGGGGAGGCCGAGCGAGGCGAGGCAGGCGGCGGCCTTCCTGGCCAGCACGGTCAGTTCCTCGCGTTCGGACGGCGGCAGCTTGAACGGGCCGACCGCGCGCGGGTCGATGCCGCTCGTCCCGGCCTGGGGCAGCAGCACCGGGTCGACGTGCAGCGGGTCGACCGACGCGGTCGCCTTGACCGGCAGGGTGACCGGCGCGCCGCCGGAGTCGCCCAGGACGCGCCGGTCGAGGGTGGTCACCACGACCCGGCGGCCGGTCTGCTCCGACAGCGCCCGCAGCCGGGGCCCGACCTGGTCCCACGTGTGGTTCACCGCGGCGAAGCCGAGCAGCTCGGTGTAGATCGTCGCGTCGCCGGAAAGCGCCTGGCCCTGCTCCTGCTGGATCGCCCGGGTGGTGGTCTGCACGGCCAGCCACGCGGTGGCCGCGATGGAGGCGAGCGCGATGAGCAGGGAGACGGCGGTGAGCCGGACGACCAGGCTGCGCCGGCGGGGGAAGCGCGCCCTCCGCTGAGATGAATGCCTCGGGCTACTTGTCATCTTCCGCCGTCAGCTTGTAGCCGACGCCGAACACGGTCCGCAGGTAGACGGGCTTCTGTGGGTCCGGTTCGAGCTTCTTGCGCAGGTTGAGCACGTGGACGTCGATGATCCGGGTGCTGACGAACCGGTCGTCGCCGCGGGTCAGCTCCAGCAGCTGGCGGCGGGTGAACACCCGGCCGGGCTGCCGGATCAGCGTCTCGAGCAGCTGGAACTCGCCCGGTGTGGTGTCCACCGGGCGGTCGCCGACCGACACTTCGTGCCGCACCGGGTCGAGCCGCAGCCCGCCGGCCCGCAACGCGGTGTCGGGCGGCTCGCGGCGGCCGGCGGTCCGCCGCAGCAGCGTCCGGACCCGGGCCATCAGCTCGCGCGGGCTGTACGGCTTGGTCAGGTAGTCGTCCGCGCCGAGGTCGAGGCCGAGCAGCAGGTCGTCCTCGGTGGCGCGCGCGGTGAGCATGAGCACCGCGACGTCGGACTCCCGCCGCAGGATCCGGCAGACGTCGAGACCGTCGACCTTCGGCATCATCACGTCGAGGACCAGCAGGTCGGGCCGGTCGCGCCGGGCCTCGTCGAGCGCCGCCCGGCCGTCCGGGGCCAGCACCACGGTGTGGCCTTCGCTTTCGAGGTAGAGCCGGAGGACCTCGGCCTGCTTCGCGTCGTCCTCGGCGACCAGTACACGTGCGCACACGGCGTCGAGGGTAGGCGTCCTGACAGCGTGGTCACCGCATCCTGACCGGATCTTCATACCTTGGCGTGGCCGGCCCAGGCCCGGACGACGTCGTCCAGCACCTTGAGCGGCAGTTTCCCGCTGCCGAGCACGACGCCGTGGAACTCCTTGAGGTCGAAGGCGTCCCCGAGGGCCTGTTCGGCGAACCGGCGCAGGCGCTGGATCTCCCGCCGCCCGGTCAGGTAGGCCAGTGCCTGGCCGGGCTCCTCGATGTACCGGTCCGTCTCGGACTGCACTTCGACCTCGGACAGGACGGTGTGCGTGCGCAGGAACCCGGCGCACTGCTCCCGCGTCCAGCGCCGGGCGTTCAGGCCGGTGTCGGCCACCAGCCGGGCCGCGCGGACCGAGTCCTCGGCGACCATGCCGAGCCGCATCAGAGCGCTGGAGAACAGGCCCATCTCGTCCGCGAGCCGCTCGGTGTAGAGCGCCCAGCCTTCGTCAAAGGCGGTGACCAGCGCGATCCGCCGCAGCTTCGGCAGCCCGGGCAGCTCCTGGGCCAGCGATTCGGCGAAGTGGTGGCCGGGCACGGCTTCGTGGAACGCGACGGTCTCGGCGATGAACCGGTCGCGCGTGTGCACGTCGTGGGTGTTGGTGAAGTAGACGCCCGGCCGCGAACCGTCGAGCGCGGGCGGCAGGTAGTACGCGGCCGCGGCGACCGGCGCTTCGGCCTCCGGCACGGCTTTGACCACGCACTCGGCCGTCGGCACCCGCGGGAACCAGCCCGGCGCGGCGGCGGTCGCCCGGGCGACGGCGTTCCGGGCGGTTTCGAGCATGTCCTCGGCGTCCCGCCAGCGGAGGCTTTCGTCGCTGCGGAGCCGGCGGCGCACCTCGGCCGGGTCAGTCACCCCGAACACGCGGCCGCCGAGCTCGGCGTACTCGGCGTCGAGCTCCGCCAGAGCTTCGAGCCCCAGCCGGTGCAGCTCTTCGGGGGTGTGGTCGGTGGTGGTGTGCATGCGCGCCAAGGCGGCGTAGTGCGCTTCGCCGTCTTCGAGCCAGCAGAGGCCGGGCTGGTCGTCGGACCGGCCGTGCCCGGCGACTTCGGTGGCGAGGAACTCGCGGTAGCGGGCCAGCGCCGGCCGCACTTCGCTGTCGACCAGCTCGTCGCGGCGCGCACCGAGCTCCTGGGGGAAGGGCGTGTCCTGCGCGAGGAACCGGTCGAGGAAGCCGATCGCGTTCCGCGCCATGCGGTCGACGGGCGGCCGCCCGTCGCGTTGGCGTTCGGCGAGGGCGCCGTAGAAGGCGGGGAAGGCGGCGAGCCGGGCCAGGAAGTCTTCCCGGGCTTGCGCGCCGGCGGGCTCGAGCTGCGGCAGGAAGGCCAGGTGGGACATGCCGACGGCGTACAGGGGGTCGGCGAGGGTGATCTCCACGAGGCGGGTGTCGATCCGGGTGATGAGCGCCTCGGCCTGCTGGACGACGACACCCAGCGTCACGCGGTCGAGGTCGGTGGAGGCGCGGGCTCGGTCGAGGATGTCCGCGGCTTCCGCACGGAGGCGTGCGTGGCCGGTTTCGCTCGGGTCGGCGAGTGCGTGGTCGTACCCGGGAACGCCGACGTAGGTCGCTTCGAGCGGAGACCAGGTGGCCAGGACATGGAGGAGTTCGTCGGCGAGGGTCACTCCTTCATCGTGCCGGAAACGAACCGGGCCGGGAGCGGAGTGCTCCCGGCCCGGTCGCCGTCAGGTCAAGCTCGAACAGGTTCTCGCGTCCGGATCCTTCGCCCCGTTCGGTACCCACTTCACGTTCGCGAACGAAGCCTGGAACGTGCCGTCCGTGTACACCAGGAACGGGGTGTTGATGTGCTCGAAGTCGAGCCCGTTGTCGAAGCAGGACACCGGGATCTTCACCGTCGTCTTCGGGCCGCCCGCCAGATCCGTGAACAGCTTGGTCGCGTTCACCTCGGAGAAGCACGGGTAGACGCAGTGCATGCTGATCACCGTCCGGTTGGCCGGTGCCTGCTGCACGGTCGTGTCGAACTCCAGCGCCGCGTCCGCGTTGAGGTAGCCGCGCAGGTCGTTCGTGCCCGCCGTGTTCTGCATGTACAGCTGGGCCGCGCCGGCGCCCGTCCAGGTCGCCTTCAGGCCGTCGCCCTGCACGTTGACGTCCGTCGGGACGACGTTGATCTCGGTGTGCGCCGCCGTGCCGTCCGGGCCGATCACCGTGCCGCCCCAGTTCTCCGCCGAGCCGATCTGGCTCGTGTACGGCGGCACGTCGGTGCGGTCGAAGATCGCCAGGTCCTCGGTCGCGGTCCCGCCGCCGCCGGTCGACGTGCAGGACGCCGGGCCGGGGGTCTCGTCCAGCGGGCCGACCGTGGCGCGCTGCCCGGTCTTCAGGCCGTAGCCGAGCTTGAACAGCGGGTCGTAGTTCGGCGACCACGGGTTGAGCGGCGACTGGCACGCGCTCTTCGGCCACGAGTAGCTCAGCGTGCCCTGGTAGCCGGTGCCGTCCTTGCCCTTGACCAGCATGTCCGCGACGCCGCCACCCTCGGTGCCGGGCAGCCACGCGGCCACGAACGCGTCGGAGCGGTTGATCTCCTTGTTCATGTACAGCGGGCGGCCGCCGACGTAGACGGTGACGACCGGGGTGCCCTTGCCGCTGACCTTGTCCAGCACGGCCAGGTCTTCGGGGTAGAGCCGCGCCGCTTCGAGCGACTTGCGGGTCAGGTCGCCGACGCCCTCGGCGTACGGCGTCTCGCCGATGACCGCGATGACCGCGTCGAAGCCCTTCGGGTCGACGTTGCCGGTGGCGTCGAAGGTGACGTTCGCGTCGCCCAGGTTCTGCTTGATGCCGGTCAGGATCGACGTGGCGTTGGGGAAGTCGGCGTTGGTGTTGCCGGTGCCCTGCCAGCTGAGCGTCCAGCCGCCGGTCTGGTTCGCGATGTTGTCCGCGCTCTTGCCGACCACCAGGACCTTCGACGCCGGCTTGAGCGGCAGCACGTTGCCGTTGTTCTTCAGCAGCGTCTGCGACTCGCGGACGGCGTCACGCGCCAGCCAGTTGTCCTTCAGCGCCTCGTCGGAGTTCGCGTAGGAACGGTCGGACGGCTTCTGCGACTCGAACAGGCCGTCACGCAGCTTCACGCGCAGGATGCGGGTGACCGCGTCGTCGATGCGCGACATCGGGATCTGGCCGCTCTGCACCTGGGCGACGGTGTTGGTGATGAACGCCTTCCAGTCGTTCGGCACCATCACGATGTCGATGCCGGCGTTGATCGCCTGCGGGCACGAGGAGTTCGTGCAGCCGGTGACCTGGCCGATGCCGTTCCAGTCGGACACGACCAGGCCGTCGAAGCCGATCTTGCCCTTGAGGATCTGGTTCAGCGCCTTGTCGCTGCCGTGCAGCTTGCCCTCGTTGATGCCGAGGTCGGCGTTGGTCCAGCTGTTGAACGACACCATCACGGTCTGCGAGCCGGCGGCGAGCGCGCCGTAGTAGCCCTGGCCGTGGATGTTGATCATGTCCGCCTCGGGCGAGGGGTTGACGCCCTGGTCCTGGCCGTTGATGGTGCCGCCATCGCCGATGAAGTGCTTGGCGGTGGCGATCACGCCGTTGTAGCCGATGCGCTTGGTGGCGCCGTCCTGGAGGCCGTTGATGGCCTCGAAGCCGTAGGAGCGCGTGATGCGCGGGTCTTCGGAGAAGCCTTCGTAGGTGCGGCCCCAGCGGTCGTCCTGGACGACGGCGAGGGTGGGCGAGAAGGCCCAGTCCTGGCCGGTGGCGCGGATCTGCCGGGCGGTGGCGCCGGCGACGTCGCGCACCAGGCACGGGTCGTGCGCGGCGCCGAGGCCGATGTTGTGCGGGAAGACGGTGGCGCCGTAGACGTTGTTGTTGCCGTGCACGGCGTCGATGCCCCAGATGACGGGGATCTTCGTGCGGCTGGTCTTGGAGGCGTTCCAGAAGGCGTCGGCGAGGTTCAGCCAGTCCTGCTGGGTGGCGTACTTCTTCCCGCCCGGCCACGAGCCGCCGCCGTTGAGGACCGAGCCGATGGCGTACTGGCGGACCTCGTCGGGGGTGATGGCGGCGATCTCGGGCTGCGTCATCTGCCCGACTTTTTCCTCCAGGGTCATGCCCTTGAGGATTTCGGCGATCCGCTGCTCGTCGCCGGCCTTCCCCTTCAGCCGGCTGTCGACCTTCGGCCAGTCCGCGAGGGTCGGCAGGCTCTTCTCGATCTTGGCGCAGCCGTCCTTGTCCTTGGCGGGCTGGCCGATGACGGGCTGCGGCGGTTCGGCGGCCTGGGCGGGGGTCGCCTGGGCGACCCCGCCCAGCAGGCTCAGGCTCACCAGGGTGACGAGCGAACTTCGGCGCGCGCGTGACCACGCGCGGGATCTACTGGCCATGGGTCTGGTCCATTCTGCGATGAACGGCGGACCGGCCGATCCTCACCGGGCGACTGGGAGGCAGTCAAGTGTTTCGATTGTTTGGAGCGCCTGTTAATTCCCGACATAAACTAAGAGTCGCTCGGTGGTGGGCCCACCCTTATCGGGCCCGGTGTCGAACGTCAAGAGCGCCGGCGGGCAAGGCTTTTGCCCGGTCGGCCCGGCTCAGCTCGGCACCGAGCCCGGCAGCTCCTCGAAGATCAGCCAGGTCCTGCCGGGGCGAGTTGCGCGGCATCCGGGCCAGCGTCTGTCTGTGCGGCGTCGGGCCCAGGGCCGACCGGGTGAACTTCCCGGGTGCGCCGACAGAACTGCCATCCTGGGTGGATGGGGGATGGTCAGGGGGCGAACCGGCTGCTCTCGAACCGGACGATCGCCGTATCGGCGGTTGTCCTGGTCTTCCTCGCCGCGGCGGCGTGCTGGGTGTTGCTGTCGCTGTACGGGCGGGGTACGGACGCGGACAGGGCCCGGCTGGAAAGCGTCCGGACCGTGGGCACGATCGTGCTCGGTGCGGGCGGGTTCATCGCCTTGCTGCTCGCTGCCCGGCGGCAGCAGACGGCCGAACACGATCTGGCCACGAAGCGCCACGACCTCCTGCTGCGCGAGCAGGCCAACGAAGATGCCCGCCACGACGCCGCGGAGCGGCGGATCAGCGATCTCTACCTCAAGGCCGTCGAGCAGCTCGGCGCCGAGAAGGCGCCGGTCCGGCTGGCCGGGCTTTACGCGCTGGAGAGGCTGGCACAGGACAATCCGGCGCATCGGCAGACCATCGTCAACGTGGTCAGCGCCTACCTGCGCATGCCGTACGACCCGCCGGGCGAAGGAGGCGACCGGGACCGGTATCGCACCTGCCGGGAAGAGCGGGAGGTGCGGATGACCGCGCAGCAGATTCTCACCGGTCACCTGTCGCCGTCCGGGCCCGATCGGGCCCGGTTCTGGCCGGATCTCGATCTCGATCTTCGCGGAGCCGTGTTGATCGACCTGAAGTTTCACGACTGCTCGTTGCGGAACGCGAACTTCGCGGGGGCCAGGTTCGTCGGGCAGACCCTCCTGCTGGGGATCAAGTTCCGGGGCAGCACTCGGTTCGACGAAGCTGTCTTCGAGGGCGAAGCCTGGTTCGCGGAGGCGGAGTTCTCGGACAGCACCCGGTTCGACGGCGTCACGTTCCTCGCTGACGCGAGGTTCGACGAAGCGACCTTCTTGGGGGCGACGGTGTTCCGCGGCGCCCGGTTCCAGCGCGACGCGCGGTTCGAGAAGACCAGGTTCGCCGGCAAGGTCATCTTCAGTGAGGCCGCGTTCGACGGTCGTGCGGACTTTGCTCGCGCGGCCTTCGCGGATGCGGCTTACCTACCTGGAGTGGACTTCGGGCGCGACGCCCGGTTCGTGGAGGTGACCTTCGCCAAGGACGGGTGGTTCATCAACGTCGAGTTCGGCGGGATCGCCGACTTCAAGCAGGTGACGTTCAGCGAGGACGTCCGGTTCGTCGGCTGCACCTCGGCCGGCGTCCCGTACGCCCCACCGGAGTGGAAACCGCGGCCTGAGTACGAGGACCTCGATTGAGCCGATCAGCTCAGCACCGAGCCCGGCAGCTCCTCGAAGATCAGCCACGTCCGCGTCGACCGCACCCCCTCCAGCGCCTGCAGCCGCTCCAGGACCACGTCGCGCAGGGTCGAGTTGTCCGGTGTCCGGACCAGCAGCAGGATGTCGAAGTCGCCGCCGACCAGGGCCACGTGGTCGACGTACGGGATCTCGTGCAGGTCCGTCGCCATCGTGCGCCACGACGTCTGCTCCACCGTCACCATGATGTACGCCGACGTGCCCAGGCCCGCCCGGCGCGGGTCGATCCGGGCGCCGAAGCCCGTGATCACCCCCTCCGACAGCAGGCGCTCCAAGCGCGCGTACGCGTTCGTCCGCGAGATGTGCAGGCGCTCCGCCAACGCGCGCACCGCCAGGCGGCCGTCCGCCGACAGCTCCGCCAGCATCGCCCGGTCGACGTCGTCCAGGGCCGGGACCGTTCGTCCCGGGAGCGCCCCGTGAGCCAGGACACCTGTGGACGTTTGGTCATGAGATGATGCGCTGGGAGACCGTTTGTCGCTCATTTTCGCCAACCCTTGAACACAACACCGCCGGGAACCACCATTTCAGCATCATATGTCTGGGAGAGGTGGTGCGCGTCATGGCTGTCGTGTCTTCGGAGACCCTGCTGCCGTCCGCTACCCCGGTGCGGTTCGTCGCCGAAGACGGGAGCCGGGCCGACGGGCACGGCGGGTATGGCGAACCCTCGGCCGAACGGCTCAAGGAGGCCTACCGGCTGATGGTCCTGGGCCGCCGGTTCGACGTGCAGGCGACCGCGCTCACCAAGCAGGGCCGCCTCGCCGTCTACCCCTCCAGCGCCGGCCAGGAGGCCTGCCAGGTCGCCGCCGCGCTCGCCCTCGAAGCCCAGGACTGGCTCTTCCCGACCTACCGCGACTCCGTCGCCCTCGTCGCCCGCGGCCTCAAGCCGGGCGAAGTGCTGACGCTCCTTCGTGGTGACGCGCACTGCGGCTACGACCCCGTCGAGACGCGCGTTGCCCCTCAGTGCACTCCGCTCGCGACGCAGACTCTGCACGCCGCCGGGCTGGCGCACGCGATGCAGCGTCGCGGCGAAGACGCCGTCGCGCTCGCGCTCATCGGCGACGGCGCCACCAGCGAAGGCGACTTCCACGAGGCGCTCAACTTCGCGGCCGTCTTCCAGGCGCCCGTCGTGTTCTTCGTGCAGAACAACCGCTTCGCCATCTCGGTGCCCTTCGAGAAGCAGAGCGCCGCGGAAGCGCTGGCGTACAAGGGCATCGGCTACGGCATGCGCTCGGAGCAGGTCGACGGCAACGACGCCGTCGCCGTCCTGGCCGTCCTCGACGACGCGGTGAAGCACGCCCGCGCGGGCAAGGGACCGGTGCTCGTCGAAGCCCACACCTACCGCATCGACGCCCACACCAACGCCGACGACGCCACCCGCTACCGCGACGCCGAAGAAGTCGCGAAGTGGCGTGAAGCCGACCCGCTCAAGCGGCTGGAAACCTTCCTCGAGAACGAGAACCTGCTGCAAGGAAACGAAATCGAGCAGTTCGCGGCCGACGCGGAGGTCTTCGCCCAGTCCGTCCGCGACACCCTGAACGCCGAGCCCGAGCTCGACCCGCTGTCGCTGTTCGACCACGTCTACGCCCAGCCGACCCGCCAGCTCGAACTCCAGCGGGCCGCCCTCGAAGCCGAACTGGAGGCCTGATGACGACCACCATGGCGCAGGCGCTCAACGCGGCCCTGCGGGACGCCCTCAAGGACGACGACCGCGTCCTCGTGTTCGGCGAGGACGTCGGCACCCTCGGCGGCGTCTTCCGCGTCACCGACGGCATCACCGCCGACTTCGGCGAGGACCGCTGCTTCGACACCCCGCTGGCCGAGTCCGGCATCGTCGGGTTCGCCGTCGGGATGGCGATGGGCGGCTTCCGGCCGGTCGTCGAGATGCAGTTCGACGCCTTCGCCTACCCGGCGTTCGAGCAGATCACCTCGCACGTCGCCAAGCTGCGCAACCGCACCCGCGGCGCGCTGTCGCTGCCGATGGTCATCCGCGTGCCCTACGCCGGCGGGATCGGCGGCGTCGAGCACCACTGCGACTCCAGCGAGGCCTACTACACGCACACGCCCGGCCTGCGCGTCGTCACGCCGGGCACCGCGCAGGACGCCTACGACCTGCTCCGCGACGCCATCGAATCGCCCGACCCGGTGATCTTCCTCGAACCGAAGTGCCGCTACTGGTCGAGCGAAGAGGTCACCTTCACCCGCTCCGGCCCCGGCATGGACCGGGCCGTCGTCCGGCGCCACGGCAAGGACGTCACGCTGATCGCGTACGGCCCGATGGTCGCCACCGCGCTGGAAACCGCCGAGGCGGCGAAGGACGAGGGCTGGGACGTCGAGGTCGTCGACCTGCGATCGCTGTCGCCGTTCGACGACGAGACCGTCACGGCGTCGGTCCGCCGCACCGGCCGCGCGGTCGTCGTGCACGAGGCGGCCGGCTTCGGCGGCTACGGCGCCGAGGTCGTCGCGCGCGTCACCGAGCAGTGCTTCCACCAGCTCCACGCGCCCGTCCTGCGGGTCACCGGGCTCGACATCCCGTACCCGGCGCCGAAGCTCGAGCGGCACATGCTGCCCGACGTCGACCGGATCCTCGACACGATCGCCCGCCTGCAGTGGGACGACACGCCGGTGGTGGCCGGTGCCTGACTTCCTGCTGCCGGACCTCGGCGAAGGCCTGACCGAGGCGGCGATCGTGGACTGGCGGGTCAAGGTCGGCGACACCGTCGACGTCGACCAGGTCGTCGTCGAGGTCGAGACGGCGAAGGCCGCGGTCGAGGTGCCGGTGCCGTTCGCCGGCGTGGTGTCCGCGCTGCACGGCGAGCCGGGCCAGCTGCTGCCGGTCGGGGCGCCGCTGCTCACCGTCGGCGGGTTCGCCGAGCCCGGCGTCACGACGTCTTCCGGCAGCGGGAACGTCCTCATCGGATACGGCACCGCGCCCACCACCCGGCGCAAGCGGGCCCGGCGCCCGGTGAGCGCCACGGCGCCCACGCGGCCGAAGCAGCCTGGCGTGATCTCGCCGTTCGTCCGGAAACTGGCGTCGGACAACGGGATCGACCTCGCGAAGCTCACCCCGAGCGGGCCGGACGGCATCATCCGCCGCGCCGACGTCGAAGCGGCGCTGAAGCAGACCGATGGCCGCCGGATCCCGCTGACCGGCGTGCGCAAGGCCGTCGCCGACAAGCTTTCGACCTCCCGGCGCGAGATCCCCGAGGCCACGGTCTGGGTGGACGTCGACGCGACCGGGCTGGTCGCCGCGCGGGCCGCGCTGAACGCGAAGTCGGACCGGCCGGTCAGCCTGCTCGGGCTGATCGCGCGGTTCGCCGTCGCGGGGCTGAAGAGGTACCCGGAGCTGAACTCGCGGGTCGAGGGCGACGAGATCGTCCTGCTCGACGAGATCCACCTCGGGTTCGCCGCGCAGACCGACCGCGGGCTGGTGGTGCCGGTCGTGCGGGACGCCGGGGCGCTGTCCACCCGGGACCTGTCCGCCGCGATCGGCGACCGCGCCCGCACCGCGCGGGAGGGCAAGCTCGCGCCCACGGACCTCACCGGCGGCACCTTCACGGTGAACAACTACGGCGTCTTCGGCGTCGACGGCTCGGCCGCGATCATCAACCACCCGGAGGCGGCGATCCTCGGCATCGGCCGGATCATCGACCGGCCGTGGGTGGTCGACGGCGCACTGGTGGCCCGCAAGATCTGCGAGCTGACCCTGGCCTTCGACCACCGCGTCTGCGACGGCGGCACGGCGGGCGGGTTCCTGCGGTTCGTCGCCGACTGCGTGGAGTCGCCGGTCACCGCACTCGGAGACCTCTGACGACTCACCCGGCCGAGTTGGCCGGTGGTGACGGTGGCGGCACTTAAAGTGGTCGCGTGACGACACCGGCCCAGCACGACCGCGACCTCGCGGAGGGGCGCGTCGCCCGGCTCAAGCAGGACCTACGGGACGGGCTCGCGACCCCGCCCGGGGACGTCGAGGCGATGGACGAGCTCGTGGCGACGGCCCACCGGCTGCTCGACGCCGAGGTGGCGTTCGACGAGGCCAGGAAGCGGCTCGCCGACGCCGAGCTCGAGTCCCGGCACGCGGCGACGCAGCGCGCGGTCGTCTGGTTCGCGGCCGCGCCCGTGCTGGCGCCGCTGGTCGCCGCGGCGCTGGTGCTGTTCGAGGTGCTTCCGCCGGTCTGGCTGCTGGTCCTGGTGCCGCTGTTCGGCGCGGGGCTGTGGGTCGGCTTCGCGCCGGTCCGCCGGGCCGGGGCGGTGATCCGCGAGCGGACGCGGGCGGCGTGGGCCGGCGGCGTGACGGCGGTGGCGCTGGTTCTCGCCCTGCTTCCGTGGTCCGGGGCGGTGGTCTGCACGGTCCTCGCGGCGCTGGGTGCCGCGGGCACGATCGCGCTGCTGTGGCGGGAAAGCCGGATCCCGTGAGCCACGGATACGCGACCTACGGCGACGATCCCGAGTTCACGCAGGAGTTCGGCTACCCGGACGCCGCCGACCCGGCGCGGCGCGACCTCGACGAGCTGTTCGCGGCGGTCGACGGGCTGCGCGAAGCCGACGAACGCCTGGGTCAGGACGTCGCCGAACTGACCGAGCGGCTCGAAGCCGGCGGCGGCGCGCCGGGCCAGGAGGACCGGCTCGACCTGCTCGGCAGGCGGCTGGACCGGCTGCAGCAGCAGGTCCAGGCTCTGGAGCGCGCGGTCCGCGTGTCCGACGGCGTCCCGCAGGTGAACCTGGACGACGTCGGCGCGGAGACCCGGGCGCTCGCGGCGGAGGCGGCGCGCTGGGACGACCTGCACAAGGAGCTCGTCACGAAGGAGCAGCGGGCCAGGTACGCGGAGGAGATCGCGCACCTGGACGCGGTGCGGTCGGCGCTTTCCCGGTGCGATGCCGACCTGCTGGACGTCATCGGCGTCCTGGCCGCGACCGACCGTGCTTCGCGCGCCCGAGGTGACGCGGAGTCGTCGTTGCGGGCGTTGTCGACGCGGCGCCGGACGTTGCTGGACGAGGAGATCCCCGCGGCGGTCTCGGCGGCCGACCAGGCTCGGCTGGCCTTGCGCGAGGCCGACGCGGTCGAGGCACGGGTGGTGCCGCAGCTGGAACGGGCCGAGCGCGCGTGGCACGACCTGCAGGTGCGGCTGCGGACCAGGATCACGGACGCGCTGGGCTCGAACGCGTTGCTGCCTACGTGGTTCGGGCATGCGCTGGGGGTGGCGCCACCGGCGGGCACGTCGGGTGACGCGTGGATCCGGACGGCTGCGTCGGTGCTGGCGTACCGGGTGACGTTCGGGGTGGTCGATCCGGCCCTGCCGCTGGGGGCGCCGGCGGGCGAGGGGGCGGACACCACCGAGCGGCGGTGGACCTGGCGTGCTCGTCTTGAATCGGACTTGGACAACCTCGCCCTGTAGCCCGTGATCCGCCGGGCATCACGCGTGTTCAGAGGGGCATCACGCGTGTTCAGAGGGGTATCATGAGTGATGCCTCTTCAAGCACGCGAGATGCCTCTGCAGACACGGGTGATGCCCCCTTCAGGCATTGGCGCGGAGGGCGGTTTCCAGGCTGCGGTGCAGCTCGCCCAGGCGGGTTTTGCCGGGTTTGCCGGGTGGGAAGCGGTTCAGGAGGGTGCGGACCTCGGCAGGGGCGTGGGTGAGGGCCCACTCGATCTCCGCCTCGGCGGAGCCGCCCGCCAGTTCGCGGGCCAGCGCGGCCTGCTGGGCCGGGCCGACGATGTGCTTCACCTGGTGCGGGGACTCCAACGGGTGCAGGTAAGCCGCTCCTGCCGCGCCGACCGCTGCGCGGGCGGCCGCCGCGGCCGCCGGGTCGGGAGCCGAGCCCGCCGCCGCCAGTGCTGCCCAGGCCGCCGTGCGCAGGGCCTTCGTGCGTGGGCCGCCCGCGGCGAACTCCCGCGCCGCCGCGATGGCCGCCGCCGGGCGGGGGTCGTGGGGGATCAGTGGCAACGTCCGCGCCGCGCAGTCGGCGGCCCAGCCCGTCAACGACCGCAGCTCGTCGAGAGTCAGCTCCATGCCCCTGAAGCTTATCCTTGAACCGCCGGTTGAAACTCCGGGCGGCGCAGGGCCTGCCGGCGCCAGCGGGTGAACAGCTTCGCGCTGTTCAGGGCGAAGACCCCGGTCGTCGAGCCGGCACGGGAGAACGTCGCCACGAACGAGCCCGACGACGGGTCGCCCTCCACGAACGCCAGCGAGTCGTCCGGGCGGGGGTGCCCGGCCAGCTGCAAGGTGCCCGCATACTGGTCGGACCACACGTAGCCGCTGGGGGTGTACGTGCGCGCGGTGTGCCCGGCCAGGAGGTTGGCCACCGCCACCGGTGCCTGCTCCGACGCGTTCGTCCAGTGCTCGTGCCGCCGTCCGGCGTACCGGGCCACGTCCCCGACCGCCACCACCTGCGGCAGCGAAGTGACCAGTCCTTCGTCCGTGTGGACGCCGTTGCCGACCTTCAAACCCGACCCGGCCAGCCACTCCGTCGCCGGGTCCATCCCGACGCCGGTCACCACCACGTCGGCCGGGATCATCGAGCCGTCAGCCAGCGAGACGCCCGCCGGAGAAAGGCCCGCGACCTGGACGCCGCAGCGCAGGTCCGTGCCGTGGTCGAGGTGCAGCCGGGCGCACACCTCGGCCAGTGCGGGGCCCAGCACCGGCGCCAGCGGCGCGGCCAAAGCTTCCAGGACGACCACGTCGAGGCCCAGCGAACGGCAGGTCGAGGCCACCTCGGCCCCGATGAACCCGGCCCCGACGATCGCCACGCGCACCCCGGGCACCAGCGCGGACCGCAGCGCAACTGCGTCGTCGAGTGTCCGCAACACGAAAGCGCCCTCGAAGCCCGGCAGCGTGCGCGCCCGGCCACCGGTGGCGATCACGACGCCGTCCGCGTGCACCGAGGTGCCGTCCGAAAGCAGCACCCGCCGGCTGGCCGGTTCCAGCGCCGTGGCCTGGACGCCGAGCCGGAAGTCCAGGGCCAGCGACGCCAGGTCGCCAGCGTCGAGCAGGTCCAGCGACTCCCGCGACGCCGTTCCGGCCAGGAAGCCCTTGGACAGCGGCGGCCGGTCGTAGGGCAGGTGCGGCTCGGCGCCGATCAGCACGATCCCGCCGTCGTACCCCTGTGCGCGCAGCTCCTGCGCCGCGCGGACCCCGGCGAGCGAAGCGCCGACGACCGCGATGCGCTTCACGCCGCGTCCTCGTCGGCCACGCCCCGGACGTAGATGACGCCTTCGTCGACGACCACGGTGTACGTGCGCACCGGGTCCTTCGCCGGCAGGCAGGTCGGCATGCCCGTGCGCAGGTCGAACAGCGCCGCGTGCAGCGGGCACTCGACGAAGCAGCCTTCGAGCCAGCCGTCGGCGAGGGAGGCGTCCTGGTGGGTGCACGTGTCGTCGATGGCGTACAGCTCGCCCGCCTCGGTGTGGAACACCGCGATGGCCGGCGACCCGGGAATCCGGACGGACTCACCGGGGGGCAGCTCGTCCACCGTGCACGCGCGAATCATGACGCCTCCGGATAAAGTTGCGCATTGGGGAACTTTCACTGCGATACGCAACAAGTCTGAATCCGCCGGAGAGGTGCGTCAAGGGGGTACGCCCCGGTAGTTTCCGTTACCGGAGAACGGGTATCCCGGGCACGCCGACGCGCCCGTACCGGGGATGGCGGCACGGGCGCGTCGGCGTGCGGGCTAGTTCTCCCCGTGCCGGTAGAACGGCAGCTTGACGGGGGCCAGCGGGGTGTTGCCGAGGATCAGGTCGGCGGCTTTTTCGGCGGTCATCATCACCGGGGCGTAGATGTTGCCGTTGGTGATGTAGGGCATCACCGACGCGTCGACCACGCGCAGGCCCTCGGTGCCGTGCACCCGCATGGTCTGCGGGTCGACGACGGACTTCTCGTCCACGCCCATCTTGGCCGTGCACGACGGGTGCAGCGCGGTTTCGGCGTCCTTGGCGACCCAGTCGAGGATCTCTTCGTCGGTCTCCACCGACGGCCCCGGCGAGATCTCCCCGCCGTTGTACGGGTCCAGGGCGCTCTGGTTGAGGATCTTCCGCGCCACCCGCACCGCTTCGACCCATTCCTTGCGGTCGGTCTCGGTCGACAGGTAGTTGAACTTGATCGCCGGGTGCTCCCGCGGATCGGTCGACTTGATCTTCACCGAGCCGCGGGTGTCGGCGTACATCGGGCCGACGTGCACCTGGTAGCCGTGCCCTTCCGTGGGGGCCGAGCCGTCGTAGCGGATCGCCACCGGCAGGAAGTGGAACATCAGGTTCGGGTACTTCACCTCGTCGTTGGACCGGACGAACCCGCCGCCCTCGAAGTGGTTGGTGGCGGCCGGCCCGGACCGCAGGAACAGCCACTGCGCACCGATGTAGGGCCGCTTCCACTTCGCCAGCGACGGCTGCATCGACACCGGCTGCTTGCAGGCGTACTGGATGTACACCTCCAGGTGATCCTGGAGGTTCTCGCCGACGCCCGGCAGGTCCTTGACCACGTCGATGCCGAGCTTCTCCAGCTCCGCGGCGTTCCCGACGCCGGAGAGCTGCAGCAGCTGCGGGCTGTTGATCGCGCCGCCGCAGAGGATGATCTCCTTGCCGTACACCTCGCCCGGCACGCCCCGGCTCTGCGAATACTCGACGCCGACCGCGCGGGTGCCGTCGAACAGGATCTGCGACACGAACGCGCGCGTCTTCACCGTCAGGTTGGGCCGGTCCAGCACCGGGTGCAGGTACGCACCGGCCGCCGACAGCCGCCGTCCTTTCCGGACGTTCCGGTCGAACGGCGCGAAGCCCTCCTGCCGGTAGCCGTTGACGTCGTCGGTGCGCGGGTAGCCCGCCTGCTCGGCCGCGTCGAAGAAGGCGTTGAACAACGGGTTCGACGCCGGCCCGCGCTCGAGCTCCAGCGGCCCGTCGTGGCCGCGCCACTGCCCGTCCGGCGCGTCGGCGAGGCAGTTCTCCATGCGGTTGAAGTACGGCAGGCAGTGCGCGTAGTCCCAAGTGGACATGCCGGGGTCGGCGCCCCAGCGCTCGTAGTCCATCGGGTTGCCGCGCTGGAAGATCATCCCGTTGATGCTGGACGACCCGCCGAGCACCTTGCCGCGCGCGTGGTAGATGCGACGCCGGTTCATGTACGGCTCGGGTTCGCTGCGGTAGCCCCAGTCGTAGAACTTCGACCCGATCGGGAAGGTCAGCGCGGCCGGCATGTGGATGAAGACGTCCCACTTGTAGTCCGACCGGCCCGCCTCCAGGACGAGGACCTTGTTCGACGGGTCGGCCGAGAGCCGGTTCGCCAGCGCGCAGCCCGCCGAGCCACCGCCGACGATGACGAAGTCGTAGGTTTCGGAACTCATGCGTCCTCCTAACCGGGCAGGGAATCCGGGGTCGCGTCGGGCATGTGCTCGGGGCTCGTGTGGGCCGAGCCCCAGGTGCGCCGCCGGACGTAGAGCATGATCGCACCGATGATCACGATCAGCGCGGTGACGATCACCGCGCCCCACTGGAAGTACCAGTGGTCGGAGCCGTAGACCTCGGCCCGCGGCCAGATCAGGTTGATCGTCATGGCCGCGCCGTAGAGCACCGCGACCAGGTTCACCAGCGTGCCCCAGCGGCCCAGCTTGAAGTACGGGCCGTGCTCCGGGCGCGGCCAGTGCCCGCGCAGGCGGCGGACGAGCATCGGACCGGTGACCATCAGGTAGGGGATGTAGAACAGGATGATCGCCGTCGAGGTCAGGATGAAGAACGCCCGCTGGTTGCCGAGGTTGATCAGCAGCACGACGACGGTGAGGCCGCCGGTGAGCAGCGCGGGCAGCACCGGGGTCTTGGACCGCGGCGACACCTTCGCCATCGCGTTGCTGAACGGCAGCCGGCCGTCGCGGGCCATCGCCCAGGTCATCCGGATCGCGGCGGTCTGCACGGCGAGGCAGCAGACGGTGATCGCGATCGCCGAGCAGATCAGGAACGCGTCGCCGAGCCCCTCGCCGAGGGTGCTCTTCAGCAGGTACGGCATGCCGGACGTGCTGAGCTCCTTGGCGCTCAGGTCGCCGACGGCCATCATGCCGAACAGCATGATCAGCCCGCCCACGATGAACGCCGCGGTGATGGCGCGCAGGATCGCGCGGGGCGCGTGCCGCCGCGGCTGGGTGGTCTCCTCGGCCAGCGAGCCCGCGGTGTCGAAGCCGTAGAAGACGTACGCGCTCATCAGCGACGCCACCAGGAACGCCCCGAGGTAGCCCCACGACTGGCCCTCACCGGTGCCGGCGGTGTCGAAGACCAGGCCGGGGCCGCGCTTGATGTGGATGGCCAGCGCGATCACCAGCAGGATGCTCGCGCCGAGCTCCACCGCGACACCGAAGTTGTTGATCTTCGCCATCAGCTTGACGCCGATGATGTTGACGATCGTGGCGAACACGACCAGCACCAGGGCCAGGATGATGGCGTTCTGCGCGCCGCCGGGCGTCGACGTCAGGCCGGCGTCTTCGTCGCTGCCGACGATCTGGAACGCGGTCGAGACCTGCGGCAGGATGATCTGGTAGGCGACCGCGACGGCCGCCGCGGTCACGATCGCGCCGATGATCATGATCCAGCCGGCCAGCCACGACGTCGCCGGTTTCGCGATCTGCTTGGCCCACTGGTAGACCGAGCCGGCGAGCGGGTACTGCCCGGCGAGCTCGGCGAAGCACAGCGCGACCGCGAACTGGCCGATGAAGACCAGCGGCCAGGTCCAGATGAAGGCCGGGCCCCCCGACCCGAAGCCGAAGAAGAAGAGCTGGAACACGCCGGTGAGGATGGAGATGTAGCTGAACCCGGCGGCGAAGCTGGAGAACGACCCGAGAGAGCGCTCGAGTTCCTGGCGGTAACCGAACTTCTCGAGTTCGGAAGAGTCGTCGGCAGCAGGCCCCCCGCCCGCCGGTTTTTCCTGAGTGGTCATGGCAACGTCCTCACGTGGTGGGTGGGGGAGGGATCAGCCTTTGAACCAGTGCTGCGGAACGGGATCGATGTTCTGGTAGATGTGCTTGCTCTCCTGGTATTCGGCCAGCCCGGACGGCCCGAGTTCGCGGCCGATGCCCGACTTGCCGAAACCACCCCACTCCGCCTGGGGCAGGTAGGGGTGGTAGTCGTTGATCCACACGGTGCCGTGGCGCAGGGCCCCGGCGACGCGCTGGGCGCGGGACGCGTCCGACGTCCACACGGCTCCGGCGAGCCCGTACTCGGTGTCGTTGGCCAGCGCGATCGCGTCGGCCTCGTGCGTGAAGCGTTCCACGGTGACGACCGGGCCGAAGACCTCTTCCCGGACGATCGCCATCTCCCGGGTGCACCCGGAAAACACGGTCGGGCGCAGGAAGAACCCGTTTCCGTACTCCGGTCCCTCGGGTCGTTCGCCGCCCGCCAGCAGCGTCGCGCCCTCCTTGAGAGCGCTTTCGATGTACTCCTCGACCTTGGCGCGGTGCTGCGCCGAGACGAGCGCGCCCGTTTCGGTGGCGGGGTCGAGCGGGTCGCCGACGCGGATGCGGTCGGCGCGCGCGGCGAGGTCCGCGACGAACCGGTCATGGATTCCATCTTGGACGATCAGCCGGGCACCCGCCGAGCAGACCTGTCCGGAATGGACGAACGCCGCCATCAGGGCGTAGTCGAGGGCGGTTTCGTAGTCGGCGTCGTCGAAGACGACGTTCGGGTTCTTGCCGCCGAGTTCCAGGGCGATCCGGCGGACGCCCTTCGCGGCGGCCGTCATGATCTTCTCGCCGGTCGCGTAGCCGCCGGTGAAGGAGACCAGGTCGACGCCCGGGTGCTCGACCATCGCCGCGCCGACGCGGCCGTCGCCGAGCAGCAGGTTGACGACGCCGGGCGGCGTACCGGCCTCCTCGAGCAGGGCGACCAGCTTGATCGTGGTCAGCGGCGTGACCTCGCTGGGCTTGAGCACCACGGTGTTGCCCGCGGCCAGCGCCGGCGCGACCTTCCAGGACATCTGCAGCAGCGGGTAGTTCCACGGCGCGATGAGGGCGCAGACGCCGACCGGTTCGTGCACGATCCGGCTGACGACGGTCGCGCTGCCGGCGTCGACCAGGCGTCCGGCGTCCTTGTCGGCGAGGTCGGCGTAGTAGCGGAAGACGTTCGTCACGTCGTCGACGTCGATGCGGCCTTCGCCCAGCGTCTTGCCGGTGTCGAGGCTCTCGGTGCGGGCGAGTTCCTCGCGGTCGCGGACCAGGAGCTCGGCCGTCCGGCGCAGCAGGGCGCCGCGTTCGGTGGCCGTCGTCCGCCGCCACGGGCCGTCGTCGAACGCCCGTCTCGCGGCGTGTACGGCGGCGTCGACCTCCTCGCGGCTCGCTTCGGCCACGGTCTCGATGACCTGGCCGGTGGCGGGGTTCAGCACATCGAACATGCGGCCCTTCCCGGATCGGTAGTGGCTGCTCGGCGTCGAGAGTGCGTACATTTGTACGCGAAACATGTACAGATGTCCACAAGGGGGTTCGATGGCGAACGACGAACCCGGCGCGACGCGGCGCCGCGGTCCGAACGACCCCGAGCGGCGGGCGCGGATCGCCAAGGCGGCGATCGAGGTCGTCGCCCAGCGGGGGATCGACGGCGTCACGCACCGGTCGGTGGCGGCCGCGGCCGGCGTCCCGCTCGGCTCGACGACCTACCACTTCGCGACCCTGGACGACCTCCTGGAGGTCGCCCTGCACGAGGCCGCCGAGCGGAACGTCCACGCGCTGAAGGAGTGGGAGTCGGCGCTGCCGCCGGACGCCGACTTCGCCGCCGCCCTCGCCGACCTGGTGATGGGCTACATCAACGAGCAGTACCGGGACACGGTGGTCGAGTACGACCTGTACGTCGCGGCCCTGCACCGGCCCGCGCTGCGCAAGGCGAGCGCGGCCTGGGACGAAGCGCTCATCGCGTTCTTCGGCTCCCGGACCGACCCGCTCACCGGGCGGTTGCTGGCCGGGTTGTTCTGCGGGCTGCTGATGCAGGCGGCCCTGGCCGACCCCCGGCCGACGCGCGAAGAGATCGAAACGCTGTTCCGGCGGGCGATCGAGGGACCGCCGGCCTGAGCCGGTTGACAGGCGGTCGGGGCGGCAGTCACTCTGTTCCGGAGTGAGCAACAAGACGCGTTCTGCGCAACTCCCGAACTGATCCGCGGAGAGGACCACGCCGGTGACCGCAATCGATCTCCCGCCGAGCCTGCTCGCCACGTTGCCCGGCAGCTCCTACACCGATCCGGCGATCTTCGCGGCCGAACAGGCGAAGATCTTCGAGGCGGACTGGTTCTGCGCCGTGCGCAGCGCCGACCTCGCCGGGCCGGGGGCGTTCGAGACGGTCCAGATCGGCAAGGAGAGCGTGCTCGTCTCGCGGGGCCGGGACGGGCAGCTCAACGCGTTCCTCAACGTCTGCCGCCACCGCGGCGCCCGGCTGTGCACGTCGGAAAGCGGCACGGTCAAGCGGGCCTTCCAGTGCCCGTACCACGCCTGGACGTACGGCCTCGACGGCAAGCTGATCGCCGCCCCGAACCTCACCGGCATGCCGGACGTCGACCGCGTCGAGTTCGGCCTGACCAGGGTCCACCTGCGCGAGTGGCTGGGTTACGCCTGGGTCTGCCTGGCGGACGAGCCGCCGTCGTTCGAAGAGACCGTGATCGGGGCGGTGACCGAGCGGCTCGGCGGGCCGACCGAGATCGACGCCTACGGCATCGACGGCCTGGCGCTGGGCAAGCGCATCGAATACGACGTGAAGGCCAACTGGAAACAGATCATCGAGAACTTCATGGAGTGCTACCACTGCGCGACGATCCACCCGGAGCTCACCGAGGTGCTCCCGGAGTTCGCCGACGGCTACGCCGCGCAGTACTACGTCGGCCACGGCGCCGAGTTCGGCGGCGAAATCAAGGGCTTCACCGTCGACGGCAGCGAAGGCGTCGACCGCCTCCCCGGTGTCACCGAGGCCCAGGATCGCCGGTACTACGCGATCACCATCAAACCGGGCGTCTTCGTGAACCTCGTCCCGGACCACGTGATCATCCACCGGATGTTCCCGCTGGCGCCGGACCGGACGCTGGTCCGCTGCGACTGGCTCTACCTGCCCGAAGTGGTCGAATCCGGCAAGGACCTGAGCCGCTCGGTCGAGCTGTTCCACCGCGTCAACCTGCAGGACTTCGAGGCCTGCGAACGCTGTCAGCTGGCGATGGACTCGCGCTCCTACGCCAACGGCGGGGTGCTCGTGCCCAGCGAGCACCACATCGGCGCGTTCCACGACTGGGTCCGGGCGAGGCTGGCCTAGATCAACGCCCGGATGGCGGCCTCGAACCCGGTGACGTGCGCATGCGTCAGCGCGGCCGCCTTCTCGGCGTCGCCCTCGATGATCGCGGTGAGGAGCGGGACGTGCTCGTCGACGTGGCCGGCCATCCCGGACAGCCGGGGCACGAACACGCACCAGATCCGGGTGGCCAGGTTGTCGTACCGGATCAGCGTGTCCTCGAGGAACGGGTTGTGCACGCACCGGTAGATCGCCCGGTGCAGGGCGAGGTCGGTGCGCAGCAGCTCCGCGTTGTCCTCGCCCGGGACGTCGGCGTCCAGCTGCGCGCGCAGCTCGGTCAGGGTGGCCCGGTCGGCCGCGGTCGCGCGCTCGGCCGCGGCGGCCGTGGCCATCGGTTCGAGGGTGCGCCGGACCTCGGAGATGTGGGCGAGGTCGGAGATGTTGACGTCGGTGGCGAACGTACCGCGCCGCGGGTAGGCGACGACCAGGCGTTCGGACTCCAGCCGCTTCAGCGCCTCGCGGATCGGCGTCCGGCCCATGCCGAGCGCGGTGCCGAGCTCCTCTTCGTTGATGGGGGAGCCCGGCGGGATGTCCAGCATGACCAGGCGATCGCGGACGAACAGGTACGCCTGTTCGGCCAGCGACGGGGGATTGACCTGCGGGTGCATGGCGCTTAGCCTACATCGACGATTGATATATCAGAAGTCGACCAGTCCTCGGAGGACGCTCGATGACCGATCTGCCGGAGCACCCGGACTTCCTCTGGGACAACCCCGAGCCTCGCAAGAGTTACGACGTGGTCGTCGTGGGCGGCGGCGGGCACGGCCTGGCCACCGCGTACTACCTGGCCAAACAGGGCATCGGAGGTGTCGCCGTGCTGGAGAAGGGCTGGCTCGCCGGCGGCAACATGGCCCGCAACACCACGATCATCCGCTCGAACTACCTCTGGGACGAAAGCTCCGGCATCTACGAGCACTCCCTCAAGCTGTGGGAAGGCATCGAAGAGGACCTCGGCTACCCGATCCTGTTCAGCCAGCGCGGGGTGCTCAACCTGGCGCACAGCCTGCAGGACGTCCGCGACAGCGTCCGCCGCGTCGAGGCCAACAAGCTCAACGGCATCGACGCCGAGTGGGTGGACGCCGACGGCGTCAGGGAGATCTGCCCGATCGTCAACACTTCCCCGGACGTCCGCTACCCGGTGCTCGGCGCCACCTTCCAGCCGCGCGCGGGGATCGCCAAGCACGACTACGTGGCCTGGGGCTTCGCCCGCGCCGCGCACGGGATGGGCGTCGACCTCATCCAGAACTGCGAGGTCACCGGGATCACGACGAGCGGCGGCCGGGTCACCGGTGTCGAGACGTCGAGGGGCCGGATCGCCGCGAACAAGGTGGCGCTGTGCGCGGCCGGGCACACTTCGGTGCTGGCGAAGATGGTGGGTCTCGACCTGCCGCTGACCTCGCACCCGCTGCAGGCGCTGGTGTCCGAGCTGCTCGAGCCGATCCACCCGACGGTCGTCATGTCGAACGCCGTGCACGTCTACGTTTCCCAGGCGCACAAGGGCGAACTCGTGATGGGTGCCGGCATCGACAGCTACAACGGCTACGGCCAGCGCGGCTCGTTCCACATCATCGAGCAGCAGATGGCCGCCGCGCTGGAGCTGTTCCCGGTGTTCGCGCGGGCACACCTGCTGCGGACCTGGGCCGGGATCGTCGACACCAGCCCGGACGCCTCGCCGATCATCGGCCTGACCCCGGTGGAGAACCTGTTCCTCAACTGCGGCTGGGGCACCGGCGGCTTCAAGGCCACTCCCGGCGTCGGGGACGTCTTCGCGCAGACCATCGCGCGCGGCAAACCCCACGAGTACGCCGAGCCCTTCGCCCTCGACCGGTTCACCACCGGTGCCCTCGTCGACGAGCACGGCGCCGCCGCCGTCGCGCACTGAATCATTCGAAAGCAGGAGTCCCGATGCAACTGATTCCCTGCCCCTGGTGCGGGCCACGCGAGGAAGCCGAGTTCCACTACGGCGGCCAGGCGCACCTCGCCTACCCGGCGGACCCCTCGGCGCTGTCCGACGAGGAGTGGGCGAAGTTCGTCTTCTTCCGCGACAACCCGAGCGGGCCGTTCGCTGAGCGCTGGAGCCACTCGGCGGGCTGCCGCCGGTGGTTCAACGCCGTTCGCGACACCCGCACCCACGACCTCTTGGCGGTCTACCGCCTCGACGAGCCCAGGCCGGTGCTCTCATGACCCGGCTCTCCGGCATCCCGCTCAAGTTCACCTTCGACGGCCGCGAGCTGACCGGTTACCTCGGCGACACCCTGGCGTCCGCGTTGCTGGCCAACGGCATCCACCGGGTCGCCACCAGCATCAAGTACGGCCGGCCGCGCGGGATCGTCGGCGCCGGTGTCGAGGACTCGAACGCCTTGGTGCAGATCGAAAAGCCGTTTCCCGAGCCGATGCTCAGCGCGACCACCGTCGAGCTGTACGACGGCCTCGAAGCCCGTGGCCTGCGCGGTCAGGGCCGGCTCGCCACCGAACCGGACCCGGCGCGGTACGACGCCAAGCACGCGCACTGCGATGTCCTGGTGATCGGTGCCGGTCCCGCCGGCCGCGCCGCCGCGGCCGCCGCTTCCGGCCGGGTCCTGCTCGTGGACGACCAGCCCGGCGGCGAAGCTCCGGAGGGCGTCCGGTTCCTCTCGCGCACGACGGCGTTCGGCGTCTACGACGACGGGTTCGTGCTGGCGTTGGAGCGCCGGGGCGAGCCCGCGGCGCCGGAGCGGATCTCGCGGCAGCGGGTGTGGCGGATCCGGGCGAAGCGGATCGTCATCGCGACCGGCGCCCACGAGCGGCCGATCGTGTTCCCGGACAACGACCGCCCCGGCATCATGCTCGCCGGTGCCGCGCGCACGTACCTGAACCGCTACGGCGTCCTCGCCGGGCGGCGGGTGGTCGTGTTCACCACCAACGACTCCGCGCTCGACGCCGCCTCCGAACTGGCCGGCGCCGGGGCCGAGATCGTGCGGATCGTCGACGCCCGCGAGGGCTACGGCGTCATCGGGACCGACGGCGATGAACACATCACCGCCGCGCACGTCGCGAAACTGGGCGAGACGCAGGGCGAGCGGGTCGAGTGCGACCTGCTGCTCGTCTCCGGCGGCTGGAACCCGGTGGTGCACCTCTACAGCCAGGCTCGCGGCACCCTCCGCTACGACCCTCGGCTGGGCGCCTACGTCCCGGCCGGTGACCTCCCGAACGTGACCGTCGTCGGCGCGGCCGCGGGGGAAGGTCTGCCGGAGACCAAGGTGCTCTGGCAGGTGCCCGCGCCGGAGTCCGAAGTGGACACCCGGTTCGTAGACCAGCAGCGGGACGCGACCGTGTCCGACGTCCTGCGCGCGACCGGCGCCGGGCTGCGCTCGCTGGAGCACGTCAAGCGCTACACCACCATCGGCACCGCGCACGACCAGGGCAAGACGTCGGGCATGCTCGCCGCCGGCATCACCGCCGAAGCCCTCGGCGTCGACCTCGCCGACCGGCGCCCGACCACGTTCCGGCCGCCGTACACGCCGGTGTCCTTCGCCGCGCTGGCCGGGCGGAACCGCGGCGAGCTGCACGACCCGGTGCGCGTCACGACGATCCACCCGTGGCACGTCGGGCATGGCGCCGAGTTCGAGAACGTCGGCCAGTGGAGGCGGCCGTGGTACTACCCGCGGCCCGGCGAGTCGATGCACGACGCCGTCCGGCGCGAATGCCGGGCGGCCCGCAACGACGTCGCGTGCATGGACGGCTCCACGCTCGGCAAGATCGACGTCCAGGGCCCGGACGCCGGCTGGTTCCTCGACATGCTCTACACGAACATGATGAGCAACCTGAAGGTCGGCCGGATCCGCTACGGCGTGATGTGCGGCGTCGACGGCATGGTGCTCGACGACGGCACGGTGATCCGCGTCGGCGAGGAGCGGTTCCTGGTCACCACGACCACCGGCAACGCGGCGAAGATCCTCGAGTGGATGGAGGAGTGGCTCCAGACGGAGTGGCCGCACCTGCGGGTTTTCGCGACGTCGGTGACCGAGCACTGGGCCACGATCCCGCTGGTCGGCCCGCGCTCGCGGGAGGTCCTCGGCCGCCTGGCGCCGGGCCTGGACGTCTCGAACGAGGCCTTCGGGTTCATGACCTGGCAGGACGCCGAAGTCGCCGGTCTTCAGGCGCGTGTCTGCCGGATCAGCTTCTCCGGCGAACTGGCGTACGAGATCAACGTCCCGTCGTGGCACGGGCCCGCGCTCTGGCAGTCCGTAGTGGACCAAGGAGTCACGCCGTACGGCACCGAAACCATGCACGTCCTGCGGGCCGAGAAGGGCTACCCGATCATCGGCCAGGACACCGACGGCACAGTCACTCCGCAGGACCTCGGCATGTCCTGGGCGGTGTCGAAGAAGAAGGCCGACTTCATCGGCAAGCGCTCCTTCGCCCGCGCCGAGAACAACCGCCCCGACCGCAAGCACCTGGTCGGTTTGCTCCCGATCGACCCGGCGGTGCTGCTGCCCGAAGGCTCGCAGATCATCTCGCCCGAGGCACTCTTTACCGCCGAGGGCGCATCGAACACAGCCGAGGTCGTGCCGGAGCCGCCGGTGCGGATGCTCGGCCACGTCACCTCCAGCTACGACAGCGCCGCCCTCGGCCGCACGTTCGCCCTCGCCTTGGTGCGCTCCGGCCGGGAGCGGATCGGCGAGACGCTGTACGTGCCCGTCGGGGACCAGGTGGTGCCGGTGACCGTGACCGAATCCGTGCTCTTCGACAAGGAAGGAGCCCGCCGTGACGGTTGACATCGCCGAAGAGAAGCTCCGCACCCAGCTCACCGTCCGCCTCCGCGAGGGCGAGTCGCTCCTCGGCGTCCCCTTGCCCGGCCCGTGCACCTTCACCAGCGGCAGCGGGGTCGACATCCTCTGGATGGGCCCCGACGAGTACCTCGTGCTCGCCGAGCCCGGCCGCCAAGCCGAGCTGGAGGCGGCCCTTTCCGGTGAATGCGACGCCGTGGTGGACGTCTCGGCGCAGCGCAACGTCTATCGGCTCAGCGGGTCCCACGCGACCGACGTGCTGGCCCACGGGTGCTCGATCGACCTGGAGGTCTCGCCGCCGGGTACCTGCGTCCAGACGTTGCTGGCGCGCACCGGGATCGTCCTCATGGTCCGGGAAGAGGGCTACACGATCCTCGTGCGGCAGTCCTTTTCGGACTACTTCACGGCCTGGCTGGCCGACGCGAGCCTGGAGTACGTCTCGTGACCTTCACCCTGACCCTCAAGTGCCCGGAACGCTCCGGCATCGTGCACGCCGTCACGACGTTCCTCGTCGGACAGGGCTGCGACATCGTCGAGCACCAGCAGTTCGACGACGACGTCCGCGGCTCGCTCTTCCTGCGCACGTCCTTCACCTGCACCGAACAGGCCACTGTGGACGACTTGACCCGCGCGTTCACCCCGGTGGCGGGCGACTTCGGCATGGAGTTCGAGTTCTCCGACGGCACGCCACCGCGGATCCTCGTGATGGTGTCGAAGTTCGGGCACTGCCTCAACGACCTGCTGTTCCGCTGGCGTGCGGGCGGCCTCGGCGCCGAGATCGCGGTGGTCGTGTCGAACCACGAGGACCTGCGGCCGATGGCCGAGGCGGCCGGCGTGCCGTTCGTGCACGTCCCGGTGACGCCCGAGACCAAACCGGAGGCCGAACAGCGGCTCCTCGACCTGGTCGGGGTGTACGAGGCGGACCTGGTCGTGCTCGCCCGGTACATGCAGGTCCTGTCGAACGAGCTGTGCCAGAAGCTCGAAGGCCGCGCGATCAACATCCACCACTCGTTCCTGCCCGGCTTCAAGGGCGCCAAGCCCTACCACCAGGCCTACGACCGCGGCGTCAAGTACGTCGGCGCGACCGCGCACTACGTCACCCCCGACCTCGACGAGGGCCCGATCATCGAGCAGGAGGTGCAGCGCGTCGACCACACGTACTCGCCGCGCGAGCTCGTGACCGTCGGCCGCGACGCCGAAGCCCTCGCCCTCTCCCGCGCGGTGCGCTGGCACTGCGAACGCCGCGTCCTGCTCAACGGCAACAGCACTGTTGTGTTCCGGTAGAAGGAGTTCCGCCATGAGTGCACCGAAGGTCGTGATCATCGGCGCCGGCATCGTCGGCGCGAACCTCGCCGACGAGCTGACCGCCCGCGGCTGGACCGACGTCACCGTGCTCGACCGGGGCCCGCTGCCGCGCACCGGCGGGTCCACCTCGCACGCGCCCGGGCTCGTCTTCCAGACGAACCCCTCCAAGGCGATGACGGACTTCGCCCGCTACACCGTTTCGAAGCTGAAGGAGCTGGACTGCTTCCTCCAGGTCGGCGGGATGGAGGTCGCGACGACCCCGGCCCGCTGGGAGGACCTCAAACGCAAGCACGGCTGGGCGACGTCCTGGGGCGTGCCCGGTTCGCTCATCGACGCTTCCGAATGTGTCGAGCGCTGGCCGCTCCTGGACGAGTCGCGGATCTTCGGGGCGCTGCACGTGCCGACCGACGGGCTCGCGCGGGCGGCCAAGGCCGTCGAGGTGCTGGCTTCACGCGCGACTTCGCGGGGCGCGCGGTTCATCGGGGCCACGCGGGTGACGGATGTCCTGCAGGAAGGCGGGCGCGTCACCGGCGTCCGGACCGACCAGGGTGACTTCCCGGCCGACGTCGTCGTGTCGTGCGCCGGGTTCTGGGGCCGTGAGATCGGCGCGATGGTGGGCATGGACGTGCCGCTGCTGCCGCTGGCCCACCAGTACGTGAAGACCGGGCAGGTCGCGGAGCTCGTCGGCCACAACACCGAGGAGGTCGAGGCGAGCCTCCCCATCCTGCGCCACCAGGACCAGGACCTTTACTTCCGCGAGCACGTCGACCGGATCGGCATCGGCTCCTACGCCCACCGCCCGATGCCGGTGGACGAGTCCACTTTGGACCATTCGGTGACCGGGACCGCCATGCCGTCGATGCTGCCCTTCACCGAGGACGACTTCGCGCCGTCGTGGGACGAGAGCAAGCTGCTGCTGCCCGCGCTGGGCGGGACCAAGGTCGAAGAGGGCTTCAACGGCATCTTCTCCTTCACCCCGGACGGCCAGTCGCTGGTCGGCGAGTCGGCCGACGTCCGCGGGTTCTGGCTGGCCGAGGCGATCTGGGTGACGCACTCGGCGGGCATCGCGAAGGCGGTCGCGGAACTGCTCGTCGACGGGCATTCCGAAGTGGACACCCACGACATCGACGTGCACCGCTTCGAGGAGGTCCAGCTCGCGCCCTCGTACGTCAGCGAGACGGCGCAGCAGAACTTCGTCGAGGTCTACGACATCCTGCACCCGCTGCAGCCGAAGCTGTCGCCGCGCGACCTGCGGGTGACGCCGTTCCACGCGCGGCAGCGCGAGCTGGGTGCGGTGTTCCTGGAAGCGGGCGGTTGGGAGCGGCCGCACTGGTTCGAGGCCAACGCGCCGCTGCTGAAGCGGCTGCCCCACGACTGGCTCCCGCCGGCGCGGGACGCGTGGTCGGCGCAGTTCCACTCGCCGATCGCGGCAGCCGAGGCGTGGCACACGCGCAACGGCGTCGCGCTGTACGACATGACGCCGTTGAAGCGCGTGGAGATCAGCGGGCCGGGGGCGCTGGAGTTCCTGCAGTCGCTGACCACCAACCAGCTGGACAAGTCGGTCGGTTCGGTGACCTACACGCTGATGCTCGATACCGCCGGTGGCATCCGCAGTGACGTCACGGTCGCGCGGCTCGAGCCGGAGGTGTTCCAGGTCGGCATCAACGGCAACATCGACGTCGACCACTTCGTCAAGCACGCGCCGGCCGGGGTGCGGGTCCGGGACATCACCGGCGGCACCTGCTGCGTCGGCGTCTGGGGGCCGCTGGCGCGAGACCTCGTGCAGCCGCTCTCGGGCGAGGACTTCTCGCACACCGGCTTGAAGTACTTCCGGGCGCGGCACGCGAGGATCGCCGGTGTCCCGGTCGTCGCGATGCGACTGTCCTATGTGGGCGAACTGGGCTGGGAGATCTACACGAGCGCGGACAACGGCCTGCGGCTGTGGGACGCGCTGTGGGCGGCCGGGCAGCCCCTCGGCGTCATCGCGGCCGGACGGGCGGCGTTCAACAGCCTGCGGCTGGAGAAGGGTTACCGGCTGTGGGGCACCGACATGACCACCGAGCACGACCCGTACGAGGCCGGGCTGGCCTTCGCCGTACGTCCGGCGAAGGGGGACTTCCTGGGGCGCGCCGCCATCGAAGGCCGGAGCGAAGACACGGCGTCGCGGCGGTTGCGGTGCCTGACGATCGACGACGGCCGCACGGTCGTGCTGGGCAAGGAGCCGGTGTTCGTCGACGGCGTGGCCTCGGGGTACGTCACGAGCGCGGCGTACGGGTACACCGTCGGGCGGCCGATCGCCTACGCGTGGCTCCCGGCGTCGGCGGAGATCGGCGGCAGCGTGGAAATCGGGTACTTCGGCCGCCGGGTCGCCGCCACCGTGGCCGCCGAGCCACTGGTCGACCCCGGCATGGAGCGGATCCGGCGGTGAGGCCGGCGTAACGTCGGTCACGTCGGCTCGGCCCCGGCTCTCGAGCGGGCAATCCACAGCAAGTCCACGGAAGCGCACCAGGAAATTCTCAGGAAAGGGGCGTTTCCTGGGACGAGCCGGAGGCTTGTCGAGAGCTGGAGCTGTGCATGAGCGAGTACGACCGAGGACGCGGCGGCGAGTACCCGTACGGCTACGGCCAGGGCGGGTACCCGCCGGAGTACTACGGCAGCAACGGCTACCCGCACGACCACGGCTACTACGAGCAGCCCCAGGACCAGGGTTTCTACCGGCAGCCCGGGGAGCAGGGCCACCAGGAGCAGCCGCGTGACCAGTGGGGCCGGCCGTACCCGCCGTACCAGCAGCAGCCCTACCCGCAGCCGGCCTACGCCTACCCGCCGCCCGCCTACCAGCCGCCGCCGCGCCGGCGCCACCCGCTGCGCGCGCTGACCGTCGCGGTCGTCGCGATCGCGCTGGCCGTGGTCGCCGGGCTCGGGATCGGGCACCTGATCTCCGGGGCGAACGCGCCCACCGCGGGCGGCAACCAGAACTTCGGCTTCTCCGGGCAGCCCAGCGAGGCCAAGACGGTGCTCGACGTCGACGCCGTGTCGGCGAAGGTCAACCCGGCCATCGTGAACATCAACACCGAGCTGGGCCTGCAGGGCGCGGCCGCGGCGGGCACCGGCATCGTGCTCACCGCCGACGGCGAGGTGCTGACCAACAACCACGTCGTGGCGGGCGCGACCAGCATCAAGGTCACCAGCATCGGCACCGGCGACACCTACAAGGCCGAAGTCGTCGGCTACGACCGCACCGAGGACGTGGCCGTGCTGCAGCTGCAGGGCGCGTCCGGGCTGCCCACGGCGGCCATCGGCGACTCGTCGACGGTCAAGGTCGGCGACCAGATCCTCGGCCTCGGCAACGCCGGCGGCCGCGGCGGCGACCCGGTGCCCGCGCCGGGCACGGTGACGGCACTGGACCAGGCGATCACCGCCTCGGACGAGTCCAGCGGGTCGTCCGAGCAGCTCACCGGGCTCATCCAGGTGCGGGCGAACATCGAGTCGGGCGACTCCGGCGGCCCGCTCGTCAACGCGAACGCCCAGGTCATCGGCGTCGACACGGCCGCATCGACCGGCTACCAGCTGAACGGGCGCCGCAGCGGCGGCGCCGGACAGGGCTTCGCGATCCCGATCAACCAGGCGATCGACATCGCCCACAAGATCGTCGCCGGGCAGGCGTCCGACAAGATCCACATCGGGAAGACGGCGTTCATCGGGGTCTCGGTGACCGACGGCCAGGGCGGGGCCCGGGTCCGCGAGGTGGTCCAGCGCGGGCCGGCGCAGAAGGGTGGCCTAGTGGCCGGGGACGTGATCACGGCCATCGACGGCAGGCCGACCGACTCGGCGACGTCGTTGACGAACGTGATGGACACCCACCACCCCGGCGACCAGCTCACCCTGACGGTGACCGGCGCGGCCGGTGGCCAGCGGCAGCTCCAAGTCAAGGCCGTGGAAGGCCCGGTGGGCTAGCTAGCGCAGGGTTTCCCGGAGTACCTCGCGGTGCGTCTGCTTCGCCGCGAGGTACTTCTCCCGGCCGGCGTCGGTGATCGTGACGAAGATGCCGCGCCGGTCCACCTCGCACAGGGCGCGCTCGACCAGGCCCTCCTTCTCCAGGCGGGCGACCAGCCGGGACGTGGCGCTCTGGCTGAGGTGGATCGTGCTGATCAGATCGGCCGAACGGCACTTGAAGTCGCAGGTCGCGAGCCGTTCGAGGGCTTCGAACTCGTTCGCGCCGATGCCGTGGCGCTCCTGCAGCCGGCACTCGAGCTTGCCGAACACGGCCGAGTAGCGGGCCAGCAGGTCATGCCACTCCTGGACCAGTTCCTTCTCGGCGACATCGCTCACGGCGACCAACCTAGCATGCACGGGCATCAGATGCAAACGCATTAAATGCTTGGACATTAGATGCGTGTGCATGTACTGTCGCCGCCATGAGCTCTTCCGTGTCTTTGTCCACCTCTTCAACGCGGTGGGACGCACGTCTCTGGGGTGTCCTGCTCACCGTCTCGATCGTGATCGGCCTCGACGCGCTCGACGTGTCGATGGTCGGGGTCGCGCTCCCGGCCATCCAGGCCGACCTCGGCCTGTCCACCAACGCGCTGCAATGGGTCGTCAGCGGCTACGTGCTCGGCTACGGCGGCCTGCTGCTGCTCGGCGGCCGCACCGCCGACCTGCTCGGCCGCCGCCGCGTGTTCCTCGTCGCGGTCGCCGTGTTCGCGCTGGCCTCGCTGCTCGGCGGCCTCGTCGACGACGGCGCGCTGCTCATCGCGAGCCGGTTCATCAAGGGCCTGGCGGCGGCCTTCACCGCGCCGGCCGCGTTGTCCATCATCACCACGACGTTCCAGGAGGGCCCGGCCCGCAACAAGGCGATCAGCATCTTCGCCGTGTTCGGGGCGAGCGGGTACTCCGCCGGCCTGGTGTTCTCCGGCCTGCTGACCGAGGTCGGCTGGCGCTGGACGTTCCTGCTGCCCGCCCCGATCGCGCTGGTCGCGCTGGTGGCGGCGTGGAAGCTGATCCCGTCGTACCGCGCCGAGGAAGGCAAGGGGTACGACTTCCCGGGCGCCATCACCGGCGCGGCCGGCTCGCTGCTGCTGGTGTTCGGCGTGGTGGAGGCGCCGGAGATCGGCTGGGCGGCCCCGCGCACGCTGATCACGTTCGCCGTCGCGCTGGCGCTGCTGGTGACGTTCGTGGTCATCGAGAAGCGCAGCCGCCACCCGCTGCTGCGGCTGGGCATCCTGCGCTCGGGCCCGCTGGCCCGCGCCAACCTCGGTGGCGCGCTGTTCTTCGGCGCCTACATCGGCTTCCAGTTCGTCGTGATGCTGTACCTGCAGCGGGTGCTGGGCTGGTCGGCGCTGCAGACGGCGCTGGGCTTCCTGCCGGCGGCGCTGATCGTGGCGTTCGGTTCCCCGCGCATCGAGCCGCTGATCGACCGGGTGGGCACGCCCCGCACGATCTTCGCGGGCGTGGTCTCGCACGTCATCGGCTACGCGCTGTTCCTGCGCATCGACGAGCACTCGGGCTACTGGGGTTCGGTGCTGCCGAGCATGATCCTGCTGGGCATCGGCTTCACGCTGGCGTTCTCGTCGCTCAACATCCAGGCGACGGCGGGGATTTCGGACGGCGAGCAGGGCTTGGCGGGCGGTCTGCTGAACACGTCCCTGCAGGTGGGCGGCGCGATCGGCCTGGCGGTGGTGACGGCGGTCCTGACCGCCAACGGCGGCCGCGAAGCCTCACCGGCGGCGCTGCTGACCGGCCTGACGCCGGCGTTGAGCGTGGTCACCGGCATCGCGGTGCTGGGTCTGCTGATCGCGATCAGCGGCCTGGTCGCCCGGAAGCGGCCGGCCGAGGAGCCGGTCGTGGCGCAGGAGGACCTGCTCGCCCTCGCGGACTGAAATCGGGAAGCGGAAGGACCACCATCACCGAGGGGGATGGTGGTCCTTCCGCGTCGCCGCGGATGCCCGTTCGGGCGATTGACGCAGCTTTCCGGTCAATCGACAATCCGCCTCGCTCAGTCACGGGGCCGCACACACCGTCACGGCCGCTCCGGGAGATGGGGAAGAAGATCGGCTTCGGTGGGGAGATCCGGTGAGCGGTCGGCGCGTCTTGCGCGCGCTGGTCGGTCTCGTCGCCACCGGCTCCTACGTCGTGTGGGAGATCCGCGCCAGGCCGGCGGGCCGCGCCGACCTGACCCAGGCCCGGCTGGACCGGTTGCGGGCCCGGCTTCTGCGCGAGACCCGTCGGATCTGGGTCGACGGTGTGCTGGCCCGTTCGCTCGGCGAGGTGCTGCGTCTCGAACTGAGCCTGCTACCCCAGCAGACCAAGGTGACCCACCCGGTACACCTGCTGCTGCACGGGCACGACGACGTGCCGCGGTACCGCACCTAGCCCGGAGATGCCGCGGTACCGCACCCAGCCCGGAGATCGGGGGCGGTGCGGACAGCCACCACGACTGCCCGCACCAGGGTCACCGGGCCACGCGCTCGTCCGTACCCGGGACCTTCGCCGTCGTGATGGCGATGCGGTTCCACGTGTTGATCGTGAAGATCAGCGCCAGCAGCTGCCCCAGCTCCGCCTCCTCGAACTCCGCCGCCGCGCGGGCGTAGACGTCGTCCGGGACGCCGCCCGCGATCTGCGTCACCGCCTCCGTCAGGGCGAGCGCCGCCTGCTCCTTCGCGCTGAAGAAGCTGCTTGCTTCGCGCCACACCGCGACCATGTGCAGCCGCTCCTCGCTTTCGCCTGCCTTGCGGGCGTCCGAGGTGTGCATGTGCAGGCAGTACGCGCAGCGGTTGAGCTGTGACGCGCGGATCTGGACCAGCTCGACCAGTGCCGGGTCGAGCCCGGCGCGAGCGGCGGCGTCGAAGCCGATCAGGGCCTTGAAGGCCTTCGGGGCGGTCTTGGCGAAGTTGATGCGGGAGTTCGTCATGACCAGAAATCTACGGCCGGTTTGACCCACATGTATGGTGCATTTCCGTGGCAGCAGACTGGGTCAATTCCGGGGACCGCGACCTGCACCTGGAGCTGGCGCCCGGCGGCAAGCGGGCGGCGCTCATCGCCGCGCTGCGGGACGCCGTCCGCGCCGGACGGCTCGCCCCGGGCACCCGGCTGCCGCCCTACCGGTCACTGGCCGCCGACCTGGGCCTGGCCCGCAACACCGTCGCCGACGCCTACGCCGAGCTGGTCGCCGAAGGGTGGCTCACCGCCGTCCAGGGCTCCGGCACCCGCGTCGCCGAGCGCGCCGAGCCGCTGAAGCCGGTCCGGATCCCGAAAAAGGCGCCGGGGGCCCCGAAACCGGTGTACAACCTCCGGCAGGGCCAGCCGGATGCGACGTCGTTCCCGCGCACCGAGTGGCTCGCCGCCGCCCGCCGCGCGCTGAACGTGGCGCCGCACGACGCCTTCGGCCCCGGCGATCCGCGCGGCCGCCCGGAACTGCGGGAAGCGCTCGCCCAGTACCTCGCGCGCGCCCGGGGCGTGCGGACGGCACCGGAGCGGATCGTCGTGTGCTCGGGGTTCGCCCACGCCCTGCGGCTGCTGTTCCCGGCCGTGCTGCGCGGTCCGCTCGCCGTCGAGTCCTACGGTCTCGCGTTCCACCGCTCGATCTTCGCCGCCGCCGGCGTGCGGACGATCCCCTTGGCCCTGGACGAACACGGCGCGCGTGTCGAAGACCTCGACGTCCCGACGGTGCTGCTGACGCCCGCCCACCAGTTCCCGACCGGCGGCCCGCTGCACCACGACCGCCGCGCGGCGGTCGTCGGGCACGTCCGCGCGACCGGCGGCGTGCTCCTCGAAGACGACTACGACGGCGAATTCCGCTACGACCGCAAGCCGGTCGGCGCGGTCCAGGGCCTCGACCCCGAGCACGTCGTCTACGTGGGCTCGGTCAGCAAGAGCCTCTCGCCCGCGCTGCGCCTTGGCTGGCTGGCGCTGCCCGGGCACCTCGTGGACCCCGTGCTCGCCGCGAAAGGCGAACGCGAGGCGTGGGCGGGCGTGCTCGACCAGCTCACCCTGGCCGAGTTCCTGACGTCGGGGGCGTACGACCGGCACGTCCGCCGGATGCGCCGACGCTACCGTCGCCGGCGAGACCAGCTGGTGACGGCGCTCGCCGAGCGGGCCCCGCACGTGACGCCCACCGGCATCGCCGCCGGCCTGCACGCCGTGCTGCGGCTCCCGCCGGGCACCGAGAAAGCCGCGCTGAAAGCCGCGGCCTGGCAGGGACTGGCGCTCGACGGCCTGGCCGCCTTCCGCCACCCGGACAGCTCGATGTCCACAATGGACGGCTTGGTGGTCGGCTACGCGACCCCACCCGAACACGCCTACCCCGCGGCCATCGACGCGCTGTGCCGAGCCCTGCCGCCCGCGTGAGGGGCTCACCGAAACGATGGCACTCCGCCATTCCTTCACCGCAGGCTCACGCACCGATGGTCACGTTCCGTTTCCGGTACTGGCTTCCCGCCCACCCGGCTGGCAAGCTGCCAGCACCTCATGAGGGAAGGACGTGCATTGGCGGCACACCCGGCGCGGGCCCGGCGGATCGACGCGCGGGTCGTCGTCCTGAGCGCGCTGCTGGTGGTCGCGCTGCTCGCGTGGGCCGGGGTCGACTACCTGAAGAACCGGCTGGCCGGCGGCGGCTGCGACACCACCACGCCGGTGCACGTCACCGCCGCGCCGGACATCGCGCCGGTGCTGGCGGAGCTCGCCAAGACAGTCCCGGAGCGGGACTGCTACACCGTCGAGGTCACCGCGAGCCCGTCGACGGCCACCGCGACCGCCCTCGAAGCCAACGGCGCGAACGGCCCGGACGTCTGGGTGCCGGAGTCGAGCACCTGGCTGCTGCAGGCCCGCGACGGCGGCGCGTGGAACCTCCCCGAGTCCGGCCAGCCGGTGGCGAGCTCGCCGGTGGTGCTGGCGCTGACCGAAGACGTCGCGAAGCAGGCCGGCTGGCCGGCGAAGTCGCCGTCCTGGGCCGACGTCCTCGCGCGGAGCCCGGTCGGCCTGCCCGACCCGGGCCGGGACCCGGCCGCCATCGGCGCGCTGATCGGTCTGCAGCAGCTGACCAAGGACGCGCCCGATCCGGCGGCGGCGTTCACCGAGGAGATTCGCACGCTCTCGGCGGTGAAGCAGCCGTACACCGCGTGGCCGGCGTCGGAGCAGTCTGTGCTGGCGAAGAAGCTCGTCGCCGCGTATCCCGCCGCGGGCGTCCCGAGCTTCGACTACCCGTACGTCGTGCTGCCGCGGGCTTCGGAAGCCTCGCGTTCGGCGGCCGAGCGGTTCCTGCGCCTGCTGCTGGACCAGACCGCCACCAAGGCGTTCGCGGACGGCGGGTTCCGGACGCCGTCCGGTCAGCTGCTCGGCGACCGGCCGCGCGACACCCGCACCGACGCGGCGCCGCGCCCGGCCGGGCCGCCCGCGCCCGAAGCGATGTACGGCGTGCTGCAGGCCTGGGCCGGGGCGAACCTCAGCGCCCGCGTCCAGGTGCTGCTCGACGTGTCCGGCTCGATGGCCGCCACCGTGCCCGGCACCGGCCGCAGCCGGATGTCGCTCACGCTCGAAGCCGCGACGCAGGGACTCGGGTTGTTCAAGCCGACCAGCGAGATCGGCCTCTGGCTGTTCTCGACCAAGCTGGACGGCGCGAAGGACTACAAGGAACTGCTGCCGATGCGGTCGATCGCCGAGCAGCTGGCCGCGGGCGGGGTGGCGACGCTGCAGGCGGTGAAGCCGAAGCCCGGTGGCGCGACCGGGCTGTACGACTCGATCCTCGCCGCGTACCAGAACGCCCGGCAGAGCTGGCAGCTCGGCCGGATCAACGTCGTCGTCGTGCTCACCGACGGCCGCAACGAGGACGACGACTCGATCGGGCTGCCCGGGCTGCTCGCCGAGCTCGGCCGGCTGCAGGACCCGCGGAAACCGCTGCCGGTGATCGGGATCGGCATCGGGCCGGACATCGATTCGAGCGAGCTGAAGCAGATCTCCGCCGCGACCGGCGGCGACTCCTTCACCACGCCCGACCCGCGCAAGATCTCCGACGTCTTCTACCAGGCACTGAGCAAGCTCATGTGCCAGCCGCCCGCCTGCAAGAAGTGAGGAATCCCCGTGTTGGTGGAGATCGAAAAGCCCGCGCCACGGGTGACCCGAAGACCGTCCGCGCTGGTGCTCGCGGCGTTCGTCGCCGGGGTGCTCCCGTTCGCGCTGCACGCGTGGGCGGCGCTGCACGGGAACTTCGCGCAGGACGACTTCGTGATGACCTACCGGGCCGCCCTGGCCGGGCCGTTCGACCTCGGCTACCTCTTCCAGGATTACCACGGGCACCTGATGCCCGGCGGGTTCTTCCTGGCGGCGGTGCTGACGTGGTGGGCGCCGCTGAACTTCCCGCTCATGATGGCGCCGCTGCTGCTGATGCGGGCCGCGGCGACGGTGCTGTTCTGGTGCCTGCTGGTGCGCTGCTTCGGCCGCCGCTGGGCGATCCTGATCCCGTTCACCGTGTTCACGGCGTCGACGTTGCTGCTGACCCCGACGCTGTGGTGGGCGTACGGCTCCCAGATCGTCCCGGTGGTGCTGGCGGCCGCCGGCGCCCTGTACTGGCACGTCCGCTACCTGCGCGAAGGCGGCCAGTGGCGGATCGGCACGTTCGCCTGGACGCTCTTCGGGTTCGCGTTCTACGAAAAGACCGTGGTGGTCCCGGTGCTGCTGGCCGGGGTGACCGTCCTGCTCGGACAGTCCTTCCGGGACCGGTGGCGCTACTGGGCGGGACACGCGGCGCTGCTCGCCGCGTTCGTCGTGGGCTACCTCGCGCTGACGTCGAGCCAGGTGACGCCCGGCGGCCCGCCGATGACCGCCGGTACCGTCGCCGACCTGACCGGCCGGATGCTCGGCGACACCTTCCTGCCGGGGCTGGCCGGCGGCCCGTGGTCGGGGCCCGGGCCCGGCGCGACCTGGGCGCCGTCGCCGTTCGCGGTCGTGGTCCTGCTGTTCGCCGCCGCGCTGGCGCTGGTGGTGGCCGGTGCGCGCGTGGGCGGCCGCCGGGCCTGGCGGGCGTGGGCGCTGCTCGGGCTGCTGCTCGCCGTGGACGTCGGGCTGCTGGCGGCGACGCGGCTGCGCGAAGTCGGCCCGGCCGCCGGTGACGACCCGAGGTACCTCGCCGAGCTGGCCTTCGTGGCCGCGCTGTGCGGAGCGTTCGCCTTCCTGCCGCCAGGCGGGGTTGCGCCGTCCGGCGGCAAGCGGGAACGGCCGATCGCCCTAATCGTGTGCGTGCTTCTGCTCGCCAGTTCCGTGGCCGGGTTTTCCCGGCTCGCCCCCGCGATGCGGTTCGACCATTCCGGGCAGTACCTCGGAAACGTGCGGGCGGCCGTCGCGGAGGACCCGGATCTCGTTTTCTACGACAACTTCGTGCCGAACGACGTGGTCCACGAGTGGTTCGGCGCGGACTCGCAGGCGTCCCGGGTCGCCGGCCTGGTCCCCGGCACCCACTTCGACCAGCCGACGAACCGCATGCACCTGCTCGACGCCACCGGCACGCCGCACCTGATCACCGGCGTGGCCGTGGAGTCCCGTGGCGCGCCGGGACCGGTGCCGGACTGCGGGTACACGGTCGGCGAAACGCCGGTCAGCGTCCCGCTCGACAAACCGCTGCTCGGCAGGCACCTGCTGAAGATCGACTACTTCACCCGCGACGGCGGCGAAGGGCTGGTCGAGCGGACGCCGGTGTGGTTCCAGGCCGGGCTGCACTCGCTGTACCTGCCGGTGGACGGGCTGTTCGACCACATCGGCGTGCAGCTGTCGAGCCCGGGCGCGCCCGTGTGCGTTCCCAGGGTCGAGGTCGGGAAGCCGGTGACTCAGTAGGGGTCGTACGGGCTGTCGTGCCCCAGCAGCCGGGCCAGCGGCCGCAACCGCAGGCGCAGCAGCACCTTGAGCACGACGTTGCGCAGGAACCACGGCAGCTGCGCCAGCACCCGGATCCGGTCCGCCGTGGACGGTGGCGCCAGCCGGAACCGCGCCAGCGACGTGGCCCGGTCCAGATAGGTGTAGCGCCGTCCGAAGAGGACCTTCGCGATCGTGCCGAGCGTGACGCCGATGGAGGAAAAACAGTCGTGGACCAGGATTTCCGCCCCCGGTGGCAGGTGTGCCGACCAGCGCAGGTCGTCGGTGTAGGTCCAGTAGTCGTGCTTGCCGTCGATGTAAAGCAGCTGTATGGGCCGAGTCCAGTCAGGGCGCAGTTTCGTGCTGTAACCGGCGACGAGCTCGACGACGTCGTCCAGCCCGGCCCGCCGGATGTTGCGCTCGAACAGCTGCCGCGTCGGCGATCCGCCGAACAGCCGGCCGGCCACGAAGGGGTCGACGGCGATCACCGTGGCCCCCACCGTGCGGGCGGCGGCGCCCAGCACGATCGTGGATCGGCCCTGGTGGCTGCCGATTTCCAGGACGACGTCACCCTTTTCGAGGCGGCACGCGGCCTGCCACAGCGCTTCGCCCTGCGCGCGCGTCATCCAGCCCTTGACCGGCTCGGCCAGTGCCCACGCGTCGGCGAAGCCGTCCGTGCTCAATTCGGTGTTTATGGCGCACCTGCCCAGGGAAGTCGGGGGCCGGGGAAAATCGTCGGCACATGGTAGCCAGGTTTCGGCTTAGTATCTACCGGATGGTAACCGCCACCCGCGAACGGACCCGGGACGACGCCCCGCCCTCCGGCGGCGCCCGGAAGTTCTCGGTGGGCGCGTTCCTACGCCGGCCCAGCACCTGGATCGTGCTGGCCCTGACCACGTTGTCGTTCCTGCAGATGCCGGGGAAGACGACGTTCGACACCAAACTGGACCTCGCCGTCGACCCGATCGCCTTCCTGGGGCGCGCCCTGCACCTGTGGAACCCCCAAGCGACCGCGGGGGAGCTGCAGAACCAGGCGTACGGCTACCTCTTCCCGATGGGCCCGTTCTTCGCGCTGTGCCAGGCCGTGGGCGTGCCCGCGTGGATCGCGCAACGGCTGTGGGGCGCGGTGCTGCTGTCGGCCGCGTTCGGCGGCGCCCTGCTGCTCGCCCGGGCGATGAAGATCGGCACCGAGCGCACCCGGCTGATCGGCGCGCTCGGCTACGCCCTCGCGCCGCGCATGCTGACCGAAATCGGCGGCCTGTCCGCGGAAATGCTGCCGGCGGTGCTGCTGCCGTGGGTGCTGGTGCCGCTCGTGCGGGCCGGGGCGATCGGCTCGCCGCGGCGGGCCGCCGGGCTGTCCGCGCTGGCCGTGCTGTGCATGGGCGGCGTCAACGGCGCGATGGTCGTGATGGCCCTCGTCCTGCCGGGACTGTGGCTGCTGACCCGCCGCTGGACGCGGGCGCACGTCGAACTCGTGCTGTGGTGGTTCGTCTTCGTCATCGGCGCCACGCTGTGGTGGATCCTGCCGCTGCTGCTGCTCGGCGAGTACAGCCTGCCGTTCCTGGACTACATCGAGTCCGCGACGAACACGACCGCGCCGATGTCGCTGTTCGAGGTGCTGCGCGGGACCAACCAGTGGGTCGCCTACGTCGTGCAGGGCACGCCGTGGTGGCCCGGCGGCTGGTCGCTGATCGACAACCCGGTGCTGATGCTCGCCACCGGGCTCGTCGCCGGCGTCGGCCTGTTCGGGCTGACCCGGCGGGGCCTGCCGGAGCGGCGGTTCCTCGTGCTCGGCGTGGTGACCGGGCTGACCCTGCTGACCATCGGTTACGTCGGCTCGCTCGACAGCCCGCTGGCCGAGCAGGTCCGCCACCTGCTCGACGGGCCGCTCGCGCCGCTGCGCAACGTCCACAAGTTCGAGCCGGTGCTGCGGCTGCCGCTGATGCTGGCGTTCGTGCACGGCATCTCCAGCCCGGTCCGGATCAGGTCCGTGCGCCGGTTCCTGCGGCCCGCGCTCGGCCTGCTGCTGGTGCTGGTGATGGCCGCACCGGCGTGGCTGCTGAACCTGCGGTCCGGCCCGGGCTGGGACGCGGTTCCCGGCTACTGGTACGACGCGATGGGCTACGTCGCCAAGGCCGATCCGGACGCGCGGACGCTGCTGCTGCCGGCCACCGGCTTCGGCGAGTACGACTGGGGCCGCACGGTCGACGAGCCCGCGCAGGCGATCGCCCGGAGCCCGTGGGCGGTCCGCAACCAGGTGCCGCTGGGGTCCGAGGGGAACACCCGGCTGATGGATTCGGTCGACGCGGCGCTCGCCGACGGCCGCGGCGATCCCGGCCTGGCCGCGCTGCTCGCGCGGTCCGGCTACCGGTTCCTGCTGCTGCGCAACGACATCGACCGCGAACGCACCGCGGCCCCGCCCGTCGCGACCCTGCGCGCCGGGCTGGCCGGCTCGCCGGGCATCGCCAAGGCGGCCGCGTTCGGGCCCCTCGAAGTCTACGAAGTGCGGAAGCCGGTGCCACGGGCCACCGCGACGTCCACAACGGACGTCCCGACGGTCAGCGGCGGCCCGGAGAACCTGCTGCCGCTGATCGATTCGGGGCAGCTCGACCCGGCGACGCCGACGGTGCTGACCGGCGACGGCGGGTCGCCCGGCGGGCCGCGGCTGGTGACCGACGGCCTGCGCCGGGCCGAGCGGAACGTCGGCGGCGTCCGCGACAACCTCAGCCAGACCCTGACCGCGGGGGAGGCCTACCGCCAGCAGCGCGCGGCGGGCGACCTGCTGCCCTTCCCGGGGCAGGAGCACCAGACCGTGGCCGCCTACCGGGGCATCCGCTCGGTGACGGCGTCGACGGCGGCGTCGTTCGCCGACGCCTTCGGCGGCTCCGACCCCTCGCACCAGCCGTTCGCGGCGATCGACGGCGACCCGCGCACGGCGTGGCACTCGTCGTCGTTCACCGGGCCGATCGGCCAGTGGCTCGAGGTGGAGCTGGACACCCCGCGGCTGGTGAACTCCGTGCAGCTGGAGATGGTGGACGACCTGCGGGTGGGCTGGCCGCCGACCCGGATCCGGATCACCACCGACAACGGCTCGGTCGACCAGCCGGTGATCCGCGGCGCCGGGCCGCACGAGTACTCCGTGGCCGGTGGCGTCACCCGCAAGGTGCGGATCACGCTGCTGTCGCTGGTGGTGGGGCGGCAGGACGGGAACGTCGGCATCGCGGAGCTGAAGATCCCGGACACCGAGCCGCAGCGCGCCCTGGAGGTGCCGGCGGACCTGCCGACCGGGCCGGCGCCCGGGTTCGCGTTCACCCGCGGCCCGCAGCCGCGGTACGCGTGCCTGCCGCTCGGCGACGCCGTGCGGTGCGACGCCGCGGCGGCCCGCGACGGCGAGGAACCCGACGGGATCCGCCGGTTGTTCAGCACCCCGGCCGAGCAGACGTACCTCGTCGGCGGCTCGGTGCTGCCGGCCGGCGGCGGCCGGAACCCGGTGTCGCTGCCGGGGGTCACCGTGACGTCGACGTCCCAGCTGGGCGGCGACCCGGCGGCGGCCGGGTTCGCGGCCGTGGACGGCGATCCGGGCACGACCTGGCGCCCCGACGTCACCGATCTGCGGCCGACGCTGACCCTGGGGTGGGCGTCGCCGAAGCGGATTTCGGGACTGCACCTCGAAGTTTCGGCGGCGAGCGGCGCGCGGCTGCCCCGGCAGGTGGAGCTGACCGGCCGGTCGGGCACGCGGTCGGTGCGGCTGGACGCGGGTGGGTCGGCGTCCTTCGAGCCGCTGGACACCGACCAGCTGCAGATCGGGCTGCCGGGCGACGACGACGATCCCGCGGCACGCGCGGTGGTGGGCATCGGCGGCCTTTCGCTGTCCGGGAGCGACGGCCTGCTCCCCGGGCCGGACCCGGCGTTCACGGTGCCGTGCGGCTCGGGGCCGAACGTCCACCTCGACGGGCTCGACTACCGGACGTCGGTGCAGGGCAAGCTGTCCGACATCACCGAGCACCGGCCCCTGTCCCTGGGGATGTGCCGCGATTCGGAGGGCGGCATCGCGCTGCCGGCCGGCGGCCACGAGCTGCGGACGGACCGGTCGGAGTCGTTCGTCGTCCAGGACCTGTGGCTGCGCCCGGCGGCCGCTTCGACGCCCCCGGTGCACCGAGCGGTCCAGGTGGGCGCGTGGGACGCGGCGTCGCGGTCGGTGACGGTGGGACCGGGCGCGGAGGCGGTGCTGGCGGTCCCGGAGAACGCGAACGCGGGCTGGACGGCCACTTTGGACGGACAGCAGCTGACCCGCACCCGGGTGGACGGCTGGCAGCAGGCGTGGATCGTCCCGGCGGGCGCGGGCGGGGTGGTGTCGCTGTCGTTCACGCCGGACGCGCACTACCGCCTGAGCTTGCTGATCGGCGCGGCGGCGGTGCTGGTGCTGCTGGTGGGCGTGGCCTGGCCGGCCCGCCGTCGCCGGTTCACCATCTCCCCGGGTGGCGCTTGGACACCGGTGGTGCTGATCGGGTTGCTGGTGGCGCTGGGCGGGATGCTCCCGGTGGTGCTGCTCATCGCCTGCCTGCTGGCCCGCCAGTTCTCGGAGCGGGCACCGAGGTACCTGGCGTTCGGCGGCATGGCCGTGGCGGCTCTGGTCTCGGTGACGGGCCGCATCCTGGGCCACGGCCAGGACTGGGCGTACGGCCCGGTGACCCAGGCAGCATTGCTCCTGGCCGCGGCCGCAATGGTGGCGACATGCGTGGACTGGTTCACCCGCAAGCAAAACCCCACCACCCTCACCCAATAGCCCCGTACCCAGAGGGTCGGCCCGCGTACCCACGCGGTCGGTTGGCGTACCCAGAGGGTCGGCCCGCGTACTCAGAGGGTCGGCTCACGAACCGACCCTCCAGGTACGCAAGCCGACGGCCCGGGTACGCAAGCCGACTCCCCAGGTATGTGGATCGGCCGGCGGGTGCGCGGGTTCGGGGGCGGGAATTGTCGGTGCCTGGCGGTAGCGTGGAAAACGGGGGCTGCTCAGGCCGGTTTGCGGGGGCGGAGCTCCAGGAGTGCGCCGGCCGCGGCCAGGGCGCCGGCCGTGCAGGCCGCCGCGGTGACCACCTGGGTGGGTGACCCGTGCAGCCAGGTGGTGATCAGCGCCGTCTCCACGGCGACGGCCGTCCACATCAGGATCGTGACGCGGCGGTCGCCGTCCGCCAGGCGGGCGTACAGCAGGATCTGGACCAGCGCCAGCATCGAGCCCGCCAGCGCGAACGGCCACACCGGCATCGTGCTCCCCGCGTACTTCGCCCCGCCGATCAACGCCAGCAGCGAAGGCCCCAAAACCAGCGAAGCCAGCAGCACCAGCGCGTCCAGGCAGGCGCAAACCGCCAGCGCCACCGGCAGCACCCGGCGCCGCCGGTCGGAAACCGCGAACCGCGGCAGCACCAGCACGCCGACCGCCTGCGGCAGCCAGTACGCGATCTTCGTGACGATCGCCCCCAGCGCGTACTCGCCCGCCTCACCCGCCAAAAGCGTGTGGCGGGCCAGGACGAGGTCCAGGTTCACCAGCAGCACCAGCGCCAGCATGGCCTGCGCGGTGTGGAAGACCTCGCCGCCGTGGCGGTCGGCCCAGCGGGGCCGCGGGCGGCCGCAGACCTGCCAGCCCGCCACCACCACCGCCAGCGAACCGATCGCGGCCCCGGCCAGCGCGCCGGTCGGCGACCCAGAAACCACCAGCCCGACCAGCGAACCGCCGACCTTGCCCGCACCCTCCAGCGCGATCAGGCCCGACAGCACCGCGAACCGGTGGCTGCCCTGCAGCAGCCCGTGGAACACGCCCAGCAGCGTCAACGGCCCGAGCGCCGCCGTCACCAGCAGCGCCGGGGCCAGTGATCCCAGGTGCAGCAGGAGCACCAGCAACGGGCTCAGCGTCAACGCCGTCGTCGCGACGATCGCGCTCGTCACCAGGCCGAGCGCGAACAGCGAACCGTGGGACAGCGACGGCGAGCGGGCCACCCGCAGCGCCACCACCGTCTGCAGGCCCATCGCCGGGACGACGCCGATCACCAGCACCGCCAGCAGCGAGCTCAGCTCCCCGAACGCGCCGGGCGCGAGGATCCGCGCGGCCGCCAGGCTCAGCACGTAACTGGCCGCGTTGTTGCCCGCGAGGGCGAGCGAGACGAGGATCGCCGCGACCCGGTTGCCCGTCCGGGCCGGGACTTCGGTGTCTACGCTCAACGTCGGGCTCCCGTTACCGCTGGGTAATGACCAGGGACCATAACCGCGCGCGCAACGGAAAGGAAGGCCGTGAACGCACCGAGCAGGCGGGCGGCCCTCCCCGTGCTGTCGGCCGCGCTGGCGTTCGCCGTCTGCGCGCCGCTGCTCGGCCGGGGGTTCGTGCTGAGCTACGACATGGTGTTCGCACCACGGCAGTACTTCGTGCCGGACGCCTTCGGGATCGGCAGCACGCTGCCGCGGTCCGTTCCCGCCGACGCCGCCGTCGCGCTCGCCACCACCGTGCTGCCCGGCGACATCGTCCAGAAGATCGTCCTGCTCCTGGCCGTCTTCTGCGCCGCGCTCGGCGCCGGACGGCTCGTCCCCACCGAACGCCTCGGCACCCGGCTCGTCGCGGCGACGGCCTACGCCTGGACGCCGTACGTCGCGGAACGGCTGTTCATCGGGCACTGGCCGCTTCTCCTGACGTACGCGGCCCTGCCGTGGATCGCCGGCGCCGGCCTCGCCGTGCGCGCGCACGAACCCCGCGCCCTGCCGAAGCTGGTCCTCGCCTGCGCGCCGGCCGTGCTGACCCCGCCGGGCGGCGTCCTCGCGGCCGCCGTCATGGTCGTGGCCGCCGGTTCGCGGCGGCTCTGGCAGACGGTCCCGCTCGCCGTGGTGCTCAACCTGCCCTGGCTGGTCCCGGCGTTCCTCCACGCCGGTGGCACCTTTTCCGACCCGGACGGCGTCACGGCGTTCAGCGCCCGCCCCGAAAGCTGGGGCCCCGCCCTGCTGAGCGTGCTGGGGCTCGGTGGCATCTGGAACGCCGAAACCGTGCCCGTCAGCCGCGGTGTGCCCCTGGTGCCGGTGCTGACGCTCATCGTCGTCGCCATCGCGATCGCCGGGCTCCGGCCGCTCGCGCACCGGTGGGGGAAGGCGCCGGTCCGCTCCTTGACCGCACTCGGCGTCCTGGGCGTCCTCCTGGCGTCACTGGCGACGTTGCCGGGCGGCGACACGCTGCTGACCGCCGCGACGCGGTACCTGCCCGGCGCGGGACTGCTGCGTGACGCCCAGAAATGGGTGGCGTGGTGGGCGCTGCCGCTCGCCCTGGGCTTCGCGCTGGCCGTGGAAGCCGCCGCGGCGAAGCTGAAGACCGAGGGGGGACGCGTCGGACTGGTGACGGCGGCGGTCGTCTTCCCGCTCCTGACCATGCCGGACCTCGCGTGGGGCGGCTGGGGGCGGCTGGACACCGCGCAGTACCCGGCGGACTGGCGGGCAGTGTCCGAAAAGCTCGGTGACCGGCCAGGTGACGTGCTGGCGCTGCCGCTCTCGGCGTTCCGCGGGTTCGCGTGGAACGCCGACCGCACCCAGCTCGACCCGGCGCCGCGCGCACTGCCGAAACCCGTGCTGGTGGACGACACCCTGCAGGTCGGTTCCGAGCGGATCGCCGGTGAGGACCCGAGGATCGGTGACGTCCGGGCCGCGACGTCCGCGCGGGAGCTCACCGACGCGGGCGTCGGCTGGATCCTCGTGGAACACGGGACGCCCGGTCAGGTCGACCCGCGGTTGCTCGCCGGCGCGACGCGAGTGTGGTCGGGTGACTGGCTGACGCTGTACCGGACCCCGGGTGTGCCCGCGGTGAAAGCGGTCTCGTGGGCGCCCGCCTTGCTGGCGAACGGAGTAGCGCTCACGTTGCTGTGCGTCGCACTGTTGTGCCGCATGTTACCGATGCGTACATTGGGCCGCGGCAGGATTCTCCCGCCGCGGAAGGAGTGACACGTGGGCACGGTCATCGGCGCGATCGTCGCCGTCATCATCGGCGGCGGAGCGGCGACAGCGAGCGGTTTCGCCCTCATCACCTCTGCCGACCCGGACACCGCCGCTCCGGTGCAGCAGAAGCTCAACGCGCAGGTGAAGTACAACCCTGCCGACCACCCGCTCAAGCTCTACGGGGACCGCTGACGCGTGACCCGGCTCGCCTCCGACCACGCCCACCGCGTCGTCGGGCTCTACGGCGACCCCACCGTTTCCTGGAGCATCCTCCTCGAAGCGGAACTCGGCGCGGCCGCACCGGAACCGGAGAAGCTCCGCGCCCGGCTGGCGGCCGCGGTCCAGCAGTACCCGCACCTCGGCGCGGTGCCCGAGATCGAGCGGATCACCGAGCTGCCCGCGGTCCGCGGCCGCTTCGCTTCGGCGCCCTACGAACGTGGTGCGCCGCTGGTCCGCGTCGCCGCCGGTGAAGCCACCCTCCTCGTCGCCGCGCACCACGGCGCCCTCGACGGTCTCGGCCTGCTGTCCCTGCTCGGCATCCTGCTCGACGTCCCGGTTTCCTCGGCGGCGCGGGGGATCGGCGCCCGCATGGGCGGCAAACCCTTTGCCCTTTCGGCCCTCCAGCGGCTCGCTGAGGCGGTTTTCGTGCCACCGGGCCGGATCACGCCCGACCGGGGACGTGAAGCCGTCGGAGACGTCTTCGTGGCCTGCCACGAGCCGCGGCTGCGGCTGGGCGCCGCGGGTTTCGTCGCGGCCGCCGTGCACGCCACCGAACGCTGGAACCGCGCGCACGGTGCCCGGACGGCCCGGGTCGTGGCGGCGCTGGGGGCGTCGCGAAGATCCGGCGCGGCGCCGGAACCGGTGCACGACAGCGCGTTCTTCCGGCTGCGGCTGACGCGCGGCGCGGACGTCGCCGCGGTGCTGGCCGCCCAGCCGCCGGAGCCGGACTTCCCGGCCCGCAGCAGCCGGCTCGCCCGGCTGGGCACCCGGCTGCTGGCGAGGCGGCTCGGCTCGACGTTCCTGGTGTCGAACCTCGGCGTCGTGTCCACCGGGGACACCGTGCGGTCGCTGGCGTTCTACCCGGCGGCGAGCGGCCGCTCAGGCGTGGCGTTCGGCGCCGCCACGACCGGTGACCGGACCACGGTCACCGTGCGGGCCCGCCGCAAGGACTTCGACGCGGCCGCCGCCGCCCGGCTCCTTGGCGAGTTCCGGGACGCGGTACGGGACCAGGGTGCGCGGGCGGGGGACCGGCTGCCCGGCGACGTCCCGCACCAGTGACTCGAACTGCCCGATACTGGCGTCCCAGCTGTACTTCCCGGCCCGCTCGGCGCCCGCGAAGCCCATCTCCGCGCGCCGCAGCCCGTCGGCGAGGAGGCCGTCGACCTGCGCGGTGAACTCCTCGAAGTCGTCGGCCAGCAGGCCGGTCCGGCCCTCCACGATGGACTCACGAACGCCGCCGGCGGCGCGGTAGGCCACCGAGGGCACGCCGTGCGCCGCGGCCTCCATGATGACGATGCCCCAGCCCTCCTTGACCGAGGGGCACAGGTGCAGCCACGAGCGCGCCAGGATCTCGTGCTTGGCCTGCTCGTCGACCCAGCCGTGCAGGACGACCCGGTCGGCGACCCCGCGCGAAGCCGCGTGGGCGCGCAGCACCTCGTCCCACGGCCCCTGGCCGACGACCTCCAGCCGCAGGGACGGCCAGCGCCGCGCCAGCCGCGCGACGACGTCGATGGCGTGCTCGATCCGCTTGTGCGGCACCAGCCTGCTCACCGCGACCAGGGTGGGCTCGCTGTCCCGTTCGGACGTGCACGGCGGCGGCGCGTCGAGGCCGTTCGGGATCACCGTGACGCGCTCGCGCCCGATCCCGAGCTCCGCCAGTTCCGCCCTGGTGACCTCGGAAACCGTGACGTACCGGCACTTGCGGAACAGCCACGGCGCGAGCCGCGACTCGATCCACCAGCCGAGCCGGCCCAGCGTCTCGCCGAGCGCGCTGATCCACTGTTCCTTGTGGACGTGGTGCACGAGCACCAGCACCGGGCAGCCGGCGACCAGCCGGGCGAAGAACGGCATCCCGTTCTGCACGTCCACCACGAGGTCGGCGCGGACCCGGTGGATCGCGCGCAGCGCATGCGCGTACACGCCGAACTTGTTGCCACGCCGCCGGTAGCGGACGCCGTCGCGCCACTCGCCCGCGGCCGCACCCGGGTAGGCGGCGCACTGGATCTCGACCCGGTACCCCGCTCTGGCCAGGCCCTCGGCCATCCGCTCGACGTACCGCTCCGAGCCGCCGCCCTCGGGGTGGCCGGTGTCGCGCCAGTTGAGGAGGAGCACACGAGGACGTTGCATCGGGTTTTTCCAAACTGTAGCGACGGTGCTAGGTTACTGGTGCGTACACCCTAGATGAACGTATTCCGGAAAGCGACGGTTCAATGGTAGGTAATCCGGTTCTGGTCGCGACGGCGCATCCGCATCGCGCCACGCTCCGCCGGTCCGTGACCCTGTTCCGGACATTCCTGACCGAACAGACCGACCCGGACGGCTTCTATTCCGCGCTCGCCGCCGACTCCGTCCGGCAATTGGCGGCGCACGCTCCGCTGTCGGGGCGCACGGTCCTCGACGTCGGCGGTGGCCCCGGCTATTTTTCCGACGCCTTCCGCGCGGCCGGTGCCGTCTACCTCGGCCTCGACCCGGACGTCGGCGAGCTGTCCGCCCGCGGCGAGCCGGGGGAGAACATGATCCGCGCGAGCGGCACGGAACTGCCGGTGCGCAGCGGATCCGTGGACGTCTGCTACTCGTCGAACGTGCTGGAGCACGTCTCGGAGCCGTGGGTCATGCTCGACGAGATGTGCCGGGTGACCAAGCCCGGCGGCACGGTCTTCGCGTCGTTCACGCCGTGGTATTCGCCGTGGGGCGGCCACGAGACAGCGCCGTGGCATTTCCTCGGCGGCTACTACGCACGGCAACGCTACGCGAAGAAACTCGGGAAGCAGCCGAAGAACAAATTCGGCGAAAGCCTGTTCCCGGTTTCGGTCGGCGCCGCGCTTCGCTGGGCGAAGACGACGCCGCTCGCCGATCTCGTGGCCGGGTATCCGCGGTACCACCCGAGCTGGGCGATGTGGATCGTGCGGATTCCCGGCCTCCGCGAAATTGCTTCGTGGAATCTGGTCCTGGTGCTGCGGAAGCGCTGATTCAGGTTTGGGCGAAAACCACCTGGCGTCGCTGCCTCGGTGCGGGCGGCGGGGTCGGGCGGCGGCGGGCCAGCAGGTAGATCGCCAGGACGATCAGCACCCCGCCGCCGATGCCGAGCCAGAGCGGGCCGGTGCTCGTCAGGAACTCCAGCTTGCCCTTGTTCTGGTCGACCTGGTCGACCATCTGCGCGATCGTCTTGCCGTTGTAGGCCAGTGTCCCGTCGAACACCACCGTCGGGTTGCCGGTGACCGGGCGCAGTTCCTGGTGCTGTTGTTGCTGCTGCTTCACCTCGACACCGGTGACCGGCTCGACCCACATCGTGTTGACGCCGCGGTAGTACAGGTCCGCGTCGACGCTCGAGTCGGCGACGCCGACGAGCGAGCCGGGCACCGACTTCGTCTCGAGCTTGGTGTCCGGGATGTTCTGGACGAACTTGTAGGTCTCGATCCCGTTCACCACCTCGGTGCCGGTGTACCGGGCGGTGACGGCCTTGCCGGTGTTGTCGTCGTAGACCTGGTAGTCCTTCTGCTCGGTGCCGAAGGGGAACTTGAAGTTGAGGCCGGGCTGCGGCTTGTATTCGATCTTCTCCGGCGGCTTCTCGCCGAGCTTCTCGGCCTTGTCCCCGATCTCGGCGACGTAGCTGCTGTCGGCGGCGCACTTCGGGTCGGAGTCGCCGCGCGGGTCGTACCCCTCGGAGGTGCGCCGGTCGAAGCAGACCTGCCGCTTGCTCGCGCTGAGGACGGTGCCGTCGCTGTCGTCCTTGACCTGCACCGCGAGCAGCCAGACCGCGTAGTCGCTGTTCGTGCGCATCTCGGGCCGGGCGAAGTTCGCCTGGACGCGGCCGGTCGCGGTCAGTTTCGCGTTCTCGCGGATCTCGGTGACCGGGCCGGCGCCCTTGTCGGTCACGGCGAGGACCTTGCTCGCGGTGCCTTCCAGCACCGACGTCGAATCCTGGTCGAGCGGCACCTTGGCGAGTTTCGGGTAGACGTAGGTCGGCAGCAGCACCGCCCCGGCGACCGCGAAGACCCCCAGCGCCAGCAAGATCAGGCCCAAAGCTCGTCGCAACGGTCCTCCTGGGTCGTACTTGGTACACGCAAATTACCCGGCGGTAATCAGGTGCACGGATAGTGGCCTGCGCCACGTCGCGCGTCAAAGTGTGACCGGCGGTCACAGCCATCCGGTGCCACCGGAAGGCCGCATGAGCGCGGCCGTTCGGACCAAGCGGCCAAACATGTTTGTTCCCGGGCACAACGGGCACCGGCCCACCATCGGACGATCCCCCAGCCGCCGCGCCGGACCGCGAAGGAGAACGCCCCTTTTGCTCCAGGACCCATCGATGGTCGCCATCGCGGCGACCGCGCGCTGGCGGGCCCGGATCGTGGCGGCCGCCGCGAGCGCGGGGATCAGCATCACCGACCCGTTGGCGGGCGTGCCCGGGATCCGGGTGCTGACGTGCGCCTTGGGCGACCTCGAGGCGATCGTCCCCCGCCTCACCCGCGACGGCGACCCGCCCCGCCCGGCGATCGGCGCCCATTCGGACTCGATCGCCGACCGCGAGCTGCGGGACGCGGTGGCGGACGTCGCGGCCCTGCTTTCGTTGCACGGCAACGTGGTTCTCGATCTCGACGCCGGCGGACGGCGATCTCGCCCGGCCCGCCCCGACGTGGTGGTTTCGGCCGGTGTGGACCGTCCGCAGTGGACGGAACCGGCGGTGACGCTGCCGGTGGGCCGGGACCGGCGTGGCGGTCCGCTGAAGGTGGCGCTGACCGCGGGCCCGGGTTTCGAGGAGACGCTGCTGGACCTGGCCCGCTTGGTCGAGGCCGACGCGGCTTAGCCCGGCCCGGCCCGGGTCTCAAGCGCCCCGATGTGGCCTTGGTTGCGGCTGACGCACCGAAGGCCGCCTTGGGGCGGTTGGGCCGGCCGTTGCCGGGCGTCATGCGCGGATCCGCGTCCCCTGGTGCGTTGGCGAGCCGCGGTCGTGACCGAAGCCGGCGGCTCGGCTAGCGGAAGGTGGTGAGGAGCTTGCCGAGCGCGCTGGCGGCCGTGGCGGAGGTGTAGGGGCCGAGGGCCACCAGGGAGGCGACGAGGGCGGCGACCTCGCCCGGGCTGAAGCTCACCGGCGGCACGACGGGCGGCATCGTGAGCCGGTAGCCGCCGCCCGCGCCGCGCTTGACCTCGACCGGGACGCCCGCCGTGCGCAGCCGCGTGACGTCGCGTTCGACGGTCCGCACGGTCGTCCCGGTGCGCTCGGCCAGCACCCGGCCGGTGACGAACCGGGGTGCCCGCGCGCGCATCTCCTCGATCAGCGCGTGCTGCCGTTCGACCAGCGGCACGGCTTGGTGCAGCTGGGTCATCCCCGGGTAGCGGCCGGAGCCGACGAGCCGATCCATCCGCGATCCCCTCAACCGACATCGCTTTGTCGGGAATCGGATCCTACGGTGATTCCATGGTCATCGTCCGTCCCGCTTCGCACTTCGAAGACGTCGCTTCGATCCTCAACCCGAGCGGGAACGAGCGTGCCTGCTGGTGCCTCGCCTACCGCGTCACGTCGTCCGAGTACAGCGCGTTGCGCGGTGAAGCACGAGCCGACCGGGTCCGCGACCTGTGTGCGGGCGAGTCCGCGCCGGGGGTGCTCGCCTACGACGGGGCCACGCCGGTCGGCTGGTGCGGGGTGTCGCCACGGTCGAGCATGGAGCGGTTGAAACGCTCCCGGACGATGCCGCCGCTCGACGACCTGGCGGTGTGGAGCGTGGTCTGTTTCGTGGTGCGCGCGTCGCACCGGCGCACGGGCGTGGCCGCGGCATTGCTGGCCGGGGCGGTCGACTACGCGCGTTCGGGTGGTGCCCCGGCGGTGGAGGGCTACCCGGTCGATCCGGAGGGCGCGCGCCTCAGCTCGAGCGCGGCCCACGTCGGCACGACCTCCCTGTTCGAAGCGGCGGGATTCGAACGGATCCGGCCGACCGGGGCACGGGCCGACGGCCGGGTCCGCTGGCTGATGCGACGCGATCTCCGCTGACCTGGGCTAAACCTCCTCCTCGACCCACTCCAGCAGGTCGCCGGGCTGACAGCCGAGCACCCGGCACATCGCCTCCAGGGTGCTGAACCGGACCGCTTTGGCGCGGCCGTTCTTCAGCACGGCCACGTTGGCCGGCGTGAGCCCGACCTTCTCGGCGAACTCCCCGACGCTCATCTTGCGCTTGGCCAGTTCGACGTCGATGCGCACGACGATCGGCATCAGATGACCGCTTCCAGGTCGGAGCGCAGCGCCGTCGCCTGCCGGAGCAGGGCGCGCATGACCACCATCACCAGGCCGAGCACGGTGATCGCCACCGTCACCAGGAACAGCACCATCGGCATGCCCGGGTCGTCCGCGTTGAAGCCGACGAAGAGCAGCATGCCCACGAACACGAGCCACGCCGCGCCGATCGCCCAGACGATCGCGTCGACCCACTTCAGGGACGCGGTGGTGAAGATCCGGTCCTTCTTGACCAGGGTGAGCAGCTTCCACGTCGCGACGAGCACCACCTGGACGCACAGCACGAGGAAGACCGCGATGGCGGTCAACGGCCAGCGCAGCGGAGCGTCGTTCGGGTTCTGCTGCGTGTGGTAGGCGATCCCGCCCGGCAGCGAGAGCGTCTGGAACACGACGAGGACGCCGAACAGCACGACGAGGAACACCCGGAGCACGGCAACGGCCCACTTCTCGGTAACCATGCGCCGACTATCGCGCGTGACCTATCGAAAGTCAATCGGTAGTGATCGAAAAGCGATCATTCCGGCCCTGGATCCAGGCGGACGGACTCCAGCGCGACGTACAGCTCGCCGACGTCCACGGGGTCGGTGAGGTCGCGCTTGGTCAGGTCCTGCACGCGGCGCAGCCGGTAGCGGACCGTGTTGGGGTGCACGAACAGCCGGTCCGCGGCCTCCTTCGCCGAGCCGTGGCCGGCGAACCACGCCAGCAGCGTGTCGAGCAGGACCTTGCGCTCCGCGGCCGGCAGGGCGAGCACGCCGGCCAGCGCGGCCCGGACGACGTCGCGGGCCATCCCGGGCGCGGCCGCGACCAGCGTCGTCACCGGCGAGTCGCCGAACACCACGACACCGGCCGTTCCCGCCGGCAGCGAGCGGCGGGCGATCCGGGCCCGGTGCAGGGCGTCCGGGACGTCGGGGAAGCTGCTGAACGGCCTGCTCATCCCGGCCGCGACCGGCAGGGAGCCCAGCACCTCGCGCAGCCGCCGGACGTCCTCGATCCGGTCGATCACGACCAGGCCCGCCTCGCCGCCGGGCCGCCACGCCGACCGCCAGCGCCGCGCCCGCAGCAGCGCCTCGACGGAGTCGTGCTCGTCCGGCTCGACGCCCTCGGTGACCACGGCGACGAACATCCCCGCGGTCGGCAGGCCCAGCTCGCGCGCCGCGGCCTCCATGTCGGCCTGGCCGGCCAGCCGGCCGCGCAGCAGGTCGTCCAGCAGCCGCGCGTTCGCGTGCGACGGCTCGGCCGCGACCTCCTCGTACGCCGTGGTCAGCGCCTCGGAGTAGAGGTCGATCGCCTTCCAGACGTAGGAGTTGATCTCGATCGTCCGGGTCGGGTTGAGGAACTCCGGGCCGGCGAGCTCGAGGAGCCCTTCGTAGACGAAGGTGCCGCCGATCCGGAACGCGCGCAGCACGGCGGGCAGCGGGATGCCCCGGCGCGCCTGGGCGAGCCCGGTCTTGCGGGCGGCGTCGATGGCGAGGCCGCGCCCCTCGGCCAGCGCCGTCAGGGCACGCTCCAGGTTGGCCCGGCAGACCTGCCGCAGCTCGCCCGGGGCGACGGCCTCCACCTGGCGGTAGAACTCGTCCTGCTCGCCGAGCAGCCGGGCCAGGCGATCGGCGAACTCGGGAAGCCGGGCCAGCATCTCGCGCACCAGCTCACGGTGCTCGCGAGGGACCGGCCTGGCGAGAGCTTCGATGCCCATCCCTCACTTTAGCTCGGGTCCGCCGCCCGGGACATGCACGAACTTGAGTAAAATTCATGTCCATTGGGTGATCGACGTCGTGAGGTCTTGACGGCTCAGCCGGGCTTGCGCGCGGTCAGGTAGACGTGCGGCTCCGGGCCGGCCTCCGGGTGGTCGGGCACGAACTCGGCCTCGTCCGCCTGGACGATCTCCAGGCCTGCCGCCCGCAGCCGCTCCTCGAGCGGGCCGGTGGCGAAACTGTACGCCCGGACGGGGTGGCCCATGAAGACGATGTCGACGCCGTCGACGTCGGCGGGCACGGTGGCGAACACGAGCAGGCCACCGGGCTTCAGCCACCGCGCGATCCGCCCGATCATGGTTTCCTGCTCGGCCCGCGGCAGCTGGAGCATCGAGAAGAAGGCCGTGATCGCGTCCCAGGTGCCGTCCTCGAAGGACAGTTCGCGCATGTCACCGAGCTCGAACCGGGCGGCGGGCACCTGGCTCCGCGCGATCTCGACCATCGCCGGGGCGACGTCGTAGCCGGTCACGTCGTGGCCGGCGGCGACCAGGAGCTCCGCGGTGGGCCGCCCGGTGCCCGCGCCGAGGTCGAGCACCTTCGCTTCGGGTGGCAGGGCGTCGAGCAGGTCGGTGAGGGCGGCGCGCTGCCCGGTCGCGGTGCGGAAGGCGTGCTCGTAGTCCGTGCCGAGCGCGTCGAAGACCTCGGCGGCGGTTTCGGGGCGGGTCACGGTCGGCCATCCTGCCGGACCTAGGATCTCGCCGTGACCGGTTTGCGGGGTGTGTTCGCCGGGTTCGGCAAGAGCAGGGCGTTCGCCGTGCTCGGGCGGGCGCTCGTGCCCGCCGACCGGGTGCTGCTGCGGATCAGCGGCGGCCGGGTCGGCGTCGGCGCGGCGGTCGGCCTGCGGACGTTGCTGCTCACCACGATCGGGCGGCGCAGCGGCGAGCCACGGCAGGTGCCGCTGCTGTACGTCGAGCGGGGCGGCGGGTACGTCGTCATCGGCTCGAACTGGGGCGGCGAAGCGCACCCGGCCTGGTCGGCGAACCTGCTGGCCCGGCCGAAGGCGAAGGTCGCGCTGCACGGGCGCACGATCGACGTCATCGGGCGGCTCCTGACCGGCGACGAGCGTCAGGAGATGTGGGACGCGGTCGCGGCGTACTGGCCCGCGTACGACCGGTACGCCGTGCGGGCTTCGCACCGGGACATCCGCGTCTTCCTGCTGGAGCCGGTCAGCCGATGAGGTCGGTGTGCCGGATCCGGTACACCTGCAGCCGCAGGTTGTAGTACTTGTCCGTCTCGCCGACCCAGTTCATGCCGAGCCGCTTGGCGACCGCGATCGCCCGCGTGTTGTTCGGCCGCGCGACGGCGAACAGCTCTTCGGTGTCCTGGGTGAAGGCCCACTCGATGAGCGCGGTCGCCGCTTCGGACGCGTAGCCCTTGCCCCAGACGCCGGGGGTGAGCTGCCAGCTCAGTTCGAGGTCCTCCTCGAACGGCGGCAGCAGCCGGATGCCGAGGCCGCCGATCACCGCACCGTCCTCTTTGCGCTCGATCGCCCACCGGCCCCGCGGCGGCGGCAGGTTCGGCTGCGCTTCCTGCCAGGCGTGCAGCACCGCGCGCATCGCGCCGATGTCGCCGACGCGGTCCATGGCCGGGGTCAGCCAGTGCGTGACGTCTTCCGCGCCGTAGATGGCGAACGCGGCTTCGGCGTCGGCAGGCGTCCAGTCCCGGATCACGAGCCGGTCGGTGCTCAACGGGGTCTCCATACCAGGACGCTACGCCGGAAGGCCCCGGATTGTTCCCGGCCGCGGGAGAGCGGATCCGGCCTACAGTCGGTTCGTGGACGACATGCACGCACTCCTGGCCCGCGCCGCCGAGCTGGCCGCCGGCTACCGGGCGACCCTCGCGGACCGGCCCGTCGCCAGGGCCGTCGACCCCGCCGCCCTGCGGGCCGGCTTCGGCGGTCCGCTCCCGAAGGAGCCGAGCCCTCCGTCCGAAGTGCTCGAACAGCTCGCCCGCGCCGCCGGCCCCGGGCTCGTCGCCACCGCCGGGCCGCGGTTCTTCGGCTTCGTCATCGGCGGTGCCCTCCCCGCCGCCACCGCCGCCGACGTCCTCGCCGCGGGCTGGGACCAGAACGGGTTCAACGCCGTCCTCTCGCCCGCCGCGGCCGCCGCCGAAGATGTGGCCGGCCAGTGGCTGAAGGAGCTGCTCGGCATCCCGGCGAGCGCCTCCGCCGGATTCGTCACCGGCGGCCAGGCCGCGAACACCACCGCCCTCGCCGCCGCCCGGCACCACGTGCTCGCCGAAGCCGGCTGGGACGTCGAACGCGACGGGCTCGCCGGTGCCCCGCGCGTCCGCGTCGTCGCGAGCGAAGAACGGCACGCCACCATCGACCGCACCCTGCGCCTGCTGGGCTTCGGCACCCGGGCCGTCGAGCCGGTCAAAGCCGGCCCGCAGGGCGCGATCGACGTCGAGGACCTCCGGAAGGTGTGCGAAGCCGGAACCGGGCCGCTGATCGTCTGCCTGCAGGCGGGGAACGTCAACACCGGCGCGTGCGACGACCTGCGCGCCGCCCGGGAAGCCGCGCCCGGCGCCTGGCTCCACGTCGACGGCGCCTTCGGCCTGTGGGCCGCCGCCGATCCGGAGACCCGGCCGCTCCTCGACGGCGTCGAACTCGCCGATTCCTGGGCCTGCGACGGCCACAAGTGGCTCAACGTCCCGTACGACTCGGGCTTCGTCTTCTGCGCCCGCCCGGACGTCCACGCCGCGGCGATCTCCTACCGGGCGGCCTACCTCACCGGGGCCGGCGAGGTGTCCGGCATGGGCGACCTGACCTTGGAGTCGTCACGCCGCGCCCGCGGGTTCGCCGTCTGGGCGGCGCTGCGCGAGCTGGGCCGCGACGGCGTCGCCGAACTCGTCGGCCGCTGCTGCCGGCTGGCCCGCCGGTTCGCCGCGAAGCTCGCCGAGGGCGGTGCCGAGATCGCCAACGACGTCGTGCTCAACCAGGTCCTGGTGTCCTTCGGCGGCGACACCGACGACCTCGTCCGGAAGGTCCAGGACGACGGCACCTGCTGGCTGGGCGGGACCACCTGGCACGGCCGCCGGTACCTGCGGATCTCGGTGTCCGGCTGGTCGACGACGGAGGCCGACGTCGACCGCAGCGCCGCGGCGATCCTCCGCCTGGCCGGTCGGTGAGCCGGTCAGTGACCCTCGCGCACCGAAAGCGAGTCCGTCCGCCAGGCGATTTCCTTCTCGCCGCCCGTCGGCCAGCTCGACGACAGCCGCCGCCGGACGCTGCCCAGCGCGCCCAGCTCGGCGAGGTCGACGCGGGCGCCCTGCGCGGCCAGTGACGACACCTCGGCGGTGGTGAGCGGGACGAAGTCGAAGTACTGCGCGTCTTCACCCGCCCGATCGACGAACTCGGTGAAGATCGCGGCGAACGACTGGCCGCATTCCGGGCACCGGCGCAGGGAAACGCTGAAATGGGACCGCTCGACCAGGCGATGGGTCTTGTTCAGCCGGGTCGTGCAGAACGCCAGCGCGGTCAGGGCGTCTTCGCCGGAGCAGCGGGCGCAGCCGAACTCGGTCATCGGCCGATCATCGCACGTCCGTGAATCCGCGCCCGGCTGGGGGAGGATCGGGAAATCCGTTGACCGTACCGATTTGACACTGATTTGACCCTGGCCGGGAATGGTCTGGACCTGTTAACCTCGGCGCGGCCACCCGGCCCGGATGGGAGAATGCCGTGCTCCGCATGAGAAAACGCATCGCCGTCGCCGCGCTCGCACTCGCCGGCGCCTCCGTCGTCGCGCCGCCCGCGGACGCGGGGCAGGCCCAGGGCAAGGTGATGGCCTACTTCGCCGACTGGGACGTCTACGCCCGCGGCTACCACGTGAAGGACATCGAGACGTCCGGCTCGGCCGCGAAGCTGACCCACATCAACTACGCGTTCGGCAACGTGACGGGCGGCGGCTGCGCGGTCGGCGACCCGTGGGCCGACCACGACATGCCGTACGACGCCACGACGAGCGTCAGCGGCCAGGCCGACAGCACCGAGCCCGGGGCGCTGCACGGCAGCTTCAACCAGCTCCGGCAGCTCAAGAAGCTGCACCCGAAGCTGAAGGTGCTGTGGTCCTTCGGCGGCTGGACCTGGTCGGCCGGCTTCACCGAGGCGGCGAAGGACCCGGCCAAGTTCGCGGAATCCTGCTACAACCTGGTCAACGACCCGCGCTGGGCGGGCGTCTTCGACGGCATCGACGTCGACTGGGAGTACCCGAACGCCTGCGGCAACACCTGCGACACCAGCGGGCCCAAGGCGTTCACCGGGCTGGTCAAGGCGCTGCGCGCGAAGTTCGGGCGCCAGCTGGTGACCGCCGCGATCACCGCCGACGGCTCGGCCGGCGGCAAGATCGACGCGACCGAGTACGGCGCCGCGAGCCGGTACCTCGACTGGTACAACGTGATGACCTACGACTACTTCGTGGCCGGCGCCAGCCCGGCCGGGCCGACCGCGCCGCACTCGCCGCTGCGCGCCTACCCGGGTATCCCGACCGCCGGGTTCTACGCCGACGCGGCCGTCCAGAAGCTGCGCCACCAGGGCGTGCCGTCGTCGAAGATGTTGCTGGGCTTGGGGTTCTACGGCCGCGGCTGGGACGGCGTGACGCAGAAGCAGCCGGGCGGCACCGCCACCGGCCCGGCGCCCGGCACCTACGAAGCGGGCGTCGAGGACTACAAGGTCCTCAAGACCAAGTGCCCCGCCAACGGCAAGATCGCCGGTACGGCGTACGCGAAGTGCGGCTCGCAGTGGTGGAGCTACGACACGCCCGAGACGGCGTCGGCCAAGGCCGGTTACGCCAAGTCGCAGGGGCTCGGCGGCGTGTTCGCCTGGGAGCTGTCCGGCGACACGGCGAACGCCGAACTGCTGCGGGCCATCGCGGGCCGCTGCTGAACGAGCTGGAGGGCCCGGGCGCGAGCGCGTCCGGGCCCTTCGTCCACTTAGGACCTTGTGGGGAATCCGCGCCGCCGCGCGCCGAGCACCACGGCCAGCACCGGCAGCAGGAGCACGAGCAGCGTCCATGGGAAGGACGCCGGCCCGGCGGCGTCGAGCAGGACCCCGCCGGCCACCCCGCCCGCGGCCATCGCGGCGTTCCACAGCGTGACCAGCATGGCCTGCGCGTTGTCCGCCGCCTCGCCGCCGGCGTTCCCGGCCGCCGTCTGCAGCAGGGTCGGGACGCCGCCCCAGCCGAGCCCCCAGAGCGCCACCGCGGCGTAGACCAGCGCCGGGCTGCCCGCGAACACCGCCAGCAGGGTCGCGGCCAGCGCGACCAGGAGGGTGCTCGCCACCGTCAGCGCCCGCAGCGCGCGGTCGATCCGGGCGCCGACGACGCCGATGCCCGCCATCGACGCGATCCCGAACACCAGCAGGACGGCGTCGACCGCGCCGCCCATCCCGACGTGGCCGAGGAAGGCGGCGACGTAGGTGTAGAGCACGGTGTGCGCCAGCACGAACACGAGCGTCACGACGAGCACGGGCACCACGCCGGGGACGGTGAGCGTGCGCAGCACCGGCGTCCGGCCGGCCGGACGCCCCGGCTGGTCCGGCACCGCCGCGGCGATCCAGGCGAGCAGCACCGCCGCGATGGCCGACATGACGCCGAACGCCCAGCGCCAGCCGAGCAGGCCGCCGAGGAACGTGCCGGCCGGGATGCCGAGCGAGAGGGCCAGCGGGATGCCGGCCATCACGATCGCGATGGCCTTGCCCGCCCCGTCCGGGACGAGCCGGCGCGCGTACCCGGCGAGCAGGGCCCAGACGACGCCCGCGGCCACCCCGGCGACGAAGCGCGCCACCATCGTGAGCGCGTAGTCCGGCGACAGCGTCGTAACGGTGTTCGCCACCGCGAACCCGGCGACCCCGGTGAGCAGCAAGCGTTTGCGGGGCCAGCTCGCGGTGGCGGCCGACAGCGGGATGGCGGTCAGGGCGGTGCCGAGCGCGTAGATCGTCACGGCCTGGCCGGCCGCGGCTTCGCCGACGCCGAGGCCGGCGCTCAGCCCGGGCAGCACCCCGGCGGGCAGCGCCTCGGTGAGCACGGTGACGAACGCGGCGGTGGTCAGGGCGAGGAGGGCGGTGAGCGGGAAAGCGCGGGTGCTGAGGCTCGTCATGCCGCTATGCTCGAACCCTCACACCCGTGTGAAGGTCTATGTGAGGTGGGGCACATGCGGATCGGCGAGCTCTCGGAGCGCACGGGCACGTCCCGGCGGCTCCTCCGGTACTACGAGGAGCAGGGCCTGATCATCGCAAGCCGCGGCCCGAACGGCTACCGGGACTACGACGAGCCGACCGTCGACCGGGTGATCCAGGTGCGCGGCCTGCTCGACGCCGGCCTGCCGACCCGGATCATCAAGCAGATCCTGCCCTGCCTGGACAAGCCGCGGGCGATCTACTTCCCGGACGCGACGCCGGAGATGATCGCCACCCTGGAGGCCGAGCGCGACCGGATGACCAGGCGGGCGGAATGCCTGCTGCGCAACCGCGACGCGATCGGGGAGTACCTGGCCGCGGTCCGCGGGTACGACCCGGCCGGCCGATGACGGACGAAGGTTCCGGCGAAGACTGGCTCCTGGAACCGGTGCCCTGGCGGGAACTCTCCCGCCCGGTGGCCGACCCGGACGCGCCGCTGGTCGACGCGCTGTGGAACGGCACCCCGGTCGCCGTCGTCGCCCCGAAGGTCGTCGAGGAGTGGGCCGCGGCGACGCAGGCCGCGTTCTTCCCCACCGCGGACCTGAAAGCGCAGGTCGTGGACGTTCCGGCCACGCTGGCGGCCGAGGGCGTCACCGGGCTGCTGCCGCCGAACGCGCTCGTCGTCAAGAACTGCGCCGGCATCCAGCTGGGGAACTGGAACTCGCAGACGAACATCCACAAGTTCCGGGTCGAGGACGTCCGGATCACCCTGGACAAGACGCTGGCCCGTGCGCTGGCAGCGAGCCTGCCGCAGCCGGAGTCGCCGGTGCAGGGCCGCACGAAGGTGGCGATCTGGAACTCGCGCGGCGTGCAGGTCGGGGACTTCAACCACCAGCGCAACGTGTTCCGGCACGTCGTGAAGGGGCCGGAGGTCGCGCTCGGGCCCGTCGACCGCGCGGTGGTGGACAAGCTCCGCGAGGGCAAGGTCGACGCGGTCGAGCGGGAACTGCACAAGATGGTCCGCAAGGTGTTCGAGCGGGACGCGGCCGCGCTGTACGCGGCGCTGGACGTGACGAGCAACGAGAACAAGCCCGTGCCGCCGGAGGCGCTGGAGGACACCATCGCCTCGGCGTACGGCCGGGGCAACGAGCAGAAGATCCGCGAGGTCGTCGACGTGCGTGCGCTGGACCTCACCGACCTGCTCTCGTCCTTCCTGAAGGCCGAGCCGCGCGGGGCGCTGGAGAAGCTCCCGGAGGAGGCGGTCGACCCCGGCGCCGTGGACGAACCGGCCGAGCCCGCGGTGGACGAGCCAGCCGAGCCCGCGGTGGCCGAGGCCGTCGAGGAAGAACCGGTGGAGCTCGGGCCGCCAGAGCCCGTGCTGCCGCCGGTGACGGCACCTCCGCCGGCTGTCGAGCCGCCCGCGGACGACGGTCCGTTCCGGAGCTTCTTCTAGCTCACCAGCGGCGGGACGGGTCGATCACGTGCACGGCCGCTTCCTCCGCCGAAGCCGCGCCGCCGTCGATGCCGGCGTCCGAGGCGTACAGCTCTTCGTCGGTGTCTTCGCCGAAACCCTCGTCCGTGGCGACCAGGCGGCCCGCGCGGACGTCGCCGACCTCGTCGTCGATCAGCTCGCCGTCGGTGTCCTCGGTGTCGCCGAGCCCGTCGTCGTCGAGGTCGTCGGCCAGGTCGGGAACCTCGCGGGCGAGCCGGCCCGCCCAGCTTTCGCCCTCCGCCGTCTCGCGGGCGGTGGTGCCCCAGCCTTCCGTTGCCTGCGCGCGTTCCGGGGGTGAATAACCCTCCGCGAGCTCGTCGCGGTCGTCCAAAGTGTCCTCGGGGTCGAGGATGCCGTCGTCGGCGTTGTCATCGATGTCGTTGTCCACGAGGAACATCTTCGCGCAACTCATTGGCCTCGCCCAGCCCGGGTGATATGACCGTGCAAACAAGGCTGAAAGGTGATCCCTCATGCCGATGAGACGCAGGGTGCTGGCCGCGGGGCTGGCCGGGGTGTTCGGTGCCGCGCTGTCCGGACGGACGGCCCAAGCCGCCGCGACCGTGCCGCCGGTGCGGCTGGACCAGCTGAACCTGGTCAACCTGTCGCACGTCAACGACCCGGCCACGACCAACGTCTTCCCCGGGGACCCGGCCTTCGAGCTGGAGACCATCGCCACCATCCCCGAAGACGGCTACTACCTGCAGTTCGTCCGCGAAGGCGAGCACACCGGGACGCACTGGGGCGCGCCCGGGCACTTCAACACCGGGGAACCGCTCGCCGACGACATGGACCCGGCGGACCTGTTCCGCCCGGCCGTCAAGATCGACGTCCGGGCGAAGGCGGCGCACGACCCCGACTACGCCGTGACGATCGACGACCTGAAGGCGTGGGAGAAGCGGTACGGCCGGATCCCGAACGAGTCCGTCGTGGTGCTGTGGACCGGGTGGGACGCCAAGTGGGGCACGCCGGCCTTCCCGAACACCGGCTCGGACGGCGTGCTGCACCAGCCGGGGTTCTCGATCCCGGCGGTGCAGTGGCTGATCGACACCGGACGCCTGGGCCGCCGCGGCGGAACGGGCACCGACACGTTCAGCCCGGACGTCGGCACCGACGAGACGTACACCGTGTCCAAGCTGGTCTACCGGCGCCACCGGATCAGCCTGGAGATCCTGGCGAACCTCAAGGCCCTCCCGGCGACCGGCGCCTGGGTGCTCGCGGGCGGCCCGATCAACCGCAAGGGCGCGGGCTCCACGGCGACGATCTTCGGCGTGCTGCCGCCAGGGGTGCAGGCGGGCTGAGTCCTCGTGAGTGGTAATTGGGGTTAGAACCCTAATTACCACTCACGACCGGCCGCGGCAGACTGCTCAGCCGGAGGGCCGAGAGCCGGGCCGGGTGGCCGAAGTGGTAGCCCTGGGCGGTCGTGCAGCCCGCCCGGGTGACCAGTTCGGCCTGCTCGGCCGTCTCGATGCCCTCGGCGACCACCGCCACCTCCAGGTCGGCGCACAGGCCGACCAGTGACCGGCACAGCGCCGCGTCGCGGTCCGGGCGTACTCCCGTCGTCAGCGCGCGGTCCAGCTTGATCAGGTCGACCGGCAGCGCGTGCAGCACCGTCAGCGAGCTGTACCCGGCGCCGAAGTCGTCGAGCGCCACCCGGACGCCCAGGTCCTGCAGGCGGCGGATCGCGGCCGCGCCCGCCGCCAGGTCCGGCACCGGCACCGTCTCGGTGACCTCGAGGATCAGGCGTTCGGCGGGCAGGCCGTACCGGTCCAGCGCGGAGCCGACGCTCTGTTCCAGCGCGGCCGCGCCGAGCCGGCTCGCGCACACGTTGACGTGCACCGTGAGGTCGACGCCGGCCGCGGTGATCTCGCGGCAGGCCAGGTCCAGCACCAGCGCGTCCAGTTCCGCGCCGAGCCCGGCGCCCTCGGCGGCGCGGACGAACGTCTCGGGCGACACCGCGGTGCCGTCCCGCGTGGTCCAGCGGGCCAGCGCCTCCACCGCCACCGGCGTCTCGTCGGCCAATCGGACGATCGGCTGGAACACCAGCGCGAAGCCCTCCGGGAGACCTCCGCCCGCGCGGCGCAGCGCCGACGGGAAGTCGGGTGGCCCGTCCGGCGACGGGTGGTACACGACCGTCGTGTCCTTGCCGAGCCGTTTGCCCGCGTACATCGACGTGTCCGCGCGGCCCAGCAGCACGTCCGCCGTCACCGCCGGTTCGGCCGGGTCCGGCACCACCAGTCCCATGCTCGCGCGGACTCCGACCAGCGTGCCGTGCACCGCGAACGGCCGCCGCAGCGCGCTCTGGATCCGGTCGGCGACCGCCTGCGGGGCGTCGACCTCGCCTTCCAGGAGGATCGCGAACTCGTCGCCGCCCAGGCGCGCCACCGTGTCGCCCGCCCGGACGCAGCTCAGCAGCCGCTGGGCGACCGCGTGCAGCAGGACGTCCCCGCCCGCGTGCCCGAACCGGTCGTTGACCTCCTTGAAGTCGTCGAGGTCGACGAAGATCAGCACGAGCGGCCCGTGCCCGCCTTCGGTGCCCTGCTCCACGGCCCGGTCCAGCCGGTCGGCGAACAGCGCGCGGTTGGCCAGCCCGGTCAGCGGGTCGTGGTAGGCCTGGTGGGTCAGCTGCTGCTGGCCCTCGTACACCCGGCGCAGCAGCAACCTGTTGTCCAGCAGGGAAAGCAGCTGCCGGGCGAGCACGAGGAACACCACGAGCACGCCGACGTACACCTCGACGGCGTCCGGGCCGGCGCCGGCCACGACCTGCACGGTGATCAGCAGCGCGACCGCGGTCACCGGCAGGTACGGCAGCGCCACCTGCCACCAGTCGACGCCGACCGGCTGGCCGCCGTCGTCCCGCCGCCGCGTATTGGGCGTGACCAGCAGGGCGAAGGCGATGAACAGCGGGCCGAGCACGAACCCGGCGTCCGACCACGGCTTCATGCTCTCCGCGCCGATGCTGACCAGGTAGGCGAACACGCTGTCGGAGCAGGCCAGCGCGACGATCCCGACGGCGGCCAGCAGCAGGTTCGCGCGGTACGGGCGGTCCACCCGGTCGAACACGACCAGCAGCACGGCGACGACCACGACGACCAGGTCCGACAGCGGGTAGGCGATGGCGACGGCCCAGGTCAGCGCGTCCGGCCCGGTGGCCTGGACCACCTGCCCGAGCGCGGCGGTCCAGGTGAGGATGAACAGCGAGCCGGTGACGACGAGCCCGTCGAGCACCACCGCGACGCCGAAGTGCGCGGTCCACTGGGCGGGCTGCCAGCGTTCCCGGTCCGGCCGCGCCCGCGCGTGCGCGAGCACGAACAGGGCGGCGAGGGCGAACACGGGGAAGCTCAGGTACCCGACGTCGGCCAGCGACGGCGAGGGCAGCCCCCGGCCGTCGACCAGCTGGTACCAGGACCAGACGCACTGGCCGAGCGACCAGCAGGTCATGCCGGCCGCGACCAGCACCCGCCACCAGCGCTGGTGCCCGCGGACGCGGCGCGCGACGACGATCCCGCAGACGACGCCGGTGATCCCGGCGCTCAGCTGCATGACGTCGTCGACCCACAGGGCGAAGGTGTCGCCCCAGAAGGCGAAGCCGTTGACCACGATCAGCGCCGCCGTGACGAAGACGAGCAGGATGGCCACTGGGTACCGCCGCACTGTCATGGCACCTCACGCGGTCACGCACGCCGGTAGGACCGGCAAACAGTACACCGGGCGTGATCATCCACAAGCGCACCGGCATGGGCGCTGCGTACGCGGGTACGGTCGGCGTGGTGATCACCCGCACCCGGGGGTACGCGCTGCCGAGCGGCGAGTACGTCGACCTCTGCGCCGACGGCGACCGCTGGACGACCGACCCGGTGCCGGGTGCGACCCTGGTGGGCGAGGGCCTGGCTGGTACCCGACCTGGTCGACGCGCACACCCACCCCGGCGCCGTGGAGCCCGACCAGCCGATGGACGAGCGGCTGCACCAGCACGTCGACGCCGGCGTCACGCTGATCCGCTCGCCCGGGCTGCCGGGCGAGCCGCCGCCGTGGTTCGGGGAGGACACAGCGGCCGGACAGCCCGGCCCGGAGGTGGTTCCTGAGCGGCGCGCGGTGGCGGCGGCCGCGGCGGAAGCCGGGGTGCGCGTGCCGGCGGGCACGGATTCCCTGCCGCACGGCGGATCGTCGCGGAGATCCGGGCGCTGGTGGCCGCGGGGGTCCGGCCGCACGACGCGCCGGCGGCGGCGTCGTGGAGCGCGCGGGAGTACCTGGGACTGGGTGCCCTGGCGCCGGGCGCCCCGGCGGCGGTGGTGCTGCGCGGCCGGTGCGTGCGGCGCCGCGGATGAGCGGGCGTGTCACAACCCGCCCCGGCGATTCGTCACAGTGCTGGACACCGAGGGGGGATCATGACCGGCGCGATCACGGCCGAACGGCGGCGGCTGACCGGCCTCGCCTACCGCCTGCTGGGCTCGATGAGCGACGCCGAGGACGTCGTCCAGGAAGCCTACGGCCGGTGGTACGCCCTGTCCGGGCCGCAGCGGGACGCGATCGGGTCGCCGGGTGCGTGGCTGACGACGGTGGCGAGCCGCATCTGCCTCGACCTGCTCGGCTCGGCCCGCGTGCGGCGGGAGCGGTACGTCGGCGAGTGGCTCCCGGAGCCGCTGCCCGGGGAGCCGGGCGCGCTCGCCGACCCGGCCGAGCGCGTCACCCTGGACGAGTCGATCACGATGGCGTTCCTGGTCGTGCTGGAGTCGATGACCCCGGCCGAGCGGGTGGCCTTCGTCCTGCACGACGTCTTCGGCTACCCGTTCGCCGAGGTGGGGGCGGTCCTCGGCCGGACGGCCGCCGCGTGCCGGCAGCTGGCGTCCTCCGCGCGGCGCCGGGTCCGGGCGGCCCGCGCCCCGGCGCCGGCCCGGGAGAGCGCCGAGGTGGTCCGCGCCTTCAAGGTGGCCTGGGCGGCGGGGGACATCGAAGGGCTGGTCGGCATCCTCGACCCGGAGGCCACCGTCGTCGCCGACGGCGGCGGGCTGGCCGGCGCGGTCCGGCGTCCGATCGCGGGCGGCGAGCGGGTCGCGCGCTACGCCGTGGACCTGACCGGCCGGATCCCGGCGCTGACGCTGGAGGAGACCGCCGTCAACGGCCGGCCGGGCCTGGTCGCGTGGCGGGACGGCGCCATTGTGGCCGTCATGGCGTTCGAGGTGGCGGGGGCGTTGGTCCGGCGGATCTGGGCGGTGCGGAACCCCGAGAAGCTCCGCCGCTGGCAGCCCGCCTGAGGAGCGCTAGCCGCCGGGGCCGGCGCGGTCGTCGTGCCGGCTGTGCGGCGCCGGTACGACGAACGCGATCACCGCCGCCGCCAGTCCGGCGAGCACGGACAGGTGCGCGGCGGCCGGCACGGCGCTGATCAGGAACAGCCGCAACGACCCCGAGATCAGCAAGCGCCACATCCTCGGGCTCATGATCAACAAGTACCCCCGCGGGCCCGTCGTCAACCGGTGCCGCGGCAACGGCCTGGTCACGTTCACCCGCGGGGGTGGTGGGCCGCCCGGGTGAACGTGACCCCGGCGGAAAGGGCGGCGCGGAGACGAACACGCGTTCGTCATTTCGACGCGTTCGACAGCGGTGACCGCGTGAGTTTCCGCCGGGAAATCGTTGCGGCGCAATGCGGTCCTTGTGAACACAACGCCAACAAGTTTCGACGTTACCCGAATGGCGGAAAAGGAAACCGCGGGATAACGATCCGTTTGCCGGAGCGTGATCGACTGGACATCGCTGGTGGCGCTGGCGAACATTGACCTCCGTGCGTGGAAGGGGAGGGTAACGGTGAGCCTCAGTGCGGCGGACGTGGTCGGCGAACTCAAGGCCCTGCGCAAAGGGAGGGCAATTTTCACGACACCGCTCGCGGATCGGATCGGGCCCGCATTGCGCTCCACTTGTGGCATTCTCGAAGATGACGGAACCGTGGAGATGCGGCGTAAGCTGTCCGACCGATTGCGGCCGCTGGTCGAGTCGTTGCCGGACGATCTGAAGATCGCTCTGCTGGCCGCGTTCGCGCTCGACGAGCGGGCGCGGAAACCGTTCTACCAGGAGCGGGTCCACTGGGCGGCGATCACGCTCGACCGGGACGACCGCACGGTCCGGCGGCGGATCGACGAGGGGATCGAGCAGATCGCCGCGCTGGCCGTCGCGGCGGCCGTGCCGGTGCCCCGGCACTATCCGGGCCGTGGCTGGCACACCGAAGAACTGCGCGTCACGCTGGCCCTCGACCAACCGGTGCCGGAGGCGTTCGAATTCCGGCGGGTGGTTGCCGACGCCGACGAAATCGCCGTGCTCGACTTGGCGCTGACGTTGCCGGTGACCGGCGAATCGGGCGATTCGGTACACACGTCCGATCTCGGCGTCGACGTGTTTCACGGAGGTGTGCTCGCCGGCCGGGTGATGGAATCGACCGACCGGATCGGGCTGGCGTTGCGGTTGCCGGAGCCGTTGCGCCGCGGGGAGCGGCACGAGGTCGGGCTGCGATTCCGGGCGAACCTGCGAGAACCGCGTTACGTGTGCGTGCCCCGGCACCCGTGCGATCTTTTCGATCTGCACGTCCGGTTCGGTGAACACGTACCGAAGCGGATCGTGTGCCAGGAAAAGGTTTCCCCGGCCGCCGCGGACGACCGGTGGCGAGCCGGCGCCACGCTGACCGCCGACGACGCCGGCGAGGTGCACGTCCGGTTTCGGGACCTCGCCCCCGGCTTCGCCTACGGAATCCGCTGGGCCTGATTCTTCCAGGTTCTGTCCACGATTTGTCCGGTGTCCCGCCGGTGCCCGGCGATCGTTCCGGAGTCGTGGTGAACAGTTAACGGACAATAGCTGGACAACCACTACCACAGTGCAACGTTGCTGGTCAGCGCCTCGATTACGCCATATGTCGGACCGGGAATCGTCGAGGCGGCACGCTGTCCGTTGTGGACGGACCCCGGCACCGGCGGCGGACAGAGGAGGGCCCGTGGAGACCATGATCGCGGAGGCGGCCGTTGACGGCTACACCGTGCTGGAGGATTCGCCGAGGCCGGAGGGCGGCCTCGCGAAGGAGCGGCTCGACCCGGTGGTGGAGGCGGCGCGCGACGGCGACCCGGACGCGGTCCAGGCGCTGCTGCTGCTCATCAAGCCGACGGTCGTGCGCTACTGCCGGGCGCGGATCGGCGGCCGGGACCTGTCGTACCTCTCGGCCGACGACGTCGCCCAGGAGGTGTGCCTGGCGGTGCTGAAGGTGCTGCCGAACTACCAGGACCGCGGGGGCTCGTTCCTGTACCTCGTGCGGGCGATCGCGGCGAACAAGGTCGCCGACGCGTTCCGCTCGGTGGCCAGGGACCGGTCGAAGCCGGTGCCGGAGCTGCCGGACCGCCCGCTGGGCGGCAACGAGCCGGAGAACCACGTCCTCGAGCTCGACCTCGGGGCCCGGCTGGGCCGGCTGCTGGCGTCGCTGCCGCCGCTGCACCAGGACATCCTGTCGCTGCGGATCGTCGCGGGCCTGTCGGCGAACGAGACGGCGGAGGCGCTGGGCATCTCCGCCGGCAACGTCCGCATCACGCAGTTCCGCGCGTTGTCGAAGCTGCGCGGCATGATCGGCGAGCGCGGGCTTTAGGCGTCACTCGAGCCATTCGGTGATGAAGTGGTCGCTTTCGTGGATGTGCACGGCCTCGTAGACGCCGGGGCCGAGCACGGCGAACTTGTGCGGCGTGCCGGCCGGGACGACCAGCACGTCCCCGGCACCGCCGTCGCGCTCCTCGTCGCCGACGGTGAAGCGCGCCCGGCCGCGGATGATGACGAACGTCTCGGTGTAGGGGTGCCGGTGCAGCCGCGGTCCGGAGCCGACGACGTCCGTGCTTTCGCGGATGACCGAGATCCCGGACCCGACGTCGCGTCCTTCGAAATTCTCGCTGTCGCTCACCTGGCCAGGGTAGCCGTCGTGACGACCCGGCGGAGCCGGTCGAGCGCGCGGTGCTGGGCGACGCGGACCGCGCCCGGCGTCGAACCGACCGCGGCCGCGGTCTCCTCCGCGCTCAGGCCGACGACCACGCGCAGCACGACGATTTCCCGTTGCTTGCGCGGCAGCACGCCCAGCAGGTTCGCCATCCGTTCGCGGAGCTCGCGCCGCAGCGCCTGGTGTTCGGGCCCCAGCGACGCGTCGGGCTCGTCGGGCAGCTCGGCCACCGGCTCGTCCTGCCGCGCGGCGGCCTTGCGCGCGGCCGCGACCTTGTTCCGGGCGATCCCGCAGACGAAGTCGGGGAAGGGCCGTTCCGGCCGCCGCCGCGGCAGGGCCCTGATGAGTGCGACGCAGACGTCCTGGGCGACGTCGTCGGCCGAGTCCGGGTCCAGCCGGGCGCGGCAATAGCGCTCCACGAGCGGCCTGGCTTCGGCCAGCAGGTGGTCCGAGGTGGTGGTCATGGCTTCCCTCCCGAGCGGGGAACTACCCGAATCCCACCGGGACCGACCTCGCCGACGCGGATTCCCGGCTATTTCCGGAGAAGCGGCGAGGGCGGCGACGATCCGTTGATCGACGGGGGAGATGACCTAGTCTTGACGGGCCGTGGGGGCGGCTCCTAAGGCTCCTGCCGGGAGCGGAACGCGTCCAGTACCCGGCGTTCCCGTTTGGTCGGCCGGCCCGCGCCGCGGTCGCGGCGGGCCACCGGGATCGCCGTCTCCGGCGGCGGCTTCGGCGTCCGGTCCACGTAGCACGTTGCCGCGTCCGGGGCGCCCACGCGCTTCTGGATCACCCTGACCACGTCGAGCACCTTCGTCGTCCCGCCGACGCGCAGCCGCACTTCGTCACCCGGGACGACCGTGGTCGCCGGCTTGGCCGGTTTGTCGTTCACGCGCACGTGGCCGCCGCGGCAGGCCGCCGCGGCATCCGGGCGGGTCTTCGTCAGCCGGACCGCCCAGAGCCAGCGGTCCACTCGGGTGGACTCCACAGTCGTCCATCATGGCCCATTCAGCGGCACCACCCCGCAGCCCCGCCAGGTTACTCGTGGGTATATGTCGACTTGTCTTCACCGTAGAGCTATAACTTGTTCTAAATACCTCAACGGTGAGGAACAAAGCATGAGTGACGAACCCATGTGGAGAACAACTTCTGGCTCTGTTTCCCGTCGCCTCTTCATTGCAGGAACCGGTTCTATATTGGCCGGTGCCGCGCTGGGTGGCCGAGCCGCGGCCGCGTCGGCCCAGCCGGCCGCGGCCGCCGCCATTTCCGACGGCGCCCGCGTGTCCGCGCTGGTCATCGGCACCGGGTACGGCGGGTCGGTCGCCGCCCTCCGGCTCGCCCAGGCCGGCATCGACGTGCAGATGGTCGAGATGGGCATGGCCTGGGACACCCCCGGTTCGGACGGCAAGATCTTCTGCGCCACGCCCAACCCGGACCAGCGGTCGTTCTGGCTGCGCACCAGGACGAAGCAGCCGTTCTCCAACTTCCTCGGGTTCCCGATCGACAAGGACATCCCGCGCTACACGGGCATCCTCGACGCCGAGGAGTTCAGCGGGATCACCGTGTACCAGGGCCGCGGCGTCGGCGGCGGCTCGCTCGTCAACGGCGGCATGGCCGTCACGCCGAAGCGGGAGAACTTCGGCGCCATCCTGCCCACCGTCGACGCGAACGAGATGTACGACGTCTACTACCCGCGGGCCAACGCCGGTCTCGGGGTCGCCAGCATCCGCCCGGCCTGGTTCGACAGCACCGACTGGTACCAGTTCGCCCGCGTCGGCCGGAAACAGGCCCAGCGGTCCGGGTTCCCGTTCGTGTTCGTCCCGGACGTGTACGACTGGGACTACATGGAACGCGAGGCGGCGGGCACCGCCACGAAGTCGGCGCTGGCCGGGGAAATCCTGTTCGGCAACAACTACGGCAAGAAGTCGCTGCAGAAGACCTACCTGCCGAAGATCGCCGCGACCGGCCGGGTCACCATCTCGCCGCTGCACCGCGTGACGCAGGTGGTGCCGGCCGCGGGCGGCGGCTACATCGTGACGATCGAGCAGCTCACCACCGCCGGCGCGGTGTCCACGACCAAGACCGTCACCGCGGACACGGTGTTCTTCGCCGCGGGCAGCGTCGGCACCAGCAAGCTGCTGGTGAAGCTGAAGGCGACCGGCGCGCTGCCCAACCTGAACGGCGAGGTCGGCAAGGGCTGGGGCGACAACGGGAACGTGATGGTCGGGCGCGCCAACCAGATCTGGGACCCCACCGGGGCCTCCCAGTCGACCATCCCGTGCGGCGGCATCGACAACTGGAACGCGGGCGGGGCCTTCGCGGAGGTCGCGCCGCTGCCGACCGGGATCGAGACGTGGGCGTCGTTCTACCTGTCGATCACGAAGAACCCGAACCGGGCGCAGTTCACCTGGAACCCGACGACGCGCGCGGTGGAGCTGAACTGGCAGACGGCGTGGAAACAGCCGTCGATCGACATGGCGAAGACCATCTTCGACAAGATCAACGCAACCGAAGGCACGATCTACCGGACCGACCTCTTCGGCGTGTACAAGACCTGGGGCGACCACCTCACCTACCACCCGCTCGGCGGCGCGGTGCTCGGCAAGGCGACCGACAACTACGGCAGGCTCGCCGGGTACCAGGGCCTGTACGCGATCGACGGCTCGCTGATCCCGGGCAACACCAGCGTCAACCCGTTCGTCACCATCACCGCACTGGCGGAACGCAACATCGAAAAGATCATCGCGCAGGACTTCTGACCCGCTGTCTCGTGAGGGGCGCCGCCCCCGCCCCTCACGACCGGTGGGACGGCAGGACGCAGACCGTGTCGAGGCCCAGGACGTGGTTCAGCCGTCCGAACGCGAGCCACGCGCCGAGGCTCATGCTCAGCTCGACGATCTCCTGCTGGCTGTACGCCGCGGACATCCGCTTCCAGAACTCGTCGTCCAGGCTGTGGTGGTCGGTCGCGTACCGCTCGGCGTACTCCGCCGCCAGCCGCGTCCGCTCGTCGAAGCGGTCCGTGGTGCGCCACTCCGACACCGCGTCCGCGAACTCCGGCTCGACCTTGACGCCGTCGCGCTCGGTGCGCCAGTCGAGGCAGAAGACGCAGCCGTTGATCTGGGCGATCCGCAGCCGCGCGGCTTCGAACTCCCGCAGGCCCAGCGTCGTGTGCTCGTACACGGCCAGCGAGAACTTCGACGCGGCGATCCCGATGCCGGGCACCATTTCGCCCCAGACGTACCCGATCGGGTCCTTGCCCGCGGGGATGTCGATGTTCACGGACGGCTCCTTCCGAGCTTGCCGGCTGCCGGGCGCAGCGGGACGTCGAGTGCGTCGTAGAGGCCGGGTTCGGCCGCGGCCAGCCAGTCGATGGCGCCGACCAGGCGGCCGACGGCGGTGGCGTTGCCGCCCGCCGACCGGTTCTCGCCTTCGTCGGTCGCCTCGACGGTGACCTCGATGCGCGGCCGGCCTTCGATGATCACGCGGTGCGCGCCGTCGCCGCTGGGTGGCGTCGGCCAGTCCGGCGCGCACGACGGGTGGATGCGCGTCACGTGCTCGATGACGATCCGCGGCTCGCCGTCGACGATGCCCTGCACCTCGAACCGCACCGCGCCCTGCGTGCCCTTTTCGAACTCGCCCATGGTCCGCGTGGTCACGGTCTCGTCGAGCGGACGCCGGTCGAGGGTCTCGCGCAGCTCGGTGACCTCGACGCCGAGGCCGCGCGCGATCAGCCGGACCTGCCCGCCCCACACCATCGACGGCACGCCGGTCATCAGCATCGGCGGGTCATACTCCATCGGCTGGCCCATCCCGACCAGGTACCGGACGGAGTCGGGCTGCTCGTAGGTCGAGTAGTCGAAGATCTCCTGGCAGCGGACGACGTCGACGTCGGTGCCGAGCCCGCTGACCAGCAGCGGCAGCACGTCGTTGCCCCAGCCGGGGTCGACGCCGGAGACGAACAGCGACCCGCCGCCGTCCTTGATCGCCGCGAGCACCGGGTCCCGCAGCTCCGGCGGTGCGTTCCGCTGGTCGTAGAGGGGGTACAGGGCCGGTGTCACGACGACCGCGCCCGCTCCGACCGCCCGCACGATGTCGGCGAGCGCGTCGTCGAACCGGACGTCACCCGAAGCGGCGTACACGACCGCGCGGGGGCTCGCCGCCAGGACGGCCTCGATGTCGTCCGTCGCGGCGACACCCAGCGCGCCGACGCCGGCCAGCTCGCCGGCGTCCTTGCCGACCTTCGCCGGGTCGTGGACGAGCACCGCGGTCAGTTCCAGCGCCGGGTGGGCGTCGACGGCCCGGATTGCCGCCCGGCCCACGTTGCCCGTGCCCCACACCACTGTGGAGATCATGGCCCGAGTTTTCGCCGGCGGTTCCGCGCTCGGGTAGGAAATCGTTCCGGCCAGCGGACCGCGCGTCCGTTGGTAACATGCACGAGCACCCGAACGTCGTATCGGAGGGCAGCGATGACGATCGACCCGAAGCCCCGCAGCCGCACGGTGACCGACGGGATCGAGGCCGCGCCCGCGCGCGGCATGCTCCGCGCCGTCGGGATGGGCGACGGCGACTGGACGAAGCCGATCATCGGCGTCGCCAGTTCGTGGAACGAGATCACGCCGTGCAACCTGTCGCTGGACCGGCTGGCCCAGGCGTCGAAGGAAGGCGTGCACGCGGCCGGCGGCTACCCGCTGCAGTTCGGCACCATCTCGGTGTCCGACGGCATCTCCATGGGCCACGACGGCATGCACTTCTCACTGGTCTCCCGCGAGGTCATCGCCGACTCGGTCGAGACGGTCATGCAGGCCGAGCGGCTCGACGGCTCGATCCTCCTGGCCGGCTGCGACAAGTCGCTGCCGGGCATGCTGATGGCCGCCGCGCGCCTGGACCTGGCCTCGGTGTTCCTCTACGCGGGCACGATCGCCCCCGGCTGGGTGAAGCTCACCGACGGCACCGAAAAGGACGTTACGCTCATCGATGCCTTCGAGGCGGTCGGCGCCTGCCGGGCCGGGCGGATGAAGACCGCCGACCTCGACCGCATCGAACGCGCCATCTGCCCCGGTGAAGGCGCCTGCGGCGGGATGTACACCGCGAACACGATGGCGTCGGCCGCCGAAGCCATGGGGATGAGCATGCCGGGCTCGGCCGCGCCGCCGTCCGCGGACCGCCGCCGCGACCACTACGCCCACCTGTCCGGGGAAGCCGTCGTCGGCCTGCTCGAAAAGGGCATCACCGCGCGGGACATCCTGACGCGGGAGGCGTTCGAGAACGCCATCACCGTCGTGATGGCTCTCGGTGGTTCGACCAACGCCGTGCTGCACCTGCTGGCCATCGCGCACGAGGCCAAGGTCGAGCTGACCCTGGACGACTTCAACCGCGTCGGCGACCGCGTCCCGCACCTGGGCGACCTGAAGCCGTTCGGCAAGTACGTCATGAACGACATCGACCGCCACGGCGGCATCCCGGTGCTGATGAAGGCCCTGCTGGACGAGGGACTGATCCACGGCGACGCGCTGACGGTGACCGGCCGCACGGTGGCCGAGAACCTGGCCGAGCTCGACCCGGACCCGATCGACGGCGAGGTCCTGCGCGGCCTGGACAACCCGCTGCACCCGACCGGCGGCATCACCATCCTGCGCGGCTCGCTCGCCCCGGAGGGCGCGGTCGTGAAGTCGGCCGGCTTCGACACCGCCAACTTCGAGGGCCCGGCGCGCGTGTTCGAGCGCGAGCAGGAAGCGATGGCGGCGCTGAACGAGGGCCGGATCGAGGCCGGCGACGTCGTCGTCATCCGCTACGAAGGCCCCAAGGGCGGCCCGGGGATGCGGGAGATGCTGGCGATCACCGCGGCGATCAAGGGCGCCGGGCTCGGCAAGGACGTCCTGCTGCTGACCGACGGGCGGTTCTCCGGCGGCACCACCGGCCTGTGCATCGGCCACGTCGCGCCGGAGGCGGTCGACGGCGGGCCCATCGCCTTCGTCCGCACCGGCGACCGGATCGCCGTCGACATCAAGGCGCGCAGCATCGACCTGCTGGTCGACGCGGCCGAGCTGGCCCGGCGCCGGGAGGGCTGGGAGCCGCTGCCGAACAAGTTCCCGGAAGGTGTGCTGGGCAAGTACGTGAAGCTGGTGCGGTCGTCGTCCTACGGGGCCGTCACGAGCTGAGCGAGGGCGCGCTTGTCCACCTTGCCGACGTCGGTGAGCGGCAACGCGTCGACGAAGTCCACGGTGGCCGGGACGTAGTGCTCCTGGCCGAAGGTCTCCCGGGCGTGCGCCTGCAGGTCGTCCGCGGTGACCTCGCCCGTCGCGACGACGACGGCGTGCAGCCGGTCGCCGCGGCCGAAGACGGCCGCGCCCCGCACCGCCGGGTGCGTCGCGAGGGCGTGCTCGACGACGGTGGTGGGGACCTTCGTGCCGTGCTCGCCGACCACGGCGACGTCGTCGGCGCGGTCGAGCAGGTAGAGGTAGCCCTCGTCGTCGAAGCGGCCGAGGTCGCCGGTGCGCAGCCAGCCCGCGCCGATGTCCGGGCCGCCGAGGTAACCGTCCATCATGGACAGTCCACGCACCTCGACCTCGCCGTCGGCGGTGAGGCGGGCCTCCATGCCGGGTACGATCCGGCCGACCGACCCCAGCCGCTCCGGGTGGCCGAGCAGCTCGGCGGCGGAGATGCTCGCGATCATCGGGGCCTCGGTGAGGCCGTAGCCCTGGCCGACGATCGGGCCGAAGACGTCGAGGGCCTGCGCGAGCCGGTGCGGCGGCAGCGGCGCGGCGCCGAGGGAGAGCGAGCGGACGCTGCTGAGGTCGGTCTCCGGGCGCTTCGGGTGGTCCAGGACGGCGGCCAGCCGCGGCGGGGTCAGCGAGAGCGTGTCGATGCGGTGTTCCTGGATCGCGCCGAGGACGGCGCCCGCGTCGAAACCGTCGTGGACGACGAGGGTGTCCTGCCGCAGCAGGGTGCCGAGCACGGTGGCGTTGCCGGTCATGTGCGTCATCGGTGCGACCAGCAGCGTGCGGCCGGGGCCGTCCGGCGACGGCGTGAAGATGTACGCCATGCCGTCGTAGATGCCGCTGTGCCGGATCAGCTTCGGGGCGCCGGTGGTGCCGCCGGTGGGGAAGAGCAGGCGGACCGTCTCCGGCGGCTGCAGCGGCGCGGGCTCGCCGTCGAGGTCGTCGAGGGTGCGGACGTCGCCCGCGGGCCAGGCGTGCGGGCGGTCGGTGACGACGGTGGCGCCGCTCGCCGCGGCCAGCCGGTCGGCTTTCGGGGCCGAGGCGGGGACCATCAGGACGGTCGCGCCGCGCAGGAGGCCCGCCAGCTGGACGAGGACCGTCTCGGGCCGGTTGCGCAGGTCGACGGCGAGGGTTTCGACCTCGCCGAGGCCGCCGTGCAGGCGGCGCAGCCGGTCGCGCGCCTGGTGGTAGGTGGTGACTCCGTCACCGGCGTGGAACAGGACGCGGTCACCGCCGTCCTCGAGCGCGGCGAGGACCTTCGTCAGGAAGAAGCTCACGCCCGGGGACGCTAACTCAGTCCTGGTAGGAAAGCTTCGCCATTTCCTCGTCGAAGTCGAACCAGTCGGTCTCGCTCCCGGCCGGGACGACGTCGTAGGTGCGGTCGAGGAAGGCCGCGATCTCCTTGGCGGGGGCCTCGAGCACCGCGGCGCCGTCGGGGGAGCTCAGCTCCACGACCACCAGCGTGGGGTCGCCGGCCGGGCCGATGCGCACGTCGCCGTCGCCGCAGCGGGCGAGCAGGCCGTCGGACAGGAGGTCGCGGCCGAAGAGCCACCGGACCGCGCTCGGGCCGGCGTGCAGCACCACGGCGACCGCGTACGGCTCGCGGGTGTCGTACTCCAGCTCGGCCGGCACCGGTCGCGGCCCGGCCCCGAAGGTGCGCAGGGCGAAGTCGATGCGGGCGCTGGTCACGCTGTGCGGGTCGGTCATGGGACCTCTTTGCTACTCGTCGGTTAACTTCCGCTGCTTCCAGGGATAACCCATAGTCAGTTCAACGCCCAGTGTTCCGAAAAACTTTCACACGCCAGGGTGATCAAGAAGTGTCCGAGGTCACCGTCGGCGTGGCCGATCGGGCAACTCCCTCACACACGGTCACCGCCGGTGACTCATCCCCGGCACCCTTGGCATTCGGAGCCGCGCCGCCGCCGGATGGGTCCCCGCGCCGGATTTGCGCCGTCCGGGTGGGAAAGGCCACCGGCCACCAGTCCGCTCCGCCGTCCGGCCGCGAACCCACCACGAGTCAGGGGTGACTGGAGGACTGGGCATGGGTGAGCGTGGGTGGCTGCGGCTGCCGCCGGACGAGGTGCCGGCGCTCGCGCCGAGCGCCGAAGAGCTGCTCGCGCGGGTGGCGGCGGGCGACGAGACGGCGTTCGCGTCGCTCTACGACCTCGTCGCCGGTCCGGTGCTCGGCCTCGCGACGCGCGTGCTGCGCAGTCACGCGCAGGCCGAAGAAGTGGCGCAGGAGGTGCTGGTGGAGGTGTGGCGCAAGGCCACGCGGTACGAGCCGGAGCGCGGCAGCGCGCTGTCGTGGGTGCTGACCATCGCCCACCGCCGGGCCGTGGACCGCGTGCGCTCGCACCAGGCCGGCGTCGACCGGGAAGAGCGGGCCGGTCTGATGGACGTGCGGCGGCCGTTCGACGAGGTCACCGAGTCCACTTTGGCCGGTCTGGAGCAGGAGCGGGTGCGGCAGTGCCTGGCCGCGCTGACCGACCTGCAGCGCGAGTCGATCGTGCTGGCCTACTACAACGGCTACACCTACCCCGAGGTCGCCGAGGTGCTGAAGGTCGCGCCGGGCACGGTCAAGACCCGCATCCGCGACGGCCTGATCCGGCTGCGCGACTGCCTGGGGGTGGACCGATGACCGCCGAACTGCACACGCTGACCGGGGCGTACGCACTGGACGCCGTGTCCGATGTGGAGCGCGCCGAGTTCGAACGGCACCTCGGCGAATGCGCCGCCTGCCGCCAGGAGGTGGCGGAGCTGCGGGCGACCGGCGCGCGGCTCGGCGTGGCCGCCGCGGTGGACCCGCCGCCGTCGCTGAAGCTGGTGGTGTTCGCCGATGTCGCCCGCACCCGCCAGCTGCCGCCGAAGCTGCCGGTCGTCCGGCGGCTCAGCCGGGCCAAGACGTGGCAGCTGCGCGTGTCGCTGTTCGGGGCGGCCGCCGCGGCGCTGGTGGCCGTCCTGCTCGGCGTCACCGGGACACCCGCACCGGTCGACGCGGTGCTGAGCGCGCCGGACGCGTCCGCGATCGAGGGGACCGGCGAGGGGCACGCCACGCTCGTCGTCTCCCGCAGCCGGCACCAGGCCGTGCTGCTCGCGTCGGACCTGCCCGCGCTCGACGCCGGCCACGTCTACCAGGTGTGGCTGATCGGCAGCGGGGGCGCGCGGTCGGCCGGGCTGATGACGTCCGAGGCGTCGCAGCGGATGCTCGTGGCCGAGCTGCCCGCCGACGTCGACCGGATCGGGATCACCGTCGAGCCCGCCGGTGGTTCGGCCGGCCCGACGACCCCCGCCGTCACCAGGATCTCCCTTGCGTAGCGCGCGGTCGGCCGCCCTGTTCGGTGTGCTGGCGCTCGTGGCGGCCCTGGCGGCGGGGCACCTCGTCGCCGGGTTCGTCGGCGTGAACGCGTCGCCGTACCTGGCGGTCGGCAACGGTGCCATCGACCTGACGCCGGTGTGGCTGAAGGACTTCGCCGTCCGGACGTTCGGCACGTACGACAAGCTCGTGCTGCTGGCCGGGATGGCCGTCGTCATGGTGGCCGTCGCCGCGGTGGCGGGCCTGCTGTCCCGCCGGACGCCGGTGCCGGGACTGGTGGTGATCACCGGGTTCGGGCTGGTCGGGCTGGTCGCGGTCTACGCGCGGCCCGACCTCGACGCGGTCGCGCTGCTCGCCCCGCTGGCGAGCCTGGTCGCGGGCGTCGGGACGTTCGCCTTCCTGCACCGGCTCGACGTCGCTCCGGACCGCTCGCGCCGGACGGTGCTGCTGGCGGGCGCCGGCGTCGTCGTCGGCGCCGGGGTCGCCGGCCTCGGCGGGCAGCTGCTCGCCGGGCGCCGGGACGCGGCGGCGTCGCGCGAAGCGGTCGGGCGGCTGGTGCCGGCCCGGACCGCGCCGATGATCCCGGCCGACGCCGACTTCGCGAAGCTGGGCACACCGACGTTCCTGACGCCCAACGACCGCTTCTACCGCGTGGACACCGCGCTGACCGTGCCCCAGGTGCGGGCCGAGGACTGGAGCCTGCGGCTGCACGGGCTGGTCGACCGCGAAATCCGGTACCGCTACGGCGACCTCCGGAACCGGCCGCTGGTGGAACGCACGATCACGATGACCTGCGTGTCCAACGAGGTCGGCGGCACCTACGTCTCCACCGCGAACTTCGTCGGCGTCGACCTGGCCGACCTGCTCGAAGAGGCCGGGGTCCGGCCCGGTGCCGAGCAGCTCTTCTCGTCCAGTGTGGACGGCTGGACGTCCGGCAGCCCGGTCGCCGCGGCCCTGGACCGCTCGCGCGGGGCCATGCTCGCTCTCGGCATGAACGGCGAGCCGTTGCCGATCGAGCACGGTTTCCCGGCCCGGCTCGTCATTCCCGGGCTGTACGGGTACGTGTCGGCCACGAAATGGGTGACCGACCTCGAAGTCACCACCTGGGCCGCGCGACAGGCGTATTGGCTGAAACGCGGCTGGGGCCGGGACGCGCCGATCAAGACGGAATCGAGAATCGACACGCCGAAGGGTTTCGAAACCGTCCCTTCGGGGAGGGTCCGGATCGCGGGGATCGCCTGGGCGCAGCACACCGGGATCGCCAAGGTCGAGCTGCGGATGGACGACGGCCCGTGGCGGGAAGCCATGCTGTCACACGAAGTCGACGTGCACACCTGGCGCATGTGGTGGCTCGGGTTCGACGTCCGGCCAGGCGGGCACCAGGTCTTCTGCCGGGCCACCGACAAAAGCGGGTACACGCAGACGGAAATGCGCGCCGGAACCGTGCCCGATGGGGCGACCGGGTGGCACAGCATCGCCTTCACGGCCCGGTGACCCGGATCACCCGAACGGGGGCAATCCGATTTACCGGTAGTTCCGAATACCGATCAAGAAGCAGTTCTCAGCCGCTTATGGGAGTGATTTTCGTGACCAAGCTCCGTGTCGCCGGAATCGGCGTCGCCGCCGTCGCCGCCCTTTCGCTGACCGCGTGCAGCAGCAGCGACACCGCTTCGTCGGGCAGTTCCAGCAGCTCGATGGCGCCGTCGTCCTCGGTGCCCGCGCCGTCGTCCAGCATGGCCTCCGGGGCCGGCAACGGCGTGACCACCAACGCCGACGTGTTCGGCCCGGCCTGTTCGCAGCTGCCGCAGGGCTCCGCGCCCGGCTCGCTGGACTCGATGGGCCCGCAGCCGGTCGCCTCGGCCGCGTCGACCAACCCGCTGCTGACCAAGCTGGTGGCGGCGGTCAAGGCCACCAACCTGGTCGACACGCTGAACAGCCAGGAGGCCATCACGGTCTTCGCGCCGGCCGACCCGGCGTTCGCCGCGCTGGGCGACGCCAAGTTCAACGAGCTGGCCGGCAAGCCCGCCGAGCTGGCGCCGATCCTGCAGTACCACGTCGTCGGCAAGCGCTACGACGCCAAGGGGCTCGCCTCGGCCGGCTCGGTCGACACGCTCAACACCGCGGGCGGCCCGGTGAAGATCGAAGGCTCGGGCGAGAACATGACGATCAACGGCGCCAAGATCCTCTGCGGCAACATCCCCACCAAGAACGCCACGGTCTTCGTGATCGACAAGGTGCTGACGCCGGGCACGAACAAGTGATCTAGCGTCCCAGCAGGGGGCCCAGGCGTTCCGCGATGTCGGTGAGGATCTGCACGTAGTCTTCGTGTTCGAAGGTGAACGGCAGAGCGAAAGCCACCTCGTCGATCTCGCGGAACGCCTGGTGCGCGTGCAGCCGCTCGGCGATTTCCGCGGACGTGCCGACGAAGTCGGGGGAGAACAGCATCCGCGCCGGACCCTGGGGTTCGGCCGTGCGGGGCAGGCGTTTCTCGGCGTAGGCTTCGTACTTCGCCCGCTGTTCCGGTGTAGCGCGGTCGGTCGGGATCACGACCAGGCCCTGGGAGATGCGGCCTTCGGGGTGGTGCTCGCGGAAGGTCCGGATGTGCGAGAGCTGGATTTCGGCGAAGTCCGTGCTCTCCCCTTCGGCCTTGACCACGCTGCTGGTCAGGAAGTTCATCCGGTGCTTGCCCGCCCACTCCGCCGAGCGCAGGCTCGCGCCGCCGTACCAGAGCCGCTCGCCGAGGCCGGGCGCCTGCGGCTGGACCCGGTCGGAGAACACCTCGAAGCCCTGGGTGCCGCTGAACCCGGTGGCCGGCTCGCCGCGCACGAAGTCCAGCAGCCGCTGGACCCGCTCGTAGGAGAAGTCCTCGACGTCCGCGGTGTCCGGGTAGAGGGCGTGCTTGACGTCGTCCCAGCGCATCGGCGGGCCGACGCTGAGCCCGGGGTTGAGCCGGCCGCCGGAGAGCAGGTCGACGGTGGCGAGGTCCTCCGCCAGCCGCAGCGGGTTCTCCCAGCCGAGCGGGATCACCGCGGTGCCGAGCTCGATCCGGCTGGTGCGCTGCGACGCGGCGGCCAGCACGGCGACCGGCGAGGAGATGCCGTACTGCAGGTGCCGGTGGCGCACCCAGGCGCTGTCGAACCCGAGCCGCTCGCCGAGCTCGATGATCTCCAGCGTCGACTCGTGGCCTCGCCGCGGGTCGGCCGCGTCGAACAGGCCGATGGTCAGGAAGCCGAGCTTCCGCAGTGGTCGTGACACAGGTTCGATTTTGCCCCGGTGAGCGGGGTTGTCCCAGCTGGTGGACTACCGCAGCCGGTCCAGCCCGTCGAGGATGAGGTCGAGGCCGAACTCGAACTCCGCCTGGTCGTCGCACCAGCCGAGGGTCGAGTCCGGGTCGTCGTGGGCGATTTCGGCCAGCATCCCGACGAGGTTCGGCAGCTGGGCGGCCAGGTCGGCGGGGACCTCGGCCGACGCGCCGGCGTTCGGGTCGAACAGCTCCTGGCTGAACCCCAGCGCGCGGCTGCCCAGCGCGTGCAGCGCGTGGTGGATCCGGTCGTGGGAGAACCCGCCTTCGCGCATCAGGGCGACCAGGCCGTCGTAGTACTTCAGCACCGCGATGCTCGTCGCCGAGCGCGTGCCGAACAGGCCGGGGGCCCAGCGGTGGCGGAGGAACACCTGCCGCGCGGCGAGGATGCGCTGCCGGGCCGTCCGCTTCCAGTCCGGGCCGGGGGCCACCCGGGCCACCGCGTCGTTGATCTCCTCGGCGACCACCTCGACGATCCCGTCGAGCACGTCTTCCTTCTTGGCCACGTGGTAGTAGAGCGACATCGCCTCGGCGCCGAGGTCCTCGGCGAGCCGGCGCATGGTCACCGCGCGCAGGCCGTGCTCATCGGCGAGCGCGACGGCCGCCCGCAGCACGCGGTCCCGGCTCAGCGGGATCCGGGCTTCGGTGGTCACGCCGGAGATCGTACAACGTAAGTCCTCCTTGACCCGCTGTGCTGCGCGAAGCTACCTTACGGTGTAAGACTTACAACGTAAGGGAGACGTCATGAAGGCGTTGGTGCAGCGTGCGTACGGCCCGCCGGACAGCTTGACCTGGGAAGACGTGCCCGATCCGGTGCCCGGTCCCGGCGAGGTGCTGGTCCGCGTGCACGCGACTTCGGTCAACCCGTACGACTGGCACTTCATGAGAGGCGAGCCGTACGTGGCCCGCCTGATGACCGGCGGGTTCGGCCTGCGGCGCCCGCCGGTCGGGGTGCTCGGCTGCGACCTGGCGGGCCGGGTCGCGTCGGCCGGCGACCGGTTCGGGCCCGGCGACGACGTCTACGCGCTGCTGCCGCGGGGTGCGCACGCCGAGTACGTCTGCGTGCCCGAGGACCTGCTGGCGCCGATGCCGGCGAACCTCACCCACGAGCAGGCGGCCGCGATGCCGATGGCGGCCTTGACCGCGCTCTTGTCGTTGCGTGGTGTCGAAGCCGGGCAGCGGGTGCTGGTCAACGGGGCTTCCGGCGGGGTCGGCACCTTCGCCGTGCAGCTGGCCGCGGCGCTCGGGGCGCATGTCGACGCCGTCTGCAGCGCGGGCAACGTTGCGGCGGTGCGCGCACTCGGCGCCGAGCACGTCTTCGATTACCGGGCGGAGGACTTCACGCGCAGCGGCCGTCGTTACGACGTCCTGCTGGACGTCGCCGGCAGCCGGTCGGTGTTCGCCTGTCGGCGGGTGCTTTCGCGGGACGGCACCTTAGTTGCCGTCGGTGGCCAGGCTGGGCGGTGGGTGCAGCCCGCGGGGCACGTCTTCGCCGCACTGGCGTCCGGCTTGTTCGCACGGCGGCGGGTCGTGCTCGCGGACGCGGTGGCCTGCCCGGACAAGGCGGCGGCTCTTCGTGAGCTGGCCGGCCTGGTGGAGCGGGGCGCGGTCACGCCGGTCGTCGACCGGAGCTACCCGTTCGACGACCTGCGTGCCGCGTTCGCTTACTCCGAATCAGGGCACGCCAAGGGAAAGGTTGTCGTGACCCTCGGCGGCTAGCCGTTGTGCGGGCAGTTCCCGCGGTAGTCCGAAATGGACAGGTCGGTCCGGGGGATCGGGCAGAGGAACTGCTCGTAGCGGGTGTCGTTGTCGATGAACCGCTTGAGCCAGGACAGCGTGTACTTCGCGATCGTCGTGTTCGGCGAGTTGGGTGCGAAGTGGCTGGCGCCGCGCAGTTCGAGGTACGCGCGGTCCAGCGTGGACGGCAGGCTGGTGTAGAACGGGATCGAGTGGGACGCCACCGGCGCGACGGTGTCCGACTGCGCCCCGACGACGAGCGTCGGCACCCGCAGCGTCGACCAGTTCTTCGTCAGGTTCCAGCCGGTCAGCGGCACCGCGGCCTGCAGCGACGGGCGGGAGCGCGCCGCTTCGAGCGTGCCGCCGCCGCCCATCGAGTGCCCGACGACGCCGAGCCGGCTGCTGTCGATCCGCGACCGGACCGAGCTCTGCTGGGTCAGGTAGTCCAGAGAGGCCAGCAGCTGCCTGCCGCGGCTGTCGGGCTGGTCGGAGGTGGTCAGGGTGTCGATGGTGAACACGACGAAGCCCTGCGACGCCAGGCGCGGGCCAAGCCAGGCGATGCTCGACTGGGTGGCGGTGAAGCCGGGCGCGATCGAGATCGCGCCGAACGTGCCGGCGGTCGTGGTCGTCGGGTAGTAGATGGTGCCGCCGCCGAAGCCGGAGGCGGCCAGCCGCGACACCGTGACGGTGCTCGTCGCGAACGAGCCTCGGGTGGCTTCGATGCTGGCGGTGGTCGGGTCGGGGCCCCGCTCGTAGGGGTTCGCGGCGGCGGGCGCCGGCGCGGCGACCGCGGTGGTCAGCGCCAGGGCGGCCAGCACGACGCCGGCGGCCTTGGCGCGCCACGGGCGGTGGCGGGAAATTTTCTCACGCGAGCCGGACGTCGTCGGCGGGCTGGTGAGTGCGGACATGGATCGCTCTCTTTCCCCGGGCAGGCGAAAGCGCGCCCGGACACAGACGGGCGGATCGGCAGAACTGTTGCACGGCAACGGAAAGACGTGCCGCGGACGGGGTGCGGGGTAACCGCTTTCCCGTCCGCCTATGAAACACCTTGGCGAAATGTTCCACATCCTCCGAACGGGGGAGTGGTCTGACGAACTGTGCGGTCGCTCAGTGCACGTGGGCGGGTTCGAGGGCCCCGCGCACGAGGGTGTCGATCAGCGTCGTCGCGACGGTCAGGTCCACCGAGCGGGCGGCCAGGACGTCGGAGTAGAGGAACGACTCGCCGAGCCGGACGACCGCGAAGGCCAGGTCCGGCAGCCCGACCAGCGGCGCCAGCCCGGCGGCGTCGGCGTCGGCTCGGAACAGCTCGACGTGCGCGTCCACCAGCCCGGGCTGGACCGCGCCGCGCGGGTCGGTCAGCACGCGCAGGGCGGTGTTCGACTCCGCCTCGATGAGCTTGCGCATGCCGTCGCTGTCGGCGACCTCGCGGCGGTAGGCCTCCATGACCCACAGGCAGCGCAGCCGGCCTTCGGGGGTGCGCACGGCGTCGCCGTGCCCGGCGCGCCAGCCGTCGAGGGCCCGCTGCCAGGTCCGGTCGGACAGCAGCCGCAGCGCGGCGCCCATCAGGTCGTCGCGGTTGCCGACGCGCCGGAAGAACGTGGTGCGCGAGATCCCGAGCTCGGCGGCCATCCGGCCGAGGTCGAGGCGCGTCCCGGCCATCAGCAGCCGGGCCGCGTGCCGGACGATGTCGTCGGTCGAGACGGTCACCGCGCCAACCCTAGTCCGCTGGTGGGTGCCGGTTACCTTGAAGTGCGCGGCACCCCTTCGGTTAGCTGGGTTTCGTGCGCGTAGACATCTGGTCCGATCTGGTCTGTCCCTGGTGCTATCTCGGCAAACGCCGCTTCGAGCGGGCGGTGGCCGAAGTCGGTGTCGACGTCGAGGTGGTGCACCACTCGTTCCAGCTCGACCCGTCGTTCCCGCGCGGGACCTCGCGGCCGACGCGCGAGGTGCTGGCCGAGAAGTACGGCCGTACCCTGGAAGAAGCGGACGCGATGGAAGCCCAGATGGAGGAGCGCGCGGCGGCCGACGGCCTCGAGTACCACCTCGACGGCGTCCACATGGGCAACACGGTCGACGGCCACCGCCTGGTCCACCTCGCGGCGAAGCACGGCGTGGCCGACGCCGTCGTGGACCGCTTCTACGCGGCGCACTTCACCGAGCGGCGGTCGCTGTTCGACCGCGATTCGCTGGTGTCGCTGGCCGCGGAAGCGGGACTGGACGCGGCCGAGGCGCGGGCGGTGCTCGAGTCCGACGCGTACGAAGCAGAGGTGGCGGCGGACGGCGAGCAGGCCCGCGCACTCGGCGCGTCCGGCGTCCCGTTCTTCGTGATCGACCAGCGGTACGGCGTGGCGGGAGCCCAGTCGCCGGAGGTGTTCGCCCAGGTGCTGAGGCGAGTCAGCGACGGCGCCGCCGCCGGGTGAACCGCGACCGGTCGGTGGCGATGCCGGCCAGGTGCAGGGCCACGCACAGCAACCCGGCGGTGGTGAGGGTCCCGGTGGTGATCACCGGGCCCAGCCCGAACCCGGCCAGCTCCATGAGCAGGGCGAGCCCGAAGAGAACGGCGGCGAGAATGGCGAGCATGACGGCCTCGTTTCCGTGCGGTGGCGCCGAATGGTCCACGCCACTGGGACGTTGGGGCTACCGGGGTTCCCGGCTTGGTGGCCGGTAATTCCCCCGCCCCGCCCGCCTGAAACGACTGATCCCCGCAAGTCCACTTCGCCCGCCCGAACCCAGGCGGTCGGCCCGCGTACCCAGGGGGTCGGCCCACGTACCTGGAGGGTCGGTTCGTGTGACTGGCGGGGCATCTCGTGTGATGGGAAGGGCATCACTCGTGATTGGCGGGGCATCGGGCTGATGCCTGCCCGATCACACGTGATGCCTTTCGGGACACGGGTGATGCCCGGCTCGTCAGGCGGGGGGTGGGGCGGTGCTCGAGCGGATGACCAGTTCCGTCGGGAGGAGGACCGGCTCGCCGGCTTCCGCGCCCGTCTCGATCTCCGCCAGCAGGGCCTCCACGGCGTGGCGGCCCACCGCTTCGAACGACTGGCGGATCGTCGTCAGCGGGGGCCAGAAGTGGGCCGACTCCTCCATGTCGTCGAAGCCCACCACGCTCACCGACGCCGGCACCGCGCGGCCCGTCTCGTGCAACGCGCGCAGCAATCCCAGAGCCATCTGGTCGTTCGCCGCGAAGACCGCCGTCACCGCGGGGTCCGCCGCCAGGCGCAGGCCCGCCTGGTAGCCCGACTCCGGGGACCAGTCGCCGACCAGGACCGGCGGCACCACGCGGCCGGAACGCTCCAAAGTGGCCTGCCACGACTTGCGGCGGCGCTCGGCCGAATACGACTGCGGTGGGCCCGCGATGTGCCAGACCGTCGAGTGCCCCAGCGAGAGCAGGTGGCTGGTCGCGCGGGCCGCGCCGTCGGCCTGGTCGTTGTCCACCACCGGGTAGTCGTAGCGGGCGCTCGAGTCGATCACCACCACCGGCAGCCCGTGCGGCAGTTCGATCTCGCTTTGGTCAAGCTGGTGTTGCTCGATGAGGATGATGACGCCGTCGACGGCCTGCTCGTTCAACGTGCTGAACGCGCCCGTCACCTCGCCCTGCGTCGGGCGCGTCACCGGCATCAGGATGATCGAGAACCCCTCCGAGACGACCGCCGCCGCGATGGCGTCGAGGGTCCTGCTGTTGCCGAACGTCGGGAGCGCCGAAATGATCACGCCGATGCTGCGGAACTGGCCGTTGCGCAGGGCACGGGCCGCGCTGTTGGGCCGGTAGCCGACCCGGCGCATCGCGGCGAGGACCCGCTCCCGCGTCGCTTCGTCCACATTGGTCTTCCCGTTGGCGACGCGCGAGACCGTCTGACCCGAGACACCCGCCTCGCGGGCCACGTCCGCCATCGACGGCCCCCGGCGCCGGGCGGCGTGGCCGGATGCGGACGAGGTCGCTGTCTGGCGCGGCACGGTCACTCCTTGGTGTCCTGGACATGTTTACGTCAACACGTTACTCTGCGGCCGTCCATGTTGACGTAAACATCCCGCCGGGTCCAGGGCCCGGCCGCATGACCACTCGGAGAGACGATGACGTCCACAGCGGCTCCGCCCGCCCCGGTGCCTTCGCGCCGGGCGCCCGCGGCCCGCCGGCCACGGCGGAAATGGCGGGGCTGGCTCTTCGTCGCCCCGTTCATGCTGGTGTTCGCCCTGACCTTCATCGCGCCGGTCGTGTACGCGTTCGTGCTCAGCCTCTACCGCGACCAGGCCTTCTTCGGCGGCACGGTGTTCGTCGGCGCCGACAACTACGTCCAGGTCTTCGGCGACCCGAAGTTCTGGGAGGCCTTCCGGCGCGTGCTGGTGTTCCTCGCCGTGCAGGTGCCGATCATGCTGGTGCTCGCGCTGATCGCGGCACTGGCGATCGACAGCGCCCGGCTGCACGCCGCCGGCTTCTTCCGGATCGTGATCTTCCTGCCGTACGCGGTTCCCGCCGTGGTCGCCGCGCTGATGTGGGGCTTCATCTACGGCGACCACTTCGGACTCGCCGCGGACCTGAACCACCTGCTGGGCACCGACTCGATCAAGCCGCTGTCGCCGAACTGGCTGCTCACGTCGATCGGCAACATCGTCACGTGGGAGTTCGTGGGCTACAACATGCTCATCTTCTACTCCGCGCTGAAGGTGATCCCCAAGGAACTGTTCGAGGCGGCCGCGATCGACGGCGCCGGCACGTTCCGCACCATCCTGTCGGTCAAGCTCCCCGCGATCCGGGGCGCCATCGTGGTCGCGACGATCTTCTCGATCATCGGCAGCTTCCAGCTGTTCAACGAGCCGAACATCATGCGCAACCTGGTGCCGAACACGATCGGGACCTTCTACACGCCGAACATGTACGCCTACAACCTTTCCTTCAACGGGCAGCAGTACAACTACTCCGCCACCGTCGCGATCGTGATGGGCGTGATCACCGCGGTCATCGCCTACGTCGTGCAGCTGCGCGGTTCCCGGAAGGAGATGTGACATGGCCACCTTCTCGGTGACAAAACCTCGCAAGTCGCGTGTCCTCACCGGCTTCATGGCGCTGTACCTGATCTACACCCTGGTTCCCCTGGTGTGGCTGGTGATCAACGCGTCGAAGACCCAGCCGGCGCTGTTCTCGACGTCGGGCCTGTCCTTCGGCGGCCCGTTCGCGCTGTTCGACAACATCGGCCAGACGTTCACCTACAACGGCGGGATCTTCTTCCGCTGGCTCGGCAACACCCTGCTGTACGTCGTGGTCGGCGCCGGTGGCGCGACGATCCTCGCGACCGCCGCGGGGTACGGGCTGGCCAAGTACCGCTTCCCCGGCCGCCGCTCGGTGTTCGCCATCGTCCTCGGCGCCGTGGCCGTGCCGCCGACGGCGCTGGCCGTGCCGACGTTCCTGATGTTCAGCAAGATGGGGCTGACCAACACGCCGCTGGCGGTCCTCATCCCGTCGCTGATCAGCCCGTTCGGCCTGTACCTGATCTGGGTCTACGCCGCCGACGCCATCCCGGACGAGCTCCTGGAAGCGGCGCGGATCGACGGCGCGGGCGAGATCCGGATCTTCCTCACCGTGACGCTGCGCCAGCTGGTGCCCGGCATCATCACGGTCGCGCTGTTCACGATGGTGCAGACGTGGAACAACTACTTCCTGCCGCTGATCATGCTCAGCGAACCGAAGTGGTACCCGCTGACCGTCGGGCTCAACCAGTGGAGCGCCCAGGCCAACGGCGCGGGCGCCCAGCCGATCTTCAACCTGGTGCTCACCGGGTCGTTGCTCACCATCATTCCCCTCGTCGTCGCTTTCCTGCTCATGCAACGGTTCTGGCAGTCCGGGCTGAGCGCCGGAAGCGTTAAGCAATAACCCGCCGTCACACCGCCGTGAAGGGACATTCGATGTCAGGAATCCGCACCCGCGCGAAGGCGGCCGCCGCCATCGCGCTGGCCGCCGCGCTCGCGGTCGGCTGCTCGTCCGGGGGCTCGTCCTCCGCTCCCGCCGCCGCCACCGGCACCCAGGACTCGGTCGACGCCGCGCTGAAGGCCGGCGGCGAGATCACGTACTGGAGCTGGACCCCGTCGGCCAAGGACCAGGTCGCCGCGTTCCAGAAGGAATACCCGAACGTCAAGGTCAACTACGTCAACGCGGGCACGAACAAGGAGGAGTACACCAAGCTGCAGAACGCGATCAAGGCCGGCTCGGGTGCCCCCGACGTCGCCCAGATCGAGTACTACGCCCTCCCGCAGTTCGCGCTGACCGACTCGCTGGCCGACCTCAACCAGTTCGGCTTCGGGTCGTTCGAAAAGGACTACAGCGCCTCGACGTGGGCGCAGGTGAAGAACGGCAACGGGATCTACGGCCTGCCGCAGGACTCCGGCCCGATGGCCCTGTTCTACAACAAGGAGGTCTTCGACAAGAACGGCATCGCCGTGCCGAAGACCTGGGCCGAGTACATCGACGCGGCGAAGAAGCTGCACACCGCCGACCCCACCAAGTACATCACCTCGGACACCGGTGACCCCGGGTTCGTGCTGAGCATGATCTGGCAGGCCGGTGGGCGCCCGTTCACCGTCGACGGCCGGAACGTGAAGGTCAACTTCGGCGACGCGGGCACCAAGAAGTGGACCGCGATGTGGGACCAGCTGATCCAGGGCAAGCTGCTCGCCCCGGTCAAGGAGTGGTCCGACGACTGGTTCCGCGCCCTCGGCGACGGCACCATCTCCTCCCTGGTCACCGGCGCCTGGATGCCGGGCAACTTCATCTCGTCGGTGCCCGGCGGCGCCGGCAAGTGGGCGGTCGCGCCGATGCCGACCTACGACGGCAAGCCGGTGACCGCGGAGAACGGCGGCAGCGCGCAGTCCGTGGTCAAGCAGAGCAAGAACCCGGCGCTGGCCGCGGGCTTCGTGCGCTGGCTCAACCACGCCGGCGGCGTCCAGCCGTTCATCAAGAGCGGCGGCTTCCCGTCCACCACGGCCGACCTGACCTCGCCCGCGTTCGTCGACGAGGCCCTGCCGTACTTCGGCGGCCAGAAGGTCAACCAGGTGCTGACCCAGGCGTCCAAGGACGTCGCGCCGGGCTGGACCTACCTGCCGTACCAGACCTACGCCAACAGTGTCTTCAGCGACACCGCCGGCAAGGCCTACGTGAACGCCACCGGCCTCGACGCCGGGCTGGCGGCCTGGCAGCAGGCCATCGTCGACTACGGCAACCAGCAGGGCTTCACGGTCAGCGCCGGATGACCGTCCACATCGAAGGCGACGTCGGCGACCCTGCCCAGGTCATCGGCAGGGTCCCGCGTCGCCTCTTCGGCTCGTTCGTCGAGCACATGGGCCGGTCGGTCTACACCGGGCTGTACGAGCCCGGGCACGCCACAGCGGACGATCGCGGGTTCCGCGGCGACGTGCTGGAGCTGGTCCGGGAACTCGGCCCGACCGTGCTCCGCTACCCCGGCGGCAACTTCGTTTCCAGCTACCGCTGGGAAGACGGCGTCGGGCCGGCCGGATCGCGGCCGGTCCGGCTGGACCCGGCGTGGCACAGCGTCGAGTCCAACCGCTTCGGCCTGCACGAATTCGTCGCGTGGGCCGAAGCCGCGGGTGCCGAGGTGATGTACGCCGTCAACCTCGGCACCCGCGGCATCCAGGAAGCCGCCGACGTCCTCGAGTACTGCAACCACGCCGGCGGCACGGAACTGAGCGAGCGGCGGCGCGCGAACGGCGCCGACCGCCCGTTCGGCTTCAAGCTGTGGTGCCTGGGCAACGAGATGGACGGCCCGTGGCAGATCGGCCACAAGACGGCCGACGAATACGGCCGCCTGGCCGCGGAGACCGCCCGGCTGATGCGGATGATCGACCCCGGCGTCGAGCTGGTCGTCGCGGGCAGTTCGCACGCCGACATGCCGACGTTCGGCTCGTGGGAGCGCACGGTGCTGCGCCACACCGCGGAGCTGGTCGACCACATCTCGCTGCACGCCTACTACCAGGAACTGCACGGCGACACCGACAGCTACCTGGCCAGCGCGGCCGCGCTGGACCGCTACATCCGCACGACGGCGGGGGTCATCGACGAAACGCTGGCCGAGCTGGGGCTCGACAAGAAGATCGGGATCAGCGTCGACGAGTGGAACGTCTGGGACCTGCGCCGCTGGAACGAGGTCGACCAGGCGGAGCTGGCCGCGGGCGGCTGGCGGGAGCACCCGCGGATCATCGAGGACACCTACACCGTCACCGACGCGGTCGTCGTCGGTTCGCTGCTGAGCTCGCTGCTGCGCAACGTCGACCGCGTCACCATGGCGAACCAGGCCCAGCTGGTGAACGTCATCGCGCCGATTCGCTCCGAGCCCGATGGCCCGGCGTGGCGGCAGACGACGTTCCACCCGTTCCGGCAGGTCGCCGCGCTGGCCGGCGGGTCGAGCCTGCGCCTGGCCGTCGAGGGCGACCGGCTCCGCACCGCGCAGCACGGCGAAGTCGACCTCGTCGACGTCGCGGCGACGGTCGAGGAGTCCGGCCGCGGGGCGGTGTTCCTGACCAACCGCGCCACGGCGTCCCCGACCGAGGTGCGGATCCGCCTGCGCGGCGCCCGCTTCGGCGTGTACGCCGCCGAAACGCTGACCACACCGGACGGCGAGACCCGCCACACCGTGAACACCGCCGACTCGCAACCGGTCCGGCCGGTGCCGCTACCCGGCACGGCCGCGACGTCCGATCCCGGGGGGACGACCATCACCGTGACACTGCCACCGCTGTCCTGGACCGTGCTCCAGCTGACCCCGCAGGCGGGCCCGGATGCCTGAGTTCGCCATCGGGGAGCACGACTTCCTGCTCGACGGACGCCCGTTCCGCATCCTGTCCGGTGCCCTGCACTACTTCCGGGTGCACCCGGACCTGTGGGCCGACCGGATCGACAAGGCCCGGCGGATGGGGCTCAACACCATCGAGACGTACGTGGCTTGGAACGCGCACGCCCCCTCGCCGGACGAGTTCGACCTCTCCGGCGGCCTCGACCTCGACCGCTTCCTGCGGCTCGTGGCCGAGGCCGGGATGTACGCGATCGTGCGGCCCGGCCCGTACATCTGCGCCGAGTGGGACAACGGCGGGCTGCCCGCGTGGCTGTTTCGCGACCCGTCGGTCGGGGTGCGCCGGTACGAGCCGAAGTACCTGGACGCGGTGCGCGGCTACCTGAGCAAGGTGTACGAGGTCGTCGTCCCGCACCAGATCGACCGCGGCGGGCCGGTGCTGCTGGTCCAGGTGGAGAACGAATACGGTGCTTTCGGTGACGACAAGCGGTACCTGAAAGCGCTTGCCGAGCACACGGTTGCTTCGGGTGTCACCGTGCCACTGACCACAGTGGACCAGCCGACGCCGGAGATGCTGGAAGCCGGCAGTCTCGACGGTCTGCACCGCACGGCGTCGTTCGGCTCGGGCGCCGAGGCGCGGCTGGCCATCCTGCGGGAGCACCAGCCGACCGGGCCGCTGATGTGCAGTGAGTTCTGGAACGGCTGGTTCGACCACTGGGGCGCCCACCACCACACGACCCCGGCCGCGGACTCGGCGGCGGAGCTCGACGCGCTGCTCGCCGCGGGTGCCTCGGTCAACCTCTACATGTTCCACGGCGGCACCAACTTCGGGCTCACCAACGGCGCCAACGACAAGGGCGTCTACCAGCCGCTGATCACCTCCTACGACTACGACGCGCCGCTGGACGAAGCCGGCGACCCGACACCGAAGTACCACGCCTTCCGGGACGTGATCGCCCGCTACCACAAGGTGCCCGACACGGTCCCGCCCCCGGCGCGGCCCGCGCCGACGCCGTCCGGCGTGCTCGGTGAACCGGTGCGGCTGCTCGACGCCCCGGACCGCTGGGGTACCTGGGAGTTCCACGAGGAACTGCCCGCGTTCGACGAGCTCACGCCGATGCCGCAGCTCGCGCTGCTGCGTTGCGCGATCGAGGGCGACCGGCCCGGCGTGCTGACCTTCGGCGAGGTCCGCGACCGCGCCACGGTGTTCTTCGACGGCGATCTCGTGGGCACGCTCAGCCGGGACCACCACGAGCGCGCGATCCCGCTGCCGCGCGCCCGCGGCGAGCTGCTGGTGCTGGTCGAAGACCAGGGCCGGGTCGATTACGGCCCGCGCATCGGCGAGGCGAAGGGCATCATCGGCGGCGCGTCGCTGCACGGCGAACCGCTGACCGGCTGGGACGTGCTGCCGTTCGACCTGGCCGCGCTGCCGTCGCTGCGGCCTTCGGCGCCGTCGTCCGTGGCGGGTGCGGTGGCCGGGCCGGTGCTGCTGCGCGCCGACATCGATGTCGACGAGCCCGCCGACCTCTTCCTCGACACCGGGGAGTGGGGCAAGGGCGTGGTCTGGTTCAACGGGTTCGCGCTCGGCCGCTACTGGCGGCGCGGTCCGCAACGGACGCTGTACGTGCCGCGTCCGGTGGTCCGGGCCGGTGCCAACGAACTGGTCGTGCTCGAACTCGGCACGATGCTCGACCCCGCGGCCCGGTTCGTGCCGCGGCCGCTGCTCGGCCACACCGAGGCCTGAGAAACAGTCCCCACCGCACCCGAAGGGCAGTTCGACGATGAACTTGCGGCGTTTGCTCACCGTCCTTTGTGTACCTCTGATAGGCGGCGCGGTAGTGGCCGCACCGGCGGAAGCGGCCACTGCCGTCACCGTGAAACCGGACCCGACCTACCGGCAGCAGTCGTTCGACGGCTGGGGCGCCAGCCTCGCGTGGATGGCCGAGGCGACCGGCGGCTACCCCGACGCCATCCGGAACAAGCTGGCCGACCTGGTCTTCGGTCCCGACGGGCTGAACCTGAACATCGCCCGGTTCAACGTCGGCGGTGGCAACGCGCCCGACGTCCCGTCGTACCTGCGTGCGGGTGCCGCGGTGCCGGGCTGGTGGAAGGCACCGGCCGGCACCACCCGCAACGACAAGGACTGGTGGACCCCCGGCGACGCGGCCGAGTTCGACCCCAAGGCCGACCCCAACCAGCGCTGGTGGGTCGACAAGATCAAGAACCGCGTCACGAAGTGGGAGGCGTTCAGCAACTCGCCGCCGTACTTCCAGACCGTGTCCGGTTACGTCTCGGGCGGCTTCAACGCCACCGACGAGCAACTGCGCTCGGACAAGATCGGCGACTTCACCGCGTACCTGACGCAGGTCGTGCGCACCCTCGAAAAGGCGCACGGCATCAAGTTCGCGTCGGTGAACCCGCTGAACGAGCCGAACACGAACTACTGGAAGACCACGCTCGGCGCCGACGGCAACCCGACCGGGGGCCGTCAGGAAGGCGCGCACATCGGCCCGGCGGTCCAGTCGCAGCTGATCCCGGCGATGGCCGCGGCACTGAAGGCGGCCGGGTCGCGCGCGATCGTCTCCGCGCCCGACGAGACCAACCCGGACATCTTCGCCGCGGACTGGACCGGCTGGTCGGCCGACGCCCGCGCGGCGGCGGGCCGGCTCAACGTGCACACCTACGGCACCGGCAACCGGCCGGTCCCGCGCGACCTGGCCAAGGGCGCGGACAAGCCGCTGTGGATGAGCGAGGTCGGCGGCAGCTGGCTGGACCGCCAGGACTTCACGGACATGGACCCCGGCCTCGGCATGGCCAAGCAGATAACCGACGACCTGCGGCTCCTGGAACCGAGCGCGTGGGTCAGCTGGCAGCCGATCGAGGACTACAACAACATGAAGCCCGGCGGCGAGTCGGCGGCCGGGATGAACTGGGGCGAGATCCAGGTCCCGTTCGACTGCGCGGCGAACGCGACCCCGGCGACCTGCCAGATCAGGACGAACACGAAGTTCAACACGATGCGCAACTTCACCCACTACATCCGGCCGGGTGACCGGCTGATCGGGGTGAACGACACCGCGTCGACGGTGGCGATGCGCGGCGAGGACCTGGCCACGGTGGTGCACACCAACGCGGGCACGGACGCCCAGGACGTCACGCTGGACCTGTCGGGCTTCCGGAACGTGCGTCCGGGTGCGTCGGTGACGCCGGTCGTCACCGACGTCACCGGGGCGCTGAAGCGGGGCAAGCCGGTGCGCGTCACCGGCGGCAAGGCGATGCTGCGGGTACCGGCGCGGTCGGTGACGACCTTCCTCGTCGACGGCGTCTCCGCGACGGCGGCCGGCACGGGCATCGGCTCGGGCAAGCCGTTCACCTTCACCGGCGTGCAGAGCGGCAAGTCGCTGTCGGCGGAGAACGGCACGCTGGTCCAGCGCATCACGGACGCGTCGGCGCCGGCGCAGCGCTGGACGCTCACCGACCGCACGGGCCGCTATGGCAACCGCGACCGGTTCACCATCACCAACGCGGGCACGGGCCAGGTGCTCAGCACGTCCGGCGGCGCGGTGACGCTGGCCGCGGCGGGGGTGTGCGACCCGGCGGCCCAGTGGACGCTGTCCACCACCGGTGACGGCACCTGGACGTTCGTCAACGCGGCGAGCGGGCAGCTGCTCGACGTCACGAGCGAGTCCCGTGAGGACGGCGCCCGGATCGGCCTGTACAAGCCGACCAACGGGCCCAACCAGCGCTGGCAGTCCATCGCCAGCTGAGCAGTCTGCCGCAGCTGGTCGTGAGTGGTAGCCGGTCAGGGCGGCGATGTCGACGTCAAGGCCCAGGTAGTCGCGGGCATGCTCGAGGTAGG